>NZ_JALCZV010000023.1:0-67635 GCF_023373925.1 Fibrobacter sp. HC4 | reverse complement strand
CACTTCCTGCACTTCACCCTGTAGGTGTCCATCTTGATGAAGCCCATTTTCGTGCCGAGATCGAGCGTCCGCCATACCCTCTGTTCCCGGCCGTTGTCGTAGAGTTTCCCTTTTCGCCCGCAACAGCCGCACCTGCTGGCGTTGCCCTTGGTGAGTCTTACCGTGATGGTGACCGTGGTATCGGTTTGTTCCTGCTTGACGACTGAACAGCCGTTGACATTGAAGATGGATTTGTATAATTTTGACATGGGCTTTTTCTTCTGTTTTTTTTGGCGATTAAATTTTAGAAAATAGCCCATTTTTTGTTTAATTTAGGCGAAAGTCAACAAAAAAGGGTGGCGAAGCCACCCACACATGTTGATGAAGAGCCTATTTTCGGAGAGCGGTAGCGTCTGATAGTTTTAAACAAAATGATCCTTATGAATGTTGCAAAATATTTCAGCCTAATTCAATAAAAGTTTTCTTTGGTCAGCAGGAATTGAAAGATCTAGCTGGTCCTGTGTCAATTTGTTGTAATGATGATGTTTTGAAAAGCTATATAATGTGCTTTTCGACGATTAGATTTGATTCGCAAAAGCAGTACGCTTCTTTGGATGATTTGAAACGGAATGTATTGTTTTCAGAAAAAATGATTAATTATGGCGAACATGCGGTTGCGATTCCGCGTATGGAATTATTTGTTGAAAGATTGGAAAAGGCAGCCCTGAAAGAGGGTTATTGCCTTACCAAAAAAACCGTGAATTATTACGATTTCGCCAAGGATAACGTTTTGGAAGAATACCCCAAAAATGCGTTCCGAAAAAGAAGAGAGTTCTCGTATCAAAGAGAGTTTCGCTTCTTGTTGCGAAAAAGGGACGTTGTTGTTGAGCATGTAACTCTTGAAGTTGGTGATTTGTCTGATATTGCTCAATCTTGCAAGTCGGCTGATTTAAATGGATTGCTTAAAATTAATGTTGGGTAGTGTTTTGTCTCCTGCATCTGCGTTAGGGATCGAAGCCCGAAGGGCCGGGAGGGCCGCTGGTGTCCCGCGCTCGGCCCTCTAGGCGGAAAAATTACGGCGTGATGCCGCAATTTTGTGCCACGAGAGCCCGGCCCCGGCCTTGGCCGGGGAACGCCCCGACATGACCCGATGCTTTTTGCCCGCGCCATTTCGAAGGGCGAGCCCATCAAGGTGTTCAACAACGGTGACATGATTCGCGACTTCACCTACATCGACGACATCGCGGAAGGCTGCGTGCATGCGCTCGACCATATGCCTGTCGCTGCGGAATGCCCGAACGGCGTGCCCGCAAAGAAGGAATTCCTGCTGATGCAGCCGGGCGATGTTTACCAGACGAACGCCGACACCGCGAAACTCGAGGCGGAATGCGGCTACAAGCCCTACTGGAGCCTTCACGACGGCATCGCCGAATTCATGAAGTGGTACAAGAGTGACAAGAATCCGTTGAGGTAGGGCTGTTGCTGGATGCGGGGCGCAAGATGCCCGCGGGGTCGCCGGCGCGCCCCCGCGAAATATTTTTCAAAAAATGCGCGGGGGTATTGACAACCGTCCTGCGTTTGTGTACATTTGATAGTGAACAAATGTATAGGCTTTTGGAACGATATGAACGAAGAGATTGTAATTTTCAGGACCAATGACGAGTCCATCAATGTGGAGGTCCGTTTCGAGGGCGAGACGGCCTGGCTTACGCAGGACCAGATGTCCGTGCTGTTTAGCAAGTCTAAATCGACCATAAACGAGCATATAAAGAACATTTTCCAGGAAGGTGAACTGGTTGAATCGCAGGTGATGAGAAAATTCGGAAATTCCGAATTTACGCATAATTTGACGAAAATGACCAATTTTTACAACCTTGACGTCATTATTTCTGTCGGTTACCGCGTAAAGTCCCTGCGAGGCACCCAGTTCAGGCAGTGGGCCACGAAACGCCTCAAGGAGTATATTGTCAAGGGCTTTACGATGGACGATGAACGCCTGAAAAATCTTGGCGGAGGCAGCTACTGGCAAGAACTTCTGGCGCGGATTCGCGACATCCGTGCCAGCGAGAAGGTGTTCTACCGACAGGTTCTCGACATTTACGCGACGAGTATTGACTATGACCCCAAGGCGGATACATCGGTTCTGTTCTTCAAGAAGGTGCAGAACAAGATGCATTTTGCCGTGCACGGGCAGACTGCGGCGGAGGTCATCTATAGCCGCGCAGATGCCGAAAAGGTTTTTATGGGACTTACGACTTTTTCTGGGGATAAGCCGACTCTTCAAGAGGCGTTGATTGCCAAAAATTATCTGGATGAAAGGGAATTGCGAGCCATGGGGCAAATCGTTTCAGGTTATCTGGACTTCGCAGAGCGCAAGGCCGAACGCCATGAACCGATGACTATGGCGGACTGGTCAAAGCATTTGGATCAAATCCTGACGGCTGGTGGCGAACATTTGCTTAAAGGCAATGGCTCTATTTCCCATGAACAGGCGGTCGAAAAGGCTACCGGTGAATATCGCAAATACCAGCAAAAGACGCTCTCGTCTGTAGAAAAGGCTTTCTTGGATTCTATCAAGACGATCGAGAAAAAGACTTCAAAAAAAACTTGAGCAGGGTAAAAACTTTATTGACAAATTGCCTGGTTGCAGGAATTAGAGAACAGGTAATTGTATGAACTACGATTTCTCCGTTTTAAGCGATATTGATTTTGAACAAACGGTCAAGAAAAACTCTATAATGGGATAGCCCGTCGCAATGTAAACTTACAGGAGGTTGCGTTAGGGATGGAAGCCCGAAGGGCCGGGGAACGCGACTTTAGATCCTTGCTCCGCATTGGCTTCCCGTTGTCCGCATGGACGAGCAGCGGAATGTTCTGGTCAGGACAATGCTTCTGGATTGTTTCTTCTTAGTTGTTTTACTTGGTTGATTTCGTTGATTATGAGCTTGAAAGACAAGGATGTTGCCAAACCAAAGTATCGAGATGTTTCTGGAGATATTATATCCAATGAAACTCTTGAAACTGAACATAGAGCTGTTTTACAATCAGACAATTATGGTCCTGAAAATGATCTGATAACGAGGTGCTTGAAAAGGTTCCCTTTAAATACAGATCCTGAAATTGTAGCCATGAAAATTGGCTTGATTGATATAACGAATTCAACGCATCTTTCTCAGCACAAAAGTAAAATCAGTATGGTTGAGTTGGCCGAGATTATTTCAAAGATTGAACATGTTGATAAAAGATTAAAGGCTGGCGATCCTGAAATTGTGAATGAAATTGCTCGTTGCAATGGAAAGGTAAATCTATTTTCATTTGCTTCAAAGTATTGCTGTTATCACAATTGCAATTTGTACGGGCGAGACGATTATTCAATTTTAGATACGATTCTTAAAGATTACTTGCCTCGGTATTTTCCGGAGATAAAGAAGAATACAATTCAAAAGTGGCAAGACGGATTTGATTATATAGAATATAACGATTTTATAACTCGGAAATTGAATGAATTAAAAATTACGATAGAGTTTAGAAAACGAAAATTTGATCATTTTGTATGGTATAAAAATAGGGTGGTGATTGACACAAAACTGTCAAAATTGTAAGTTATATTTAATTCCGTAATTCATTAATCCTTGCGACAGTCGATATAGACTTGCAAAAGTCCGTACGTGCATTCGCGGCAGGGCTCATTAACCATCTGGTTGATGTTGTTGGATAGCTGGCAGGAACACGACCTGCTCATTATGTAAGCCAGGGAATACCCCTGCCAACAACGATGCTGGAACATCTCTATAATCAAAAGAATGCTATCTTACGGAAATGATTATGAGCTGGTGGTCAAGAACCATCAGCTTTTCGTTTTTAGCTGTGTTGACAGAATATGAAATCGTGCAAACAACTGTTTGCAAAATGATCAACCCTAATTTGTATCCCTTGACGCGGCAGGGTTAGTGATTCTAGATTTGCTTTTAGAAAAAGAGGTACTTATGGCTCGTGAAATACGAGAAACCCCGATCTTGTTCGGTGAGGATGCTCGCCGTTTCTTAGCCCGTATGCAGGAAAAACGCACCGAGTCTCCAGAAGCTCGCGCTAGACGCTTACGGAATTACGAAATCATGTGTAAAGCGTATGAGGAGGGAATGCGTGAAAAACGCGCCCGCGAAGAAGCAAATGGAGGTGTTGATCCTTGTTTCAGACAGGTGTGATTGTCCCTAAATTTCTAAAACTTAAATCTTCGGAAACTCTTAAAGCATTTGATTGTGGCGATGCTGATTTGAATGACTTCATTTTAAATCAGTCGGCTCCATTTGCTAAATCATTGTAGATTCCTTACTGTAGATGCGTATTTGGCTGCGATTCCATTCTACCAAAAGAATGGGTTTGATTTCTTGAGTCGCATTAAAAATCATTTACAAGCATTTTGCTGTACATGTATGACAAATTAACTGCATCTGTATTGCAGATTTTTTGCTCGTACAAAATTTTACCGAAATTTATGACAAACTATTTTATATTTCACCAACGATCGTATTAACGGTCGTAAAACTGTTGCGTAGGGAAAATGAAGAGGAAAAGATGAAAAAAAAGACACTGTGCGTCATGACGACGGCGCTGGCCTGCGTAACTGCAGGTGCAGCGACTAATTATGACCTTCTTGGCCGTAAGGCTAGCAAGATGAATTCACCCATGGTCTACAAGGATGCAGACCACATGGCTATCAAGAAAAATGGCCTTGGTGGCGACAACCTGCAGGCTGCATCTGTAGCTGTTAAGACTGCGTACCGAGCCGAATTCGACGAAGGTATTTACAATCATGATCGTGGATCTGATGGTCTCCCTACGAAGAATTTCATCACGTACCAGACCTACTACAATACCAATTGCTACTCCCTTTATCATACTCCTAACGCCAGGTATTATTTCGGGTGGAGCCAGTACGATCAAACTCCCGTCATATACAATTTCTCCACTACCCCCTATACGGTTAATGGTGCAAAGACGGCTACGGGCTACGATGTCAGTTTCTCCAAGACCAATTCCGACAAGCTTACGATTGTGGGGATTTCTTCTTCCTACAATGACTATGTTTACTTGCAGTTCAAGAACTTCGATGAAGTGCCGTACAGCCAGAGCGGAAAGGCCTTCCCTTACGAGAATCTGAAATACAACTATTATAACTTTAGTGACGATTATGTCGGCATCTATGTAGATACCAAGGCTTACCCGGCCTGGTTGAAGGATCAGACTCCCTCGAAGTTCTTCTTGCTGGAAGGCAGTGTTTTGGATAATATCACTTGCCAGGCTCATGTACCCACCCCGAATGACGAATACAACGCCACTCTCCTGAATTACGCTATGCCGGGTCAGGATAAGGGGGCTTACACTTTTATTCACAACTCCAAGTGCGAAAAGAGCCCGTATCCCGAAAATCCGTCTAGCCGTGACCCCCAGATTTACATGGGTGTTCATGCTGCCGAAGATACTCCCACCGATAAGTATACCGAAGAGACCCGGGAGCTGGATAATTACATCTACGAAAACCACATGCTTGAAATCGTGGGTGCCGGTAACTACAAGAACAATAGAAAGGGCCTGATGAATGCCAAGGCTTATGCCGCCAACGCAATCACCGTCGGTTCTGTAGATACCAAGAATGCCATGGGTTTCTTCTCGGCCTGGGCCAACGCCCCGTACACCAACGCTGGCAAGACCGTAAGGGGCCAGAAGCCCGAAATTGCGAACTACACGGACTTTAGCTTCTTCGATAAGTCCAAGCGCAAGACCGATGTCAAGACCTACTCCAAGGGTGATTCCGTCTACACCAAGTACGAGGTTATGGATGGAACTATGGGTGCTACGGCTTATACCGCCAACATGATGGCCAATCTCATTAGGAGACAGCCTTTCATGCGTTACCATCCCGAAATGGCCAAGGCTCGACTCCTGACTTCCAGCATCCTGAAAATCAACGATGAAAACAAGAGCGGTGCCGTAGGCATTCCTTACTATCCGGCTCTCATGGGCTCTGAATACATTAACGAACCTGGTTATGAACATTACATCAATAAGTCTAACTACTGGTATGGCGATATCAATAGGATGTTCACAAAGGTTAGCGGCAAGAATCAGTACGAACTGTTCATCCCCTTTACTGTAAAGCCGGGATATAAGTATCGTGCCGCCATTTCTTGGCTCTCTTCTGGTGACGATATTGCAACGTATAACCGCGTTCCCCAGGACTTCGACCTGTTCCTGGTTGACAACTCGGGCAAGACTCTTGCCAGTGCCTCCAATAACGGCGCAACTCCTTATGAACTGTTGAGCTACACGGCTACCCAGGAACAGACCGTCAAGGTCAAGATTCTTCTTTACGAAGATATCAATGGTGAAGGTCATCCCCGTCATCACAAGATTAAGCTTGGCTTCAACTTCCTTGAATATAAGGAATAGATGCGGTTCCGTTTCGTAAGGTTCTGACGAATAAAACTTGACCTGCCATTAGATGGCGGGTCATTTTTTTTGATTATACAATTTGAGGCGATCAAACGATAATATAGGTGAGGTGTAAAAATATGGATATCAATTCGATTAATCGTTTCATTGAAAATGGTCTTCTGCCGTCTCACACTCTGGGGCTCATGGGTAACCATGGTATCGGCAAGACCAGCTACGTTCACAACACTGTCCGCGAGATTATCGCCAAGAAGCACGGCTTGCCCCTGGATCGGGTGCATGTGATTAGCCGCTGCGTGTCTATTATGGATCCGGCCGACCTGATCGGTAACTTCCAGGAATTCGGCGGTCGAACTTATAGCTGCCCGCCCAGCTGGATTCCCACTTGCAAGGCCTACGACGACAAGATGGCCCAGCTGTACGAAGAAAACGGCATGCATTACAGCCGTCTGACCCAGTACGACGATATTTATATTCTGTTCCTGGACGAATGTAAGCGCGGCAATGCGGTTATCCAGGACGGTATTATGGAACTGCTCCTGGAGCACCGCCTGTTCGGGGTGGTTCTCAAGGAGAACACTTACGTGGTTTGTGCCGACAACGACAACGCCACGATTTATAACGGCACCCGTCGCGACCCGGCCCAGGAAAGCCGAATCAAGAACTTCACTTTTGCGTCCACCGACAAGGAGTACCTCGAGGATTTCAGCCGCCGCGTGGAGGCCGGCCAGATTCACGAGGCCGTTCCCGATTTCTTGAGAAAGTATCCGGAGTTCATCGTTCTCCCCACCAAGACCATCGAGGAGCTTGCCATTCAGGGTAAGAAGGGGCCTTCGCCCCGCGACTGGACCCACCTGGGGGAATGTCTGATGAATTTCAGCAATAATAATGATGACATTACCACGGGTAACGTCAACTTCTTGACGGAGATTGCGTCGGCCTATGTGGGTTTCAGCTATGCCATGAAGTTTGCGGAATTCTGCGAGGTGGATCGCGTTCACGAGATTGACGTCAAGAAGATCCTGCAGTCCATGGACAAGGTCATGGTTAAGGTTGTCAGGGAGGCCTTCAAGAATAACATCAAGTTGGCTGTTCCGACCTGCCATTCCTTGCTGGAACTGGTAAAGTCTACCAGACTTAACGAAAAGCACGAGAAAAACATCCTGGCGTTCCTGGAATGCTGCCCCAACGAGGCCATTGTAGCCTTTGTAAAGGGCTGGATGAAGGAGAAGAAGGACCAGTTCCTGGCCTGGCGCAAGACTCCCAGGCGCTACAAGATTTATAACGCCGCCCTGATGAATAAGGAGGGCAAGAACGGCGGAGCTTCTGCCTATGACGCCTGGGTCTTGAACTTTACCAAGATGAACAATATTTCGGTGTCTGACCTGGACCGAGACGATATCATTATTGCGGCTTAGGGGGTGTCGTGACGGATTTTGAAAAGAGTTTTCAGGGGACCATATGCCGTCTCCTTGTGTACAGCCCGTTCAGCTTCAACTTGCTGGTGGGTATGAATACGGTGGCTACGGATTCTGTAGAAACCATGGGGGTGTGCGTCAAGAATGGCCGCATAAGCCTTCGGTACAATCCCCAGTTCTTTGTTTCGCTGGAAGAGGGGGAGCGCACCTATGTCTTGATCCACGAGATGATGCATGTGCTGCTGCACCACTGCACCCACCGCAGTTCCAGTGACCGTCGCCGTGCCTACAAAGAGAACGTGGCCATGGATCTGGCCATTAACAGCCTGATTTATGAAGAGACGGGTATCAAGATTCCCCGTTTCAAGGAGGATGTGGGCAACTGCAGAAAGGGCGATGTCATGAGCCTTTTGCCCATGATGTTTGGCTATAAGAACTGCCTGAGTTTCGAGCAGTACTTGACTCTGCTAGATCAGGATTTCCCCGATGTTACCGTCCAGTTTGTGGGTGGGGATGGCGAAATCGACGAGAATTGCCCCCTGGGCGAAATCACAAGGTGGCGCTTGGACAACCAGCATGGGGAAGGTTTCGAGGAAGATGCCTATATCGACGACTATGTGCGCAACGTGGTGGAGAACATCGGGCGAAACCACGGCTGGGGGCATCTCGATGGCACTGGTATCGAGATGGTGATGAAGGCCCAGGAGCAGCCCTTGAACTGGGGTGATATTCTGAGGCTCAAGCTGGGGCCCTTCCTGAGTTACCAGAAGGAACAGTCCCGCAGGCGCTGGAATAAACATTACGGCAAACCCTTTCTGGGGTATACCACGAAGTGTGTCGAACCGGTGGCGGTGTATGCCGATACCTCGGGCAGCGTGGGCACCCAGGACTTGTCGCGATTCATTGTGGAAATCGAGCGTATTGCCAACTATACCGGCGTATACCTCTGGAGTTTTGACACCGCGGTTCAGGATCCCGATGAAACGGTACTGTTCAACCGCCGCTCTATTGCCCAGATTGAGTTCAAGGGGCGCGGTGGGACTAGCTTTACACCTATTTTCGTGCATGCCCAGGAAAGGCACTTTTCGCAGGTGGTCATTCTGACTGATGGTGTTGCCGAAAAGGTAGACCCTGACCTGGCCAAGGGAATGGATGTTGTCTGGGTCATAACAAAAGACGGTGACACAGATAATAAACCTGGCACCGTCATAAAAATGGATCGTTAGTTGTAGAGGCTAGAGCAGCAGCATGCCGCCTTCGCCAAGGTTCAGGCAGGCTCTGTTGCGGCCGTTCTGCTTGGCGTTATAAAGGGCCTGGTCGGCACGTTCGATAATGGAGCGGACTGTGTCGCCATCCTGGCGTTCCGTAAAGCCCAGGCTGATGGTTACGGGAATCACCTGGCCGTCGGGCAGGGGAATGCGCAGCTTTTCGACGGCCTTGCGCAGGCGTTCTGCGATTATGCGGGCGTTTTCGGTGGAGGTTCCCGGCAGGAACACGCTGAATTCTTCGCCGCCGTAGCGTACGGGCATGTCGGAGGGGCGCAGGCTGTCGGTAATGGCTCCGGCCACGGCGATCAGGACCTGGTCACCGGCCAGATGGCCGTAAGTGTCGTTTACCCGCTTGAAATGGTCGATGTCCATCATGACGGCAGACAGGCGGAAATTGCCGGCGTTGCTGCGGTTGATTTCGCGGGTGTACATTTCTTCGAGCCAACGGCGGTTGTGGAGGCCCGTAAGGGAGTCCACCTTTGCGTTTTCTTCGATGCAGCGGATGTGGTATTCTTCTTCGCACACCACGCGGTTGTTGTTGCGCAGGCGCTGGCTCAGCATATGCAAAAAGTTCAGGCACAAGTCGTGAGAGGCGTTGATCATGGCCAGGGCGACTTCGGGTTCGATCACCAGAATGCGGCAGGGGTCCTTGGCGAATACGTAGGCGCTGGGCTTTACGCTGTCGAAGATGGACATTTCACCGGCACAGTGGCCCGGTTCGATGACATCCTTGAAGTTGCCGCCTTCGACTTCCATCTTGACTTCCATCATTCCGTCTAACAACACCAGCAAGCGGCGCTTGGGGTGTTCAGGGTCGATAAGAAGGGTTCCCGGTTCCACATTTACTGTATGGCAGCTCAACAAATATCCTGCCAAACTTTCAAAGGTGACGTTCTTGAAGATGTCAAGACGCTGAAATTCGGAACGGGAAATAGGAAGTGTTTCTAGATCATTTATAGCCATACCTTAATTATACAATAAATTAAGTGAAAGTTGAGATTCTTCTTAAAAATTTGTTGCAAAAGGCGAAAAAGAGCTATATTCTGTGAACAAAAAAGTTCTTTTTTTCGCGAAAATGAGGCATTTATGGGTAAAATGGTATTGAAGTCCGTCTATTTTAACGGCTCCGTCAGGGACATCCTTATTTCGGGCAAGAAGTTCGCCAAGGTGGAACGCCCGCTGACCGCAGCCGATTACAACAATGCCGAAATCGTGGACTGCTCCGGCCTGGCGATCCTCCCGCCGTTCTATAACGGCCATACCCATGCGGCCATGACCCTCCTTCGCGGTTATGCCGACGATATGCCCCTGCAGCAGTGGCTGACTCAGCACATCTGGCCCTTCGAGGCGAAGCTTACTCCCAAGGATATCCGGGTGGGATCCCGCCTGGCCATTCTCGAGATGATCAAGTCGGGTACGGTGTTCTTTGCCGACATGTACTGGCACCGCGAAGAGACCATCAAGGCGGTCAAGGAAATGGGGATTCGCGCGGCCATTGGCGTGACGGTGGCCGATGCGCTCCAGACGCCCGAACTGACCGAGGCCAGCTTCAAGTTCCTGCAGGAACACCGCATGGAGTCTGACCGTGTTTCTCTGGCGGTAATGCCCCACGCCATCTATACCGTTAGCGACAAGACCTTCAAACGTTGTGTGGAAGTGGCCCGCAAGGAGGAGTATATTCTTCATACCCATCTGGCCGAAACTGCTACCGAAGTCAAGGACTGCAAAAAGAAGTACGGCTGCACGCCGGTAGAACTGATGGACAAGTTCGGCGCCCTTGGCGGAAATTTCGTGGCGGCCCATTGCGTCCACCTCAGCGGAAACGACATGACGCTCATGGCGGAATCCTGTTCTGCGGCCATTGTCAATCCCTGTTCCAATTTGAAGTTATGTAGTGGCATCCCCAAGATCCACAAGATGCTGGAAAGCGGCATGCTGGTAGGCGTCGGGACCGACGGTGCTTCCTCCAACAACAACCTGGATATGCACGAAGAGATGAAGCTGACTTCTCTCTTGACCAAGGTTTCTAGCAGCGCCGAAAAGTTGCCTGCCGCCGATGCTCTGAAAATGGCTTCTTCCAATGTGGCCATTGCCTATGGCGTTCCGGCCGGAGCCATTGTTGAAGGTCTTTTGGCTGACGCCCTTTTGGTGGACCTCAGGAATGAACGTCTAACCCCCAACCACAATCTGGTTAGCAACTGGGTGTATTCCGCAGACAATAGCGCAATCAAGCACGTTATATGTAACGGCCAGTTCGTAATGAGGGACCGTCATGTGGATGGCGAAGAGGATATAATGAAAGAAGCCGAGCTGACAGCCCGGCGACTTGCTCAGTAAAACCGTTTCTGGTTTTTGATCTGGCTCCTACTTTTCTGAAGTGGGGGCTATTTTTTCGGAGGCTTCCTTTACGGCCTTGGCGGCGGCTTCCCTGGCTGCTTCCTTGGCGGCGTCGGTTGCCTTTTCTACGGTTTCCTTGGCCACCTCTTCTACTTTTTCGGAGGCCTTGTTGGCCATCTTCTCTGTGATTTCAGAGGCCTTTCGTTCGGCGGCACCTACAAGGTCTACAGGCTCCGTTGAGTATCCCATAGTCGCAAGTACGGTCTTGTAGGCGGCATAAGAAACGGAATTGTCGCGGGTCTCCTGCACAAAGCCCCCGAAGGGCATTACATGGAGGATTGTCAGTATGACGAACATGACCAGGGCGCCCTTCACCAGTCCAAAGAAGGCTCCAAGGATGCGGTCCACCTTTCCAACGACTGTGTCGGATACGTAATGGTTGACCATGTGGCCAGTAAAGAGCAGGGCGAGGAAGGGAACCAGGAATCCTATGCAAATACAGATAATCGAAGCGGAAAAATCGCTAAAGCCGAATCCTGCTACGGTATCGGAAAAGAACTTGTTGATGAAGTAGGCGTCGGTAATGGCGGCAATCCAGGCCAGGAGTCTGAAAATACCACGCAGGAGTCCGTGCCAGAGGCCAATGAGCATCAGGATGGTCATCAACACGAGACTGACTATATCGATAGTATTCATATTCAGGCCAAAAATAAAATTTTTTACAGGGCGGTATGGATGAGGACGGTCACAGCGGTGCTGATGACTACTCCAATTGATAGTCCAAGCAGGAACATTTTCTTGCGGCTATCCTTGTAGAGTGCCGGGGTCGAATAATCGGATCCCGACAGGGGACCGTTGGATTCCTTGAGGGCGGAACACCAGACGCTCATATAGGGAGTGAGGTCGCGGGGGTAGTTCTTCATGATGGCGGCCAGCTGGTCGGCGGCATCGGCTGCGGTGAGGGGGCGGTTCTTGGGCTTCTTGGCTACCAGCTTCAGCACGAACTTGCGAAGGGCCATGGGGACTTCCTTGGGGAATACCTTGGGGGTGATTCGCAGTTTCTGGATGCGCTGGATGGTCTCGCTGAAGTTCGCCCCGCGGAATATATTCTGGCCGGTGAGCATCTCGATGGCCACGATGCCGACGGCGAACAGGTCGGAAGCGGGGGAGGCGTCTTCGCCAAGAGTCTGCTCGGGGCTCATGTAGGTGACTGTACCGAGAATCGCGCCGGTCTGGGTGATGCGGCTGCGTTCCTCTTCGTCCTTGAAGAATCGGTTGAAGTCCAGCTTGTTGTCGGTATAGGCGATGCCGAAGTCCAGCAGACGCACACGACCGTCGTTATCGATCATGATGTTGGCGGGCTTGATGTCGCGGTGGACTACGTTCTGGCGGTGGGCGTGGCCCAGGGCGCTCAGCACTTCGTAGAGCACCAGCATAACGACCCACAGGGGAGGCTGCTTGCACTTGTCCAGGATGTTGCGCAGGGTGTAGCCGTGAACGAATTCCATCGAAAGCGATAGCTTGCCGTCGCTTTCTTTCCAGAGGCCGTAGGGTCTGGTAATGGCGGGGTGGTTCAGGTGGGCTAGGATGTTACCCTCTTGCATGAAGCGCTTGAGGGCATCGGGGTTGTCTTCCTGGGTGGTTTGCATCTGCTTGACCACCACCATGCGGTCTAGGGAAGGGTCGTGGCAAAGCCACAGTTTGCCCATGGCGCCGGCACCCAGTTCCTGTACCGGTCTATAACCGCCAATCTTAGAAGGTTTGTCGTTCTTGCCTGCTGCCAATTAAAATCCCGAAAACAGTGAATAGTGAACAGTGAAGAGTGAATTATGATTTTTTTGCAGGATTAATACGTCATATTTTCTAGTTAGACGGACTAATCCCGCTTATACCCAAATCTCATATCTCATCCCTCAAACCCCTTACTCCTTGTCGTTTAGGTAAATGCTCTGGTGCTTGGTCTTGGGATTCGGATTGGGGTAATCCAGAATGTAATGGAGACCGCGGGATTCCTTACGGCGCAGAGCTGCGATCAGGATCATCTTGGAGACCTGGAGGGCGTTCAGGAATTCAAGGAAGTAGAAGTTTTCGGTTTCCTTGTTCTTGATTGCGGCGTCCACTTCCTTTTCTAGACCTTCGATGACCTTGAGGCCCTGGTTCAGGCCGGCCACGGTACGTACGATACCGCAGTGGGTCCACATCATGTCCTGAAGGATCTTCTTGCGCTTGCGCCAGAAAGCGGACTTGGTGTAAGAAACCTTTTCCTTCTTGTTGGAACGAGGTGTGGAGATCTTTTCATTGAGGAGGCCGCTTTCCACGATGTTGTCGATGGCGCGAACGGCGTAGACGACGCTTTCGAGGAGGGAGTTGGAGGCCAGGCGGTTTGCTCCGTGAACGCCTGTTGCTGCGACTTCGCCGCATGCATAGAGACCTTTGATTTCTGTACGGGACCAGGTGTCTACCAGAACACCGCCGCACATGTAGTGTGCTGCGGGAACGACGGGGATCCATTCCTTGGTCATGTCGACGCCCACTTCCATGCACTTGGCATAGATGTTGGGGAAGTGGCTGCGGATGTCCTTGGGGGTGTGGCCGGTCAGGTCGATGTACATGTGGGGCTTGCCCAGACGCTGCATTTCGCTGTGGATGGCGCGGGCCACGATATCGCGGGGTGCCAGGGAGTGGAGCGGATGCACCTGGTTCATGAATTCTTCGCCCTTGTCGTTCTTGAGGATGCCGCCAAAGCCGCGGACCGCTTCGGAAATGAGGAAGGGCTTCTTGAGGCTGGGGGCGTAAAGACTGGTGGGGTGGAACTGCATGAATTCGATGTCCTGCAGTGCTGCACCTGCACGGGCTGCAATGGCCATGCCGTCGCCGCAGCTGTCGGGCGGGCATACGGTGTACTGCCAGATACGTCCGGCGCCACCGGTAGAAAGGACTGTGGACTTGGCGTAGATGTTTTCGACTTCGCCTGTCTTCTGGTGAATGATCTTTGCGCCGATGCAGCGCTTTTCCTTGCCTTCGCCCTGGCAGATCAGGTCCTTGATGTAGCAGTTTTCAAGGTAATCGATGTTCTTCTGCTTGTGAAGTTCGCAGAGGAGGGCGCGCATGATTTCCTTTCCGGTAAGGTCTGCGGCGTGGAGGATGCGGTGATGGCTGTGGCCGCCTTCCAGATGGAGGTCGAACTCTTCTCGGTTCACCGGATTGGGGGTAAACTGGACGCCCCATTTTACAAGCTGCTGGATGGTGGCTGGGCCACTCTTGGTCAGGATGTTTACCGGTTCCTTCTTGCAGAGGCCGGCGCCTGCTTCCAGGGTATCGTCAATATGGAACTTGAACTTGTCTGTCTTCTTGGTAACGGTAGCGATACCGCCCTGAGCGTAGTTTGATGAACCGTCCGGTTTAGCTCCCTTGGTGAGGATGACTACAGAGAGACCTTTTTCTGCAGCATGAAGGGCTGCGCTTAATCCGGAAATGCCGGCACCGAGGACCAAAATATCGTACATGTTCAAACTCCGTTCAGAATCTATTGACTTTTGGATGTGTAATAGATAGAAAAAAAGCCGTATTTCGGCATTATATGACAACAAAATAAAACCAAATGGATTTTTTTACTACATTTTGCGCCGACAAAATTTTAATGGAGTCTACTCTATGTTAACGTGGATTAATGAAAAAGCCAAGTGGATTATTGTAATCTTTGCCGCAGGTATCGCTGTTGGCCTTCTGGCCATGGACCGTGTACCGAACCAGGGCAAGAGCTACCCGGTTGGTGAAGTCAACGACAGCAAGATCACCTATGCTGAATTCGACGCCCGTATCAAGATGATCGTGCAGAACCAGTATCAGGGTCAGCACCTCGAAGACGAACAGTACAACCAGCTCCGTTCCGAAGTCTTCCGCTCTTTCGTTCGCCAGATTCTCCTGAATGGCGAATTCGAAAAGGCCGAACTGCAGGCCTCGGTCGCCGAACTGGAATCTGAATTCACCCGCAATCCGGATGCAGTCCGCGGCCGTCTGGTGCAGGAAGCTCAGCGTCGCCTCTATGCTATCCAGCAGCAGGCTACCTCCCAGGAAGACTTGATGCAGCGCTCTCAGGCCTACATCGCAAGTCTGCCCAAGTTCCTCACCGATTCTACCTTCAACAAGGATGAATACGACGCCTGGCTCAAGACTCCCGAAGCCTTCAAGTGGGGTGTCATGCTTCAGTACGAAGAAGACCTGAAGACCAACACCATCCCCGTTCGCCAACTGCAGGCTCTGGTCGGTGCTTCCTTCCACGCTACTTCTCTCGAAGCTAACTGGACCGTCGGTCGCCGTATGACTGACTACGAACTGCAGGTGGCAGTCGCCTCTGCTTCTGACTTTGCCGTTGACGAAAACACTGTCGACAGCGTCATGGTTGCCGGTTACTTCAATGCACATAAGGACAGCTTCTTCGTGATGAAGGACATGGCCCAGTTCCAGTATGCTTACCTGCCGGTCGAAGCTACCGCCGGTGACGATGCACGCATCCGCGAATATGCAATGACTCTCTACTACCAGCTCACCGACTCCTCTTCTACCACCACCTTCGAAGACATGGCTCGCATTTCTTCCGAAGATCCGGGTACTGCAGAAAAGGGCGGCATCCTGAGCGACGATTACGTTGGTCGTGGTGTCTATGTCAAGGAATTCGAAGACAAGGCTTTCGCCCTGGATTCCGGCGCTATCTCTGAACCGGTGAAGACCCGCTTCGGCTACCATATCATTAAGTCTTACGGCAAGTCCAAGGACTCTACCGGTGCTGACCTGGTCAAGGTCGGTCACATCCTGCTGGTCGTGAACGCTTCTTCTGAAACTATCGACAGCCTCGAAAACGTTCTTACTCAGGTTAAGGCTAGCGTTGATGCAGGCAAGTCCTTCGAAGAAGCTGCCAAGGATCAGAACCTGATGGTTCAGAAGTCCAACTGGATTTCTCGTGGCGACAACATCGACGGTGTCGGTTACCTGAAGGGTCTGGCTGCCTACGCATGGCCCAACGAAATCCTGCCCGAAGAATCCAGCAAGGTTTCTCCGGTCATGAAGAACAACAAGTGGGTTGCTGTCGCTATCAAGACTGCCGACCTCAAGGCTGGCGAACGTAGCCTCGACCTGTTCTTCAACGACATCAAGGCAACTCTCCTCCGCAACAAGGCTGCTTCCGCTGCTGAAGCTTACCTGAACTCTGTTGCCGACAAGGTCAAGGCCTTCAACGCCGACGATTCTACCACCAAGATTGAAAAGGTCCGCGTAGAAACCAAGAGCGCTTCTGTTGACGGTTACGTTCCGGGCTTCGGCTACGGCAACGTGAACTTCGCCAAGGCTGTCAAGAACGCCAAGGAAGGTGAATGGACCGCTGCAATGGCAACCGATATTGGTGCCGTGATGCTGAAGGTCACCTCCAAGAAGACTCCTGAAGAAGAAGCTCTGAAGTCCGCTGTTAAGTCCGACGTCCAGAACGCTTCTAGCTACGGTGCTGCAAGCCTGTTCAACGAATTCGTGAACAACCTGGAAGCTGCAACTCCGGTCAAGAACAACCTGGACCTGTACTACAGAGACTAATATCCGGTCTTTGATGACAAGTTCAAAAATGTTTACTACATTTAGCACCGCTTTTGCGAAGGCTTAAGTAGAAACATTTTTCGGTGCCATCGTCTAGTGGTCTAGGACACTGGCCTCTCACGCCGGCAACGAGGGTTCGAGTCCCTCTGGCACTATAAAAAAAGATCCGTAGCGGGAATGCTACGGATTTTTTGCGTATAATGGGCCTGTTTGAGGCCTTATTCTGGCTTTGTTGAATGTTTTTTGTAAGTCAGATGTATTTTTGTAAAAGAAAAGTTATATTTTTTGTTCAGTTATATGGTTTTGGTATTTGGATTAACGGGATTTGGTTTAAATGCGGCTTTTCGATGAAAAGAAGATCGTTCGTTTCCTGCTGATTTTTGCAGGAATTTTCTTTGCTGTGTTTATACCGGAGCTGGTACGCAGTATCCATAACGTGTTTATGGTGGTACCTTACGTGCTGTCGGTCTTTTTCCTGTTCCTGGTGGCATTCACTTATAAGTTCCCCATCGTGGGTAACCGCAAGAAGATGCGCAACGATGTGAATATCGTGCCGCCGCCAACCATAACTTCTTACCCGACCCGAGATCTTCAGCGAGATTTGCTGGAACGCGACGAACTGTTCCAGATGATGGTAGACGTTTCTGCCAACGGTTTTTGGACGTTCGACGTGGTTAGCGGAAAGGTTTACTGGTCCCAGAAGGCTCTTAAGCTGCTCATGGCCGAAATGGTCAATGTGGACGATACCTTCGACGTGATGCGAACCCGTATTGTCGAAAACGACTGGGAAAATTTCCGCGAAGCCTTGAATGGCGCCCTGGAACGCTGCGAAAACTTCAATATCAAGATTTCACTCCAGAATGCGGTTTCCAGGGAGCACCGTCTGCAGATTTCTGGACATGTGCAGAAGAACGAAGAGGGGAGGCCCATTCGTGTGATCGGTTCCCTGACCGAGGAACTGGATCGTTTTGCCGCAGAAAAGCAGAACTATTATTATGTCTACCAGGACGCTCTGACGGGTGTCTACAACCGCAAGTTCTTCTTGGAAAAGCTCAAGGTAGACGTGGACATGGCCCACCAGAATCCCAATTATATTTTTGCGGTGGCCCTCCTGGATATCGATAGTTTTGGTGCGATCAATACGTCGTTCTCTATTAACGTAGGCGACAACGTCTTGCGTGTCATGTCGGAACGTCTTAAGGCCCAGTGCCGCAGCAACGATTCCATCGCCCGCATTGGCCCCGACGTGTTTGCTCTTATTTTGCACGGCATCCGCAGTACCGATAGCGATGATGATGTTCTGCCAATTGTACGCCGCATTCATAATGCGGTAAAGATGCCTATTCAGATCGATGGCCGCGAACTTTATATCAGCGTGTCTATGGCGGTAGCCCTGAACCGCGACGTGGATTGCGTCGAAGATATTCTTGCCAATGCGACGGCCAGCCTCCGCGAAATGAAGAAGGGCGTTAACCACGGCGATATCCAGTTCTTTAGTGGCCGCATCCGCGAAAAGGCCATGAGGCTCTATAAGCTGGAATTTGAAATCCGCCGTGCCATTCAGGATAGCGAATTTATCTTGATGTACCAGCCCATTGTAGATACCGGTGCGAAGGACAAGGTGGTGGCCTTTGAAGCTCTGGTTCGCTGGCAGCAAGAAGAAAAGGGGATTGTCTCGCCGGCCGAGTTTATTCCCATTGCCGAAGAAACGGGCTTGATTATTCCTATGGGCGCCCAGATTTTGCGCATGGCCTGCAAGCAGGCTAAGCAGTGGGTGGACATGGGCTACAAGGACATTCAGGTTGCTGTTAACTTCTCGGCTAAACAGTTTGCCCTTGATAACATGGTGGATGACATCAAGCGAGTGCTTATCGAGACTCAGCTCCATCCCCGTAACCTGAAGCTGGAAATTACCGAATATACCGCCATGTGCGAGGCCGAAAAGACCATCGAGATCATGCGCGCCCTGTCGAATATGGGGTTGCAGATTTCCATTGACGATTTTGGTACGGGTTACAGCTCCCTCTCTTACTTAAAGCGCTATCCGATTCATACGCTGAAGATGGATAAGTCCTTTATCGATCATATGACCGAAAACGAGGAAGACGCCACGTTCGCCCGAATGGTAATCGGTATTTCTAAGTCGCTGGGTTTGGACCTGGTGGCCGAAGGTGTCGAAACCGAAGAACAGCTGAACTTCTTGAAGGAAGAGGGATGCCGCCTGATTCAAGGTTTCTATTTCAGCAAACCTTTGACTACGGGTGAGGCCCTGGCTTATCTGGAACAGCACTACAAGCCGTAGACTTTCAGCCTAGATTCCGTAACACTGGCGAGTATTTTCGCGACATTGCCTGTAGAGTTCATCTACAGGTATTTTTTTGATGTCCGAAAGCATCTGGGCGGTGTAGGGAATGAATCCGGAATGGCAGGTTTTTCCGCGGTGGGGCACGGGGGCCATGTAGGGGGAATCTGTTTCTAGCAGGATCTGGTTGTAGGGGACCAGCATGGCGGCGTCACGGACGTTCTGGGCACTCTTGAAGGTGACGATCCCGGTAAATCCGATGAACACGTTTGCGTCTAGGGACAGAAGTTCTTCGACGAATTCGGGAGAACCCGTAAAGCAATGTACGTGGATGTTGCGGTCGTGCAGGTTTGCGTTACGGAGAATGGCCAGGGCGTCTTCGTCGGCTTCGCGGAGGTGGAATACCAGGGGCTTGCCGGAGTCTATGCCGATAGACAGCTGACGTTCAAAAAGTTTGCACTGGTCGATTTTTTTGTCGGCGCCGTAATGGTAGTCGAGGCCGATTTCGCCACAGGCGACGCACTTGGGGTGCTTCAGGAGGCCTGCAATGCGGGCTTCGTCGTCGGGAGTGGTGACGCTGACGTATTCCGGGTGGATTCCGAATGCGCCGTATACGAAACTGTATTTTTCGATAAGCTCGACGCCTTTGTCAAGATCCTTGGGGTCGCAGGCCACGTGGATGAATGCTTCGGGCATGCGTATGTTAGGGTCGGGCGTGTTGGACTTGGAGCTGCTCCAGCTTTTTTGGCTACTGAGGTCGGGAATGGGGAAGGCGGCGGTGCTGGTTGAATTTAAGCGTGCGGCATCCGTTGCGGCCTGCAGGCGGGCAAAAAGTGCATCCAGCGTTTCGCCAGAATATTCCTCGTAAGCATCCAAATGGCAATGAGAATCGATAAACATAACAGGTACGAGGTCGCGGCGTTGCCGCTTTGAGGTGAGAGGGCGCATCCTTCGGATGCTTTGAGGTTTGAGGGGTTTCCGCATCGAACCTCAGAGGGCGCGAAGCGACCGGCCTCAATACTTAATAACTTACTTCCACGATTTCGTAGGTGATTAGGCCTTTGGGGGCCTGTACTTGCACTTGTTCGCCTTGCTTCTTTCCCATGAGGGCTTCGCCGACGGGAGACTTCATACTGATCTTGCCTTCCAGCGGGTTGATTTCCTTTTCGCCTACGATGCTGTAGATGCGTTCGCGCTTGGTCTTGATATCTTTCATCTTGACGGTAGCGCCGAATCTGATGGAGCCGTCGTCAGAGGCGGGGGCGGCAACCACCTGGGCACCGTCCAGGATTCGATCCAGTTCGCGGAGGCGGCGGTCGATTTCGCGGACTCGCATACGGCCATAAGTGTAGGCTGCATTTTCGCTACGGTCACCTTCGGCAGCGGCTGCCTGGACCTGGTTGATCATGGCGGGGCGTTCCACGAACTTCAAATGTTCCCATTCCGCCTTGAACTTGTCAAAACCTTCTTGCGATATCAGATGTTTCATGATTGAAAATGTAGAAAAATTGCTATCTTTGCAAACCATATGAGTGTTTTAGATAGAATCCCCAAAAGACGTCAGGAATCCAAGTATAAGCGCCTTAGCCGCATTTATTACAATAGAATGTTCCCGAGGCGTCACGATGCTCTGGAAGTGGCCTGGTCTGTATTTGTGGGTGTGTTTATTGGTGTGAGTCCCACCTTTGGCGTTGCCATCATTATGACTGTGGCTACTTGCGCCTTGTTCAAGTTGCCCAAGGTTCCCGGTGTCATCGCAGATTTTGTGGCTAACCCGGTCACTCAGTTCGGTTTTTTCTATCCGGCAGGTTATGCTCTTGGCTGTGCCATTGTGCAGCCCGAAGCCATCAGTTTTGACTTCCTCAAGGAATTCGAACAGGTCTCCTGGAGCAATTTCGGTACGATCATGGGTAACCTGTGGCACAACGCTTCCGGTCACCTTTTCGCCTTCCTGGTGGGTATCGAAATTATTGCCACCATTACTGGCTTTATTTTCTTCTTTATCGCCTACTTCGTGGTGGGCTACCGCAAAAAGAAGTGGCTTGCTGCCAAGACGGGCTATATTCACAATCTGATTGCCGAAGATGAAGTTTTAATCAAAGAAACACGCAACAAAGGAAAGAAACCTATGATGCACATCTACCCGTTCAAGGCTCTGCGCCCCGTTGATCCGGCCGAAGCCAAGAACATCTCCGCTCTCCCGTACGACGTGATGAACCGCGCTGAAGCCAAGGAAATGGCTCAGGGCCTTCCTCACTCCTACCTCCGCGTTACCCGTTCCGAACTGGAACTGGACGACAGCCTGGATGCATACGATCCTAAGGTCTATGCCCACGCTCGCGAAAACCTGGACAAGATGATTGCCGATGGCGTTATCGCTCACGACAAGAAGGACTGCCTTTACATTTATCGCCAGACCATGAACGGCCGTGAACAGTACGGTCTGGTTTGCTGCGTTCCTGCAGAAGACTATTTCAATGGTACCATCAAGAAGCACGAACTGACCCGCGCAGACAAGGAAGAAGACCGTCTCCGCCACGTTCTCGGCACCAACGCCAACACTGGTCCGGTGTTCCTGACCTACCGCGACGAAGGTCAGTTCGCTTTGCTGGCTGACGTAATCAAGACTGCTCCCACCTATGACTTCGTTACCGAAGCTGATGGCTTTGGCCACACTGTGTGGGTTATCGAAGACGACGCCAAGATCGCCGCTATCCGCAAGGCTTTCGAAGCTGTTCCCGTGAGCTACATCGCCGACGGTCACCACCGTAGTGCTGCAGGCGCTCGCGCCGCTAGCTACCGTGCCGAAGAAGCCAAGAAGGCTGGCACCTACACCGGTGACGAAGAATTCAACCGCTATCTCGCTATCCTGTTCCCCAGCACCCAGCTGAAGATCTTGGACTACAACCGCGTTCTCAAGTCTCTGAACGGCCGTACTCCGGAACAGCTCATGGCTGAAATGGAAAAGGTCTTTGACATTGCTCCGCTGGCTGAAATGCAGAGCCCCGCAAAGCAGAACCAGGTCAACTTCTACATGGGCGGCAAGTGGTATGCTTGCTCCTTCAAGGCTGAATACCTCCAGAACCTTGGCCCCGTAGATAGCCTTGACGTGGCTCTCCTCCAGAAGCTCATCCTGAAGCCCCTCTTCGACGTTGATGATCCTCGTACCTCCAAGAATATCGACTTCGTCGGTGGTATCCGTGGTCTCGGCGAACTGGTGAAGCGTGTCGATAGCGGTGAATGCGCTTGCGCATTTGCCATGTATCCGACCACTCTGGATCAGCTCATGAACATCGCCGACGCTGGCGAAATCATGCCGCCCAAGAGCACCTGGTTCGAACCCAAGCTCCGCGACGGTCTGCTGGTTCACACTCTGGACTAATTCCGAAAGCGAATGGACTATAAAGAAAGACGGCTGGTTTTACCGGCCGCCTTTCTTTTTTATCGGAATGATTCCGTTTGAAGTTTAGTGTTTGAAGTTTCGCGTTTGGTTTTGCGATTGGAACCTACGATTAGGATTTCGTGTTAGGGCTCCATGTCTTCGCGTCTGATGGCTGACTTTCGGGGCTTAGTCGGCTGAGGTTTCTTGACCTTCTTGCTGGGAGCGTCTTCGCTTTCATCATCCTTTTCGCTTTCGGCAGCCTCGTCGCTCTTGAAGATTTCAACCACGAAGTTGTAGGCTTTTTCTGCGGAGTCCTTTACGATCCTCCAGATGTCCCTGGCTACGACTTCTGCTGCTTTGACGTAGGTGAGGGCCGGGTCTACGAACTTCGCCTTTATCTTGTCGGGGGTCTTTAGGTGGAGCCCCACAATGTGGTCGGCAGAGAAGTAACCTAGTTCACGGGAGTCGGGGCAGTTGGATCCTTTTTCGCAGGCTAGGAAGTAACAGTCCTTTGTAATGATTACTTCGTCTAGTGGTTCCGCAGTCTCTTCGGGTGGGGGAGGTGGCTGCGGTTCGTCGCTTGCCGTATCGACCTTGGCAATTTCTGGGACTGCAACTTCGCCTGGTGGGGTCAAGGAGATGTCTACAGAGTCTTGCAGGGAGTCTTGTTCCGCGATATTTGTAGGAGGCAGTTCCTTTTGCTTTATTCTATATAGTTTGCGTTTTAACTTGATTGGTGAATTACCGGGTTCACTCCGTCTAATCTGGAGTTCAATCAGGTAACGGTCTTGCCAGGGCAGAAAGTCAATTTCCTTTAGGCTGACCTGTCTGTTTGCGATTTTGGTTGCACCGACACGGTCAATATTGATTTCTCTTTCGCCTTGCCACAAGGTGGTCTTGACGAATACTTTTTCGCCTAGGCTATGGAGGTATGAAATCAGGTAATCCTGTTCTACTTCGTTCAGTTGTTCGAATCTGAGGGTGTCGCCGATTTTGGGAATGTAGATGGATTGGGTCTGGATGAATGCGTCTTCGCCTTTCCATTTGAAGTGGCGGTGGGGCGTAATGACTTTACCCTTGTCCGAGATGCTGATTGTATCGCCCGGCATGGCGATAATCCTGCGGATCATATACTCGTTGCTATAGAACTTTGCCAGGACGTAATCCTGCTCCTTGGCAGATGATGCGCATTGGGGGAGCTTGCATACCCAGACAACCGAGCGTTCCTTGAACTTAGGGAACATGGAAGAGTCGGGAATCTGCACCGGATCGATTACATAGTATCGGGCAAAAATGGATGCCGCGAATATGGCTATCAGGACGAAAAACAAAAAGAAGGCGTGGCTTTGGCTGTTACGCCTCTGCAAACGCCTAACTTTTCGGTCTAGTCTAGACAACTCTTAACCCCGCCTCGATTAGTCTTCGCTGCCGCCGGAGGAATTGTCGGAGAGGGAAAGAACTGCGAGGAATGCCTTCTGAGGTACTTCCACAGAGCCGATGCTCTTCATGCGCTTCTTACCTTCCTTCTGCTTTTCAAGGAGCTTGCGCTTACGGGTAATGTCACCGCCATAGCACTTGGCAAGCACGTCCTTACGCACTGCCTTCACGGTGCTGCGGCTGATGATCTTTCCGCCGATGGCACCCTGGATAGCCACGTCGAACTGCTGACGGGGAATAAGGTCCTTCAGCTTGACGCAGATGGCGTTGGCGTAAGTGTGGGCCTTGTCGCGATGGATAATCACGGAGAAGGCGTCCACCGGATCACCGTTCAGGAGGATGTCCAGCTTCACCAGGTTGTTCTGGCGGTAACCCATGGGGGCGTAATCCAGGCCGGCGTAACCGCGGCTCACGGACTTCAGACGGTCATAGAAGTCGAACATGATTTCTGCCAGGGGCAGGTTGTACTTCAAGATACACTTGGTTTCGTCCAGGTATTCCATGGTCTCGAACTCGCCGCGCTTTTCGTCGCAGAGGGTCATGAGGGCGCCCACGAATTCCTTGGGGGTAAAGATCTGGGCCTTTACGTAAGGTTCCTCGATGTGGTCGTAGCGGCTGGCGTCGGGGAGCTTGCTGGGGCTTTCGATCTTGATCATTTCGCCATCGCTCATGTAAACGTGGTACTCCACGTTGGGGACGGTGGTAATGATGTCCACGTTGAATTCGCGGTCCAGGCGTTCCTGCACGATTTCCATGTGCAAGAGTCCCAGGAAGCCAGTGCGGAAACCAAAGCCCAAGGCTTCGGAAGTTTCCGGTTCCCAGGTGAGGGCGGAGTCGTTCAAGCGCAACTTTTCAAGAGCTTCGCGCAGGTCCTTGTAATCTTCCGGATTGATGGGGTAGATACCGGAGTAGATCATGGGGAGGATATCCTTGTAGCCGGGCAGGGGCTCCGTTGCAGGATTTGCTGCGTCGGTCAAGGTGTCGCCGATCTTCACGTCGCTAATGGTCTTCACGTTGGCAAGCACATAACCTACCATGCCTGCAGTCAGTTCCGGCTTGGGGTCGCGACGCATGCTGAAGGTACCTACTTCGGTCACCATGTATTCGCCGCCGGTTTTCATCATGCGGATCTTCATGCCGGGCTTCAGGGTGCCTTCTACAATACGGATGTAGTTGATCACGCCGCGGTAGGAATCGTACACGGAGTCAAAGATCAATGCCTTCAGGGGCTTATCGCTTTCGCCAGTGGGGGCGGGAATTTCATCGACGATCTTGTCCAGGACCTGTTCTACGTTCAGGCCGGTCTTTGCAGAAATGCGGGGAATCTTATCCGGATCGTAGCCTAGCAGGTCGCCGATCATCTGGGCGAAGTGGTCGGGCTGGGCACCCGGCAAGTCAACCTTGTTCAACACGGGAATCACTTCCAGGTTGTTCTCGATGGCCAGGTACAGGTTGGAGAGGGTCTGGGCTTCGATGCCCTGGCTTGCGTCCACCACCAGGATGGCTCCTTCGCAAGCGGCTAGGGAACGGCTCACTTCATAGGTGAAGTCCACGTGACCCGGGGTGTCGATCATGTTCAGAATGTATTCCTTGCCGTCACGTTCGTAGACCATGCGGATGGCGTGGGCCTTGATGGTGATACCGCGTTCGCGTTCCAGGTCCATGTCGTCCAGGAGCTGGTTCATCATTTCGTTCTTGGAAACGGTCTTGGTCAGTTCGATCATTCGGTCGGCCAGGGTGGATTTACCGTGGTCGATGTGGGCGATAATACTGAAGTTTCTGATATTGTCGTTATGAGCCATAGTGAGCTATTGGTTCCAGTTGTTGAGAACTTCGTTAAAAGCGTCTTAATTTCGCCCAAATATAGAAAATGCTCAGCCTCCCCCGAACCGATATATTCTATATTCTACAGGCAATTAGTTTTTATTGACAAAAACTCGTTCGTATACGATTACATGATGGAATCTATGAAACTGTTCAAGAAATTAGCACTTGCATGTGTTTTTTGTGTTGGTCTGTGTGGACTTTTTTCCTTGACATTTGCTGATGGCGAAAAAGGGAAGGTCTTCAATAAGGATTATACTGGAATCAAGTCCATTGTAGCGACCATTTCTACTCATGAAGGTCCTATTGTCGTGGAACTGGATTTTAAGGCTGCTCCGAATACGGTGGCAAACTTTGTTGAACTTTCCAATAGCGGTTTTTACAATGGACTTCTGTTCCATCGTGTGATTAACGGTTTTATGATTCAGGGTGGCGATCCTAAGGGAAATGGCACCGGCGGTCCTGGATATACCATTGACGATGAAATCAGCAGCCTGGTTCATGATGCCGGTGTGATTTCTATGGCGAACCGTGGCCCCAACACCAACGGATCTCAGTTCTTTATTACTCAGACACCGCAGCACCACCTGGATGGCAAGCATACTGTGTTTGGCCGCGTTCTTCAGGGGCAAGATATTGTTTGCCGCATTGAACCGAACGACCCAATTTTAAACATTAAAATCGAAGAAAAGAAGTAATCTATGAGTTCTAAGAAAGTTGCAACGAAGGAAACCAAGGCCGCCGAAAAGAAACCGGCTGCAAAAAAGACTGCCACTGCCAGTGCAGCCAAGAAACCGGCAACTAAGCCTGTAGAAAAGGAAGTTCCCAAGGCCGCAAAGTCTGCTGCCAAGGAAACTGCCTCCAAGACTGCTTCTAAGTCTGCTGCCAAACCGGCTGCCAAGGCTGCCGAAAAGGTTGAAAAGGTCGAAAAGGCTGCTCCCGCCAAGGCAAAGGCCGCAGCCAAGGCTGCTGAATCCGCTCCTGCAAAGGCTTCCAAGGCAAGTGCCAAGGAAACCAAGGCTTCTAAGGCTGCAGCGAAGGAAACTCCGAAGGCCGAAGAAAAGGTTGCTGAAAAGGCTCCTGCAAAGACTGCAAAGGCCGCCGTGAAGGAAGCTCCCAAGGCCGAAGAAAAGGCTCATGCAAAGACTGCAAAGGTTGAAGTCAAGGAAGAAAAAGTGGAAGTGAAGGTTGAGCCCAAGGCTGAATCCAAGGTTGACTCCAAGTACGACTATGCTGTCTTGCTGGAAGGCGTCAAGAAGTTGTCTAAGTCTGTCATGTTCGTCGAAATTGATGAACAGGAAGACCGTTCCAACAAGAAGAAGATGTCTTCTGAAATGAAGAGTCTCGAAATGAAGCCCACTGCAGCTATCCGTCACAAGGCTTCTCTTGCTGAAGAAACTCAGGAAGAACTGACTGAACGTATCCTTAAGGAACTGGAAGAACAGAACCTGGCTTTCGAACGCGAAGCTGCATCCCAGATGTGTACCCGTTGCAACCGCAACCTGGTGTCTCCGGAATTCTGGGTCGATAAGCATCTCGGTTACTGCGAAGAATGTGCATTCATCCTCAAGCTTGGTCAGTCCAAGGAAGCCCGCAAGGTGGAATACCAGCTGGGCGGCATGGGCGACTCCCTTGATGAAGAAGATGAAGATATCATGGGACCGGACGCAGACGATCTGAAGGCTGCCGAAGACGATCTCGCCGATCTTGATGATTAATGAATGAATCCACCGGCTTTCGTCGGTGGTTCTTTCTTTATGGCTATAAAAGTGTGGGTATAAAAAAAGACGGACTTTTGTCCGCCTTTTTTTGTATAAATGCAAGCGAGTTTGAAAAATCGCAGGTTAGCTAATCTTGCGCATAACGCCGATGACGCGGCCTGCAATGGCAAAGTCCTTGTCTTTCTTTACGATGATGGGACGGTAGCTGGGGTTTGCAGGGCGCAGCTCGACGTGGTCTGCGTTGGGGTGGTAATATTTGACGGTAGCTTCGTTATCGACCTGGGCTACGATGATTTCGCCGCGGTCTGCGGTTTTCTGCTGACGTGCAAAGATCAAATCGCCATCAAAGATTCCTGCGTTGATCATGGAATCGCCCTTGACGCGGAGTGCAAAGACGTCGGTACGGCAAGCCAGAAAATCGCGGTCGATGGTAACAGTACCTTCCAGGTTCTGCACTGCGAGAATGGGGGTACCTGCTGCAACTCGACCCACGATAGGAATTTCGATGGTGTTGCTGGGTGCCAGTTCCTTATTTTCGTCATCGTTGGAACCGATGATTTCGATACCGCGGCTCAGGCGGGGAGAACGGCTGATGTAACCCTTCTTGATGAGGGCTGCGAGAATGGAACGCACGCCATTGGTAGAAGAAATCTCAAAATGGTTGCCGATTTCGCGCACGGTGGGCGGCATCTTGTTTTCCTTGGAGTACTTCTTGATGTATTCCAGGATTTCTTCCTGACGGGAAGTCAGTTCCTTGCGGGAACTTTCGTTACCCTGCATAGAATCGTTCATTTCCATTATAAACCTCGCTTTTGAACTTTACATTTATAAATATAGTGTTCAAATGGATAATTGTCAATATGAACACTGCACAAAAGTGAGTTTTTTTCCTGTATACTGGTAGAACCAATTTAATTTGATGTCCATCTAGTTTTTGGCCGTCTTTATTTCTAAAATCCGCGCCATGAAAAAGGTTGAAGTCAAGGATCGTTCCCTTATAAGCCTCTCGTGGCCTCTCATTTTGACTTTTGCCATTGGGATGCTCCAGCCCCTGATGGATAGCTGGTTCCTTTCCCGAACGTCGGAAACGGCTGCGGCTGGGGTCGGCGCCATGATGCCTGTTCTTGCCGCCCTTTTTACGGCCCTCAATGCCCTGGCCCAATCCGGTGCCAGTATCGCATCGCAGTTTATCGGGGCCAATCAGAAAAGTCACGCCCGTTCGACGCAGTCCATGGTGTTGGTGGGCAGTCTGATTCTTGGATTTGCCCTCAGCTTGATCATTTGGCCCATTTCGGGGTACATTCCCAAGTGGATGGGGTTGGAAGAGGCTCCCGCCCAGTTTGCCAAGCAGTTCCTTTCTGTGGTGGCTGCCGGTTTTGCTTTCAGGTCTGCGCAGTCGACGTTGACGGCCCTTATTGCTACCCACGGGTTGACAATTTGGAATTTGCTAGGCAATTTAGTGACCATTATTTCCAATGCGGTCATGAACTACATTTTCCTGGAAGGTTGTTTTGGCTTGCCGAAGATGGGCGTGTATGGCGTCGCCCTGGCCACCGCGCTTTCCTGGTTGATTTCTTCTGGAATCTTGTGGTGCGTTTTGCGGTATAAGGTGGAACATCAGACTCACCGTCGCGACCTGAAACGTTCCCGCGCCATTTTGCCGGACTGGATCCGAATTGGATTGCCTGCCGCTGCGGAACCCATCAGCTTTCAGCTGTTCCAGGTTTTTATTACCGCCATGGTTGTGTATGTGGGAACGACGGCCATGACGGCCCGCGTCTTTGCGGGAAACTTCGCAGCCCTTTCTGTGATTCTTGGCAGTGGCCTTGGCCACGGAAACCAGATTCTGGTAGCCCATCTGGTGGGGGCCCACGATTTTGAAAAGGCCAACAAGAGGGTCTATCAGACCCTTGCCATTGGCGTGGTCAGCGGTCTGGTGCTGTCCATTTGCATGGCCCTGATGGGGGAGCGTCTAATCGGATTCTTTACGGATAATCCCGACGTCATTAAGCTTGGATGCCTTTGCCTTTGGTGCGATGTGGCGGTGCAGCCTTTCAAGGCGGTGAACTTTATCGTAACCACGTCCTTGCGGGCTTCCGGTGATTCCAAGTTCCCGGCCATTGTGGGAAGCGGCATGATGTGGGGCCTGGCGGCTCCGACTGCACTGTTCCTGGCTTTTGTTCTGGACCTTGGGCTGGTGGGTTTATGGCTCGGCATTGCCTGCGATGAATTCTACCGTTCCATAGCAAACCTTTGGCGTTGGCGCAGCGGCCGCTGGAAATCCAAGGCTGTGGTGTAAAGCTAAAAAAGCTATCTTTACACCGAATTATGGAATCCTTATCAGAATTTTTAACCTTCGCCCACTCGCAAACCCTTAACGTTTTTCACAAGGTCAAGGGAGAGGCCATCCACGTAAACGGAGCGACGATTCCGCTTGCGGCCATGATGGTGGCGACTCGTTACTTGAAGAATCCGGAGCCCATTATTGTGGTGGCTAGGGATTACCGAAGTGCCGAGGCATGGGTTGAAAATCTGGAAAGCCTGGTGGGGGAGCAGTTCGTGCGATTCTTCCCTTCGGTGGGCCTGAAGCCTTACGAAAAGAAGGTTCCTTTTGAGGGTGTCCTAGAAGAACGTCTAAAGTTTTTTCGAGACGTAGATAAGTACAATTCCAATCATGGGGAGGCGCCCTTTATTACGGTTTGCCCCCTGGATTCCTTTATCATGCGCCTGCCCAGTCCGGGTGCCGTGATGAAGAACTGCCTGAATTTGAAGGTGGGTGACGTTCTTGAACCGTCTACGCTTCGCCCCTGGTTCATGGACCACGGTTTTGTGGAACAGCCTGTGGTTAGCGGGGTTGGGGAGTTCTCGGTTCGCGGTTGTATCGTTGACGTAAACTGCCTGCTTTACCCGCACCCGATCCGAATTGAATTCTTTGGCGACGAAATCGAATCCATTAGAAGTTTTGATATTTTCAGCCAGCGTTCTGTGGAGCAGATGAAACAAGTTCAGCTGTACCCCATGGGCGAATTTACCGTTCCCGAAAAGGAACTGTCTCGCTATAATGGCGAACAGGAAGGGCTCTGGTGGCACCGCGGTCGCTATGAACGTCTGGAAAGAAGTCTGCTGGATTACTTGCCGGGAGCCTCCCTGGTTTTCGAGGAACTTTCCCTGCTTTCGGAACAGGCATCCAAGACTTATTATGCTTACGAGGCAGCCTACCATGAAGTGCGTCTGGTGGATGAAGAAGCCTGCGCTCCCAGCGATTTGATTTACAAAATCGGCGAACTTTCCCGCGGCTTTGTGGGGCGCGCCTCCATGGACATGACCCGCGTCAAGGTGGATGACGGCAACTGGTTCGATCTTCATTGTAAGCCTCAGGATTTTTCATCTCACGGAACCGAACAGGTGGAACGTGAAATTGAGGAATTCACTGCGGCGGGCGGCACCGTTTATGTTGTGGCCCCCACCCAGGGGGGCCTAAACCGTTTGCGTCTTGTTTTTGGCAATTACCCCATCGAAGAATATATCCTGGGCAATATGACCGAAGGTTTCTGGCTTGAAGAAGACAAGGTCGCCTTCTTGACGGAAACTCGAATTTTCAATCGTCATTCCAATAAGGTCCGCAAAAGGAAAATCGCTGGCTCTGTTTCGGGTGCGTTAATGGTGGAATCCCTGAACCGCGGGGATTTCGTAGCCCACGAAGATCATGGGGTTGGCCGTTATTTGGGCCTTGTCCGTGTAGAAGTGAACGGCGGCATGGTGGACTGCGCCTTGCTGGAATATGCCGGCGGCGACAAGCTGAAATTCCCTGTGGCGGACCTTCAAAAAATTGAACGTCTCGATAACGGCGAAAACGAACCGAAGCTAGATAAGCTGGGCGGCAAGAGCTGGGAAAATGTCAAGAAGCGTGTCAAGCAGAAGGTCATCCAGATTGCCCGCGAACTGGTGGAACTTTACGCCAAGCGCGAACTGATCGATGGTTTTGAGTTCCCGCCTGATGATAGTCTGCAGCGTGAATTTGAAGACGCCTTTGAATACGATCCCACACCCGACCAGGTGAAGGCAACCGCCGATATCAAGAGGGATATGGAAAGCCATAAGCCTATGGACCGCCTGATTTGCGGTGACGTTGGCTTTGGAAAAACTGAGGTGGCCATGCGCGCCGCCTGCAAGAGTATCGCCAGCAAGAAGCAGGTTGCCGTTCTTGTTCCCACCACCATTTTGGCGGCCCAGCATTATGAAAATTTCATGGATCGTTTTGCGGGTTTCGGCGCCAACATCGCCTTGGTGAACCGCTACAAGACCACCAAGGAAAAGAAGGAAATTTTCAAGCAGGTGGCCGAAGGGAAGGTGGATATTCTGATCGGAACACACGCCTTGCTTTCTGAAAAGAATCAGTTCCACGACTTGGGACTTTTGATTATTGACGAAGAACAGAAGTTTGGCGTAAAGCAGAAGGAAAAACTCCGCGAGATGCGTCTGGCGGTGGACACCTTGAGCATGAGTGCCACGCCCATTCCCCGTTCCCTGCATTTGAGCATGACCGGCGTCCGCGATATTTCCTTGATCAATACGCCGCCGGTAAATCGCCTGCCTGTTGAAACCAAGTTGCTGAAGCGTGACGATGAAGTCATCAAGAACGCCATTGCAGACGAACTGGCCCGTGGCGGTCAGGTGTTTATCGTGAATGACCGCGTGCAGAACATTTACGATTTGGCCGACGAAATTCAGGAACTGGTTCCTAATGCGGTAATCGGTGTGGCTCACGGTCAGATGGACGATCGCGATCTGGAAAATTCCATGGACGCGTTCCTGTCTCGAAAGTTTGACGTTCTCGTAAGCACAAGCATTATCGAGTCGGGCCTGGACGTTCCTAACGCCAATACGATTATCATTATGAACGCCCATCATTTTGGCATCAGTCAGCTGTACCAGATGCGTGGGCGAGTGGGCCGCAGTAGCGTTCTTGCAAAGGCCTTGCTGGTGATTCCCGCCAAACATGAAATTTCTCCGGAATCCATGCGCCGCCTGAAGGCTCTGGAACAGTTTACGGACTTGGGCAGCGGCTACCAGCTGGCTATGCGCGACCTTGAAATCCGCGGTGCGGGCAACTTGCTTGGCCAGGAACAGCACGGCTTTATTGCCGAAGTTGGCTTTGAAACTTATGTGCGCCTGGTGAAGGAAGCGGTAGAAATGCTCCGCGGCGGTCCGCTGGAAAAGCCCATCCAGACTCGCGTGGAATTGGGTGTGGACGCCTACCTGCCCGAAGACTACATTCAGGATGGCCTTACCCGAATTTCGCTGTACCAGAGGATTTCCCGTGCGGCAAAGCCCAGCGACCTGGAAGCCATTGGCCAGGAACTGAACGACCGTTTTGGCCCTGTTCCCGAAGCGGCCAAGATGCTTTTGCTTGTGTCTGAAATTGGCCTGCATGCGGGCCGCCTGAAGATCCAGGGCTTGCAACAGAAGAAGGGGCTGCTTGCGGCCACCTTCGTGGAATCGCCCCCGGTTGGCCCCCGCGTGTTGAGCGAGATGTACGCCAACGCGTTGTTCCCCATGCGTATTATGGGCGGTTCACCCTTGCAGGTGGTGATTGAACTTGGCCGCGGCAAGGCGTCGGAGCTGGCGGAAAACGCCTTGAAGCAGTTCAAGGCTTTTGATAAAATTTCGGTTTAACGGCGTGAGAGCCCCCGAAATTGCGATTTTTACTAACCAAACTCCGTTTTTTGGTGTAATTGGTTAGTAGTTTTTCATAAAAAAATCCGTTCCGGGATAATTTGTGTTTTATTTTACTAACTAAATCTCTATTTTAAAGGAGTTTGGTCCGTAATCAAGACTCGCTACCCATAAAAAAGATACATACAAATTAAAATTTTACTGCCTAATTGGCCATTTGGCACCCGTTTGGTTAGTAAACCTGCGAAAACAGCCCATGAATTCGCTCCAAGCACTCCTGAATTCGGGAGGCAACGGCGGCTGAGGTGGAACAATCCGACGCTGATTCGCCTTTGGGGGTGTCTGTGCCATTTCGGGGTGGCACGTCTGCGCCGTTTGGAGTGTTTGCGTCGTTCGGTGAGAAACTTTCGTCGGCGTCGGTTTCAAAGCGGACTTGTTCCCGAGGGATTAGACCCATTGCGGCTGCCGTTGATTTTTTGCGGAAGGAGTCGGCGTGCAGCGAAAAGAGGGCCCGTGTACCCAGCTGTTGCAGTGTCGCCTTGATAATGCCAGCGTCCCCGCCGAAGCGGTGGAAAATGACCTGAGGGACCGGGGCGGTTTCCCGTTGGCAGCATTCCACGTCTGCGATCATTTTCAATATCCTGCTGTAATCTCCGACGCAGTGAACCTGAATGGGGCGGTTTAATTCCTGCGCCCACTTTACCTGTCTTTTAAAAATTAGCTCTTGAACTCCTGCGGACTCATATCCTTCAAAGCGCTTGTCTAGCCCGCATTCGCCAACGGCATAATCGCCGCTACGGAGAATCTGTTCTAGGCGGTTCATTTCTGATTCGCTCACTTGGGCGGCGGCCATGGGGTGTACACCGAAGGCTTGTGTCCATTTCGTTGCGGACTGGGCGTGCTGAACGTCAGTGATTTTCATCAGTTCCATCGATTTTTCCCATTCCCAGGGCTCGCAAGCCACGTTGTTGAATCCGCAATCGGCTTGTAAGAGGGCTTTGGCCACATCGGCGGAGTGGGGGAGTCGTGACAAATGGAGGTGAAAATCGAACATGTGTCAAAATATAGACTTGCTAGGTCTAAAAAATGCCTTTTTTTTTGCTCAAATTCTGTAAAAAAGGGTTGTTTTTCCAAACGAAAAAGCCTAATTTAGGGCTATAAGTTTTATCAATCCTCAAAAAAGGAGTTTCTAATGCGTGATTTGCTGGAAAAGGCACTGAATAAGGGTCTGTCTGTTTCTTTTTCTAATGAAGGTGGTTTCACTATCATTCGCATTGCCAAGGGTAGCGAAGTTGTTGCTAGCTGCAGCCTGGGTGTTGCTGACTTCCGCACCAGCGTCGAAGATTCCCTCCAGTCTCTCATGATGGATCTGGATCGCAAGGGTCTCTAATTTAAAGTCAAATTTTTTTTTGCGAGCGCTCGGCTTAAGCCGGGCGTTTTTTTGTTTGGGTTTATATGTGGGAAGGAACGTTTAACCTTGGGAATAAAAAAAGTGCCTGGCGCTAAACCAGACACTTTTTCAGAGAAATTCTCTAATGTGATTAGTTGATGCGGCCAACCAGGTTGCCAGACAGCATGTAGTCCTTGGTAGAACCGTAGCTGTGGAAACCAGCAGAGAGGCTGAAGCGGTCGGTGAATGCCTTTTCCAGGTAGATTGCACCGAGAACGTCCTTCACATGCTTCTGCTTGTCGCTAACACCGAATTCCTTGTGTTCGTTACGGTCAGCAACGTATTCGGCTTCGACGATGATGCGGTCTACAACCTTGGTGTAGAAGGTAACACCGCCGGTAACCGGGATAACCAGGTCGTCGGAAACGTCCATGAGGGCGCCTTCAGCGAAGATGTCCATGGTGTTGGAGACAACCGGCAGGTTGAACTTGGCGGAAACGTTGTGCTTGATGTCTGCATCGGCGTCGTAGATGGCGTCGAAGAGGTGCTGCGGTAAGCCAGCTGAACCTTCAGCTTTTCAAGACCTTCGAGGCCGTGGAAGTTGAATGCAGCACGGATGTCGCCTCTGTCTAGATTTTCAGACTTGCTGATGAGAGACAGGTACAGGTCCATGTTGTCGGTCGGGGTGAAGCCGAACTGCAACTGGTTTTCGGAAGCCTGAGTGGAGAGGAAGCCGTTTACGTAACCATCGATGTAGCCACCGAAGTAGTCACCGCTCTTGTCAGTGTTGTCCCAACGACCCACCTTGAAGGTGAAGTAGTCGGTGCCCTGCATTGCCCATGCTTCGTCCAGGGAGAAGTAGTCGGCTGCTGCAGTTTCTGCGGAGCTGTTACGGATCTGTTCCTTCTTGACCTTCTTGTCGATGTTGTCGTCGGAGGACTTCAGGTCGCCGGGGTAGAATGCGAGGCCGATCTTGCCCTTGAAGTCTTCGGTTTCAGCGAGGACTGCAAAGTTAGCTTCTCCGTTCCAGGTTTCCAGGTTGTCGCTATACTTGTCGTTTTCGGAAGACCAGAATACCTTGCCTGCTTCCAATTCGAAGTCAGCGTTGATGTCGAAGTTGATCTGGTTAACAGACATCACTGCGTTTTCGATCATCTTTTTCTTTTTACGCTTCTTCTTCTTGGGCTGAGCCTGTTCTGCAGCGGGAGCGGCTGCAACTTCGGCTGCAGGTGCTGCTTCGACGGCAGGTTCTGCGGCAGGAGCTTCGGCGGCCTTTACTTCTTCGGCCTTGGCTTCTTCTGCGGCAACAGCTTCTGCTGCGGGTGCTTCAGCGGCAGCGGCTTCGGCGGCGGGTGCCTGTTCGGCAGCGGCTTCGGCGGGAGCTTCGGCAGCCTTCACTTCTTCAGCGGGGGCAGCAGCGGCTTCAGCAGGAGCTGCTTCGGCAGGGGCGGCGACTTCGGCTGCAGGTGCTGCCTTTTCGGCGGCGGGAGCAGCGGCAGGAGCAGCTGCTTCAGTAGCAGCAGGAGCGGCCTTTTCGGCAGCGGGGGCAGCAGGCTGGGCAGCGGGAGCTGCGGCGGCGGGAGCGGCAGCAGGTGCTGCAGCGGGTGCAGATGCTTCAGGTGCAGCAAAGACAGCTGCAGCCATGATGCAAGAGGCTAAAAACATTTTCTTCATAGAGGGAACTCCTTTCACTAATTCCACGTTCAAATTTTAGTAAAAAATTTTGGCAGTATGGTAAAAAAAACTTTCCTTAGGGGTTTTTACTTTCATTTATCATTTAAAATGGCTAACTTTACGCTTCAAAAGAGGTGAATTTTGAAGAGATCTATCATTTTTGCATTGTTTTTTGCCGTTGCATTCGGTTTTTCACAAGAAACTCTGTCCGTTTATAAAAAGGTTGGCGGTACCGTAGACGAAAGTACCCCCGCAGCAACCCTCCAGCTTAATGACTGGATCAAGGAACTGCCCATTCCCCAGGATTCCGTAAAAAAGACCAAGATTGTCAAGGAAAAGGTGGAAGTCAAGGACAAGAAGGGCAATGTCAAGAAAGACAAGAAGGGACGCCCCAAGATGAAGACCGTCAAGAAGAAGGTGGTCTATTATGAAAAGGTAACTCCCTCTGAACCGCCCCGTTTCGTTCCCATCGATTGTAAGTATGGTGCCCTCTGGGTCAAGCGCGCCGACCTGGCCCGTTTCCAGCAGGCAGCCCAGGACCTGAGTGGCGAGTACGCCTCCGCAACCGGTCGCGTTGTCCTCAAGAAGTCTCCTACGAACCCCAGACAGTTTACCTTTATCATCCAGAATGGCCCCGAATCTGGTCGTGCCGAACTGGAAGCCAGCAATGTGGAAATGCGCGAAGCCGGCGGCCAGGGTCGCATGACCTATAGCGAAGAAGGCTGCACCGTTGACCTGGCAATCGCCAACCGTCGAGTGAAGGTGGCTCAGCGTGGCTGCTCCGAATACAACGTGGGCAACTACACTCTCGAAGGCGAATACAACGACTTCAGGGGCATCCGTCGCGTGGTCGAAACCTTCAACATGCCCGAACAGGCTTTCACCTACAAGTACTTCAAGTGGTGCGACAGCGGCTTTGATTCCTGCAAGGAAGAAAAGGATGAAAACGGAAAGGTGACCATCACCTGGAGTAAGGGCGGCAACGGCTTTATCGAACGTAAGGCTGGCGAAGAAGTCCATACCTATCGTCCCTTCGAACACGTGATTCCCCACAAGCGCGACTACTTCAAGGGTGAAAAGCCCGTGGCCATCAAGACCAAGCGCACCGATATTAGCGGTGAATGGTGGATCTGGTACTTCTACCCCAAGGCTGAACGATTCAGGATGGTTCGTGCCGGCATGCGTGAAGACATCGCCCAGATGGAAATCTACGAGTAATTACAGCAGGTCAGACACTCTAACTTTATGAACAAGGTTATAGAACAGTCCCGCATTCTATTTCTGGATACAAGCGCAGTTGTCCGCCTGCTCCAGATGCATCCGGACTTCTATCCTGTCGTTTCGTCGGTGCTGGACTATGCTTACGAAAAGAACATCACGATTCTGACTTCTAGCGTCACCCTGTTCGAACTTTCCCGCAAGGCCTGTGTGGCAGGGGAGGGCGTTCTTGCCCGCCAGTACCGTGAGTTCTTTGAACATTCCCAGAACGTTAAACTCTGTGACGTGAATGGCGAAATCGCGGTGAAGGCTGCAGAACTTTTTGCATCTGCCAATCGTACAAACCACAAGCTTTCCGAAGAAGATTCCCTGCGACTGGCCACGGCATTCGTGAACGGAGCGGATTGCATCCTTACCGAGAATGTGAACTTTGCGAACTCTACGGATATACCCGTGGTAACGCTGGAAGAAGTTTTATAATTATATTTGCGCCCGACAAAAGAAGGACTCGATATGGCAAATGAATATAAGATGCAAATGAACCTGACGTCTCGTCTGGACAAGTATTCCCTGAAGCTGCAGCAGCTTATGGTGAAGTCTAAGTTCACCCTCAAGGCTATGGAATACGGCGCAACCCACGGCATGCTCCGCGACCTGATCAAGTACGGTGTCGAAATTGATGGTGCTTTCAACAGCGTTGGTGACTTCTGCTTTTCTAAGACCACCTTGCCTCTGGAAGAATACGCCCTGGACATGACTGTTCAGTTTGATGCAGTGACTCTCAATGCCCGCCTGATGAGCATCAACATCTCTACCAAGCGCGTTAAGGATGGCAACACCGAAACGGAATATTCCTTCAACTTCGAAAAGGATGCAGACAAGGATGACTTCGACCTGGTAATCCCTTACTTCAAGGTCAAGGAAGCCGAAGAAGAAGACGATCCCAACAAGGTTGAAATGGGCGGCCTCCAGGATCTGGTCTCTGAATTGGAAGGCGGTGGAAAGGGCAAGTTCAAGAAAAAGAAGAAGCGCCCCTTTATCTACTACGATACATACTTCACCATTGAGTAATTTTGAATTGAGCCGCACTTTGTTAGTGTGGCTTTTTTCTACATTTTCTCTTGTAAATTTACTGGAGTTAATATGCCTAACTACTCTACCGTTATCGGTCTCGAAATCCATTGCCAGCTCGCTACCAAGACGAAGATGTTCTGCGGTTGCGAAATTGAAGTGAACACTACTCCTAATAAGCACGTTTGCCCGGTTTGCCTGGGTATGCCCGGTGCCATGCCGGTTCCCAACAAGCAGGCTGTGGAATACGCTATCCGCTTGGGTCTCGCTCTCAACTGCGAAATCGACCTGAACGCTATGTGGACTCGTAAGAACTACTTCTATCCGGACCTTCCTAAGGGCTATCAGATTACCCAGACTGGTGGTCTTCCGGTGTACGACCACCCGATTTGCAAGAACGGCTGGCTGGAAATCATCAAGGCCGACGGTACCAAGAAGCGCGTGGGCATTACCCGTATCCATATGGAAGAAGATGCCGGTAAGCTGATCCATGACATGAGCCCCACCGACTCTCACTTCGACGCAAACCGCTGCGGTACTCCGCTTTGCGAAATCGTGACTGAACCGGACATCCGTAGCCCGGAAGAAGCCGTTCTCGTTCTCAAGAAGATCAAGCAGACTTTGGAATACACCCGCGTTTCCAATGCTAACATGGAAAACGGCAACATGCGCTGCGACGGTAACATTTCCCTCCGCGCTTCCGAAGACGCTCCTTTCGGCACCCGTGCAGAAATCAAGAATTTGAACAGCTTCACTAACCTTGAAAAGGCTCTGAACGCCGAATACTACTTGCAGTCCGCAACGCTCGACGCAGGCAAGGAAGTGGAACAGTGCACCAAGCGTTACGACCCCAACGCCGACAAGACCATCGTCATCCGCTCAAAGGAAGACGCTCACGACTATAAGTACTTCCCGGAACCGGATATGGTCCGTCTCGTGACCGATCCTGCCTTCGTGGAAGAAATCCGCCGCACCCTTCCGGAACTGCCGGATGCACGTCGCGCCCGCTTCATGAATGATCTTGGCGTGTCTGAATACGATGCACAGGTTTTGACCGACGACCGCGACATCAGCGACTGGTTCGATACCGCTTCCAAGAACTGCAAGAACGGCAAGGTTCTCGCTAACTGGGTCATTACCGAACTCCTGGCAAAGATGAAGGATCTGGAAGGTGGCCTCGCTGACCTGAAGATCAAGCCGGAACAGCTCTGCGCTCTGGTGAACCTGATCGAAGACAAGACCATCAACGGTAAGATTGCAAAGACCGTCTTTGCCGACATGTTCGAAACTGGCAAGGATCCTGCAGACATCGTTAAGGAAAAGGGTCTGGTCCAGGTGGCTGACACTGGCGCTATCGAAGCTATTGTTCGCGAAGTTTGCGCTGCCAACGCTGCCCAGTTCGCAGAATTCAAGGCCGGTAAGGTGGCTCTGAAGGGCTTCCTGGTGGGTATGACCATGCGTAAGTCCGGCGGTAAGGCCAACCCGGGCATGGTGAACGAAATTCTCGACAAGCTGGCTCAGGAATAATCGGCCTAATCGCCACCCTTCGCTATGCTCAGGGCAGGCTCTGCTTCGCAAGTTGCTATGGCATTGAATCGTGTGTTTGCAATATTCGCATTTGCAATCGCCTGCGTCGCACTGACGCCGGCGGTTTCGTCTGCCGCCGACAAGCTGGACCAGTATGATTCCGCCTATGTCAATACCCTAAATATGACGGATGCTGAAATTGCCGAACTCTATGGTATTGATAGTACAAAGCTGGCGGAAGGTCCGACCTTGCAGGAACTGAACGAAGAGAACCCTAGCTATGTCAAACGCGAGTACGACCATAAACAGCAGGTCATAGTTGGTAGTGTTGTTATGTTGTGTGTAACCATCGCCATGGTGCTGATGAACAATTATAATCCTAAAAGATGAAAGGTTATAGGAGAAAGGATAAAGGCGAGGTTAGGCGCTTCGCGCATAATTAAGAACGGCGAAGCCGTGTAGCTATAATCTTTAAACTATAATCTTTAACCTATAACCTTATTTGAGGTACAATATGTCTTATACAGATGAAGCAAAAGAAAACTTCAAGGCTCTCACCAAGAATCCGTATCCCGGTCGTGGTATCGTTCTCGGCACCAGCCCCGATGGCAAGTCCTTCGTTCAGGTTTACTGGATCATGGGCCGCAGCGTCAACAGCCGTAACCGCGTTTTCGAAATGGAAGCTAAGACCGGCTTCATGAAGACCAAGGCTTTCGATGAATCCAAGCTCACCGACCCGCACCTCATCATCTACTATCCGGCTCGCCACACTGCTGATGTTCAGATCATCACCAACGGTGACCAGACTGATACTATCTATGACGCCATCAAGCTGGGCGGCACTTTCGAAAGCGCTCTGGCTACCCGTCAGTACGAAGACGACGCTCCCAACTTCACTCCGCGTATCTCCGGTATTCATTACAAGAATGCCCAGCCGGCTCTCTACAAGCTTTCCATCCTGAAGTCTCGCAACAACTGCGAAGACGCTGGCTGCGAACGCGCTACTTTCGAATTCGAAAAGGCTCTCCCGGGTCTCGGCCACTTCATCAGCACCTACGTGACTGACGGCAAGCCCATTCCTTCCTTCGAAGGTTCCCCGAAGCTGATGCCCATCTTCGACACCGCCGAAGAAAACCTGAAGAAGTACTGGAACGCCCTGGACAAGGACAACAAGGTTTCCCTGATGGTCAAGGTCATCGACCGCAAGACCTTCAAGGCTAAGACTTTGATCGTCAACAAAAACAAGTAAACTTGTTTTTGTCTAGATCAAAGTCAATTATGAATTACGATGTATGAATTATGAGACTTAGTTAGGCGGCTTCTCCGCGACTATTATTCTCGTAGTTCGTACTTAATAATTCGTAATTGGAAATGTTGTTGAAAAATGAAGGCCCCTTTTGGGGGCCTTTGTTTTTGTGGAATTGTTTCGCTATTTTTCAACAACATTTCCTAAAATGTGGTGGATTTTCTTTTTGTCGTAATATTCCGACGGATTGCTGATGCTGTAGAAAATCTGCTCTACCAACGCTTCGGTATTGAAGTCATAAGAGGGGAGTCGCAATAGGTAGCTTTCGATGGAATTGTCGAACCCCACCAAAACGGGACCGTATTCCGGCTGTTCCAATTTGATGTCGCCATCGTCATTCATTTCGATAAAGATGCCGGCCACTTCGTCGTTGACGCAAACCCAGGGAATGTTCGGCTTGCCTTGGCGGTCAGCGATTGCGCGCTGGGCCATAGACTTCAGTTTATCCTTTTCCAGGTTGCGGGCGTATGTTTCGACAGAATGCTTTTCCACATTCTTTCTGGCAATTTCCTTATAGTCCCAGGGACTTGCAAATTCATCGTCTGCGTAGGGGTGTACCTGCAGGCCCGAAGTCAACAGCCCCATAAGGCGATCCTTGGACCAGGAACTATTATGGTAGGGCGAAAAGTAGTTGATTTCCTTGACGCCCTGGCTCATCAGGTAGCGGCCTGTTTCCTGACCGGGATTTTCTCCGAAGGTGGAGTTGAAGAAGGTCCAGTTCAACTTTCGCAAGAATGTTTTGGGGACTGCTTCTTCGGGATGCTCCCACCAGACGGCCACGGGATACTTGGCGTCGGCAAAAAAGTTTAACAGGGGCTGGAATCGCTGCACCAGCAGAGTGGACAGGACGGCTCCCACAGCGTTGGGATAGTCTGAAAGTCTGCGTTCCTTTCCGCTACGGTCTACGATCTTGCCTGTTTCATCATTAATGCCTAATAAAGATAGCTTGTACCGTTCTGCGCCGGCCTTTCTATATACTAGACGCAAAAAATCCAGTTCGCGTTCACTTTCTGGCGTAAAACCGCCCCAACTGTTGCATCGAGTTACAAAAATCACTTCGCTGAGGGGGGAAGTTTCGTTTACAACCCTGTTTTGGGCAAAGAAATATTGTCTGCCGGACTTGTTCAGGACTCCCTGGGAAACCTTTCCATCCAGGAATTTGCGCAAGGTGTTCTGGGCTACGTTGTAACGCAGGGCCAGTTCCTTGGACTGGGGGAGGGACTTAGACGGCTTGAGGAGTCCGCGCTCGAAATCGCGGTCAAAAGCTTTTGCCAGACGTTCGGCCACAGTTTCGTGAACCATGGGTATATTCTGGCTGATCAGTTCCTTTCCCCAGAAGCACCCCTTTCCTTGAATTTTGCAGATTTTTCCTTCTTCCGTCAGTTCTTTCAGGGCGGACTGTACCGTACCCGAAGACGTGTTATAATGCTTCATCACATCTCTGATAGAAGGGAGGCGGTCTCCATCTTTATGGGGAGTATCCAATAAAATTTGCTTAATCCGGTTCTTCACGGACTACAAAATAAAAAAAGTCTGTACAATATTGCTACTGTACAGGCTTTGTTGTTTGGGGTTGGAGTCTTTTTTAGAGCTTGAAGTCTACGCGGTAGCGGGCTGCGTTAGCCTTGTTCACCATTTCGCCCTTGGCGTTGAAGGTGCCGCGAGAATTCTGGAGCTTTGCTGCAGGAGTGAGCTTCTTGATGGAAGACGGATCTTCAGAAGCGCTAGAAGCCGGATCGGCGGAAGCGCTAGAGGAAGGATCCTGGCTTGCAGAGCTTGTAACGGGGCTGGGTTCTGTATCCTGGGGAACCACGCCGTTGAAGCTTTCCTGACCCTTCTTGGTGAGGGCGAGGATCATCATGCCGTCCTGTGCGTAAATGTTCTTGGAGCTGATGTAGACTCGGTTGCCGTCAAAGGTCCAGTTACCCTTGAGCCAGCGGGAAGAGTCGAAAGAATCGAAGTTATCAACCCAGTCCAGAGTGAAGTCGGAACCGTTTTCGCCCTGACCCGGAGTGTACTTGTAAACCTTGACCCAGTTGATGAACTGGTAAACGGGGAGGATGGAATCGTCCCACGGGCCAACCCAACCTGCATCGGTATGGGACCAGAGGTTGAAACGGAGACCCTGGGGCTTCTTCTTCAGGTCTACGACCTGATCTGCACCCTTGCTGTTCAGTTCGCCAGCCTTGGTTCTGCGGACTTCGACACCATCAATAATCCAGGCCACGTAGTCCGGAGTCCATTCCATGACGTAGGTATGGAAGGCGGTGTTCACGGCGGGGCTCATGGGATGAAGCTTTTCGCTGTACTGTTTTCTGTCGGCGCAGCCATCGGCAGGACCGTAACCGGTAATGATGTTGGACTGGAATTCATTGGGGTTCTTGCCCAGAATTTCGATATCCACTTCGACCCAGGGTTCGTCGCAGCCAATGTAAGAATCGTTGTGGTAGAGGAACATGGAACTGACGGTGCCGGAACCGGCTGCCATCTGCATACGGGCTTCGAAACGACCGTATTCGTAGGTGTCCCTAGTGTAAAGTTCGGCGCCAGAGTAGTCCCTGTCGTTGGTTTGTGCGGAAACTGCTGCTGCAGCCATTGCCAAGAGAGAGATAGATTTTTTCAGGTTCATTTTGACTCCTTTTCTACACCGGAATCAAACATATAAACTGTCTAACTTTATAACAAGTTTAACGAGTGTTAATTTCTCAGCACTGTATCGATTGATGGGTTGTCTGGCAACAAAAAAAGGTAGCCTTCTCCCAATTGGAAGGCTACCTCTCTTTGTCCCCCAAGTGATAATGCTCTCCTATAAGAGGTGTCGGACAGAGAGCGTTTCTCCTTCTCAGGTATTCATAAAATAATAAGTTGGTATGATTAAAGCCATAGCCCATATGGGCTATATAAATGAAAAAAGGCAGGGTAAACTGCCGTTTTTTCGTGATTTTAGTCAAAAATGTTTTGGATCGCCTCTAGGAGAATCTGCTTGAGGGTGGGAGATACTCCTCCGATAAAACGCTCCAAGTCATTTCTTGTAAAGTTTGGATGGTATTCGTAGAATATCTTCACCTGTTTCTTTACTTCGTCCAAATTCCCATTCTTGTTGTTGCAGGCAATTACAAAAAGCCTTGCAAAGGGGATTTCGGGGTGGAACATCAGTACTTGCCTAGAAACTTTTTCGCAGAAATCGTAATTCCCCTGGAGGAAATAGATCATGGCCTTGGCTACGAATTGGAATGGCTGGTCCATACCGTTGGGGACAAGGCGGGCAATTTCATCAAGCTGCTTTAAGGCGTCTTCTTCGCGGCCCATGAGCATATACAGCTGGACCAGCAGGCGGCGGCACATGACGTTCAGCGGGTTGGACAGCAGGATGCCCTCGAAGTAGACGATAGCTTCGTTCTTCTTGCCCAACAGGATATTGTAAAGGGCCATGGTGAACATGGAATAGGCCGATGAGGGGTTGTTGCGCATGGTATCGCAAGCCAGTTCCCCAATTTTCTTGACGTATTCCTCTCCGTTTACCCAGTTTTCGGAAATTCCCAGGTAGTAGATTGATGCCTGACTGCACAGGACGTAGTTTCTGATGTCTCCTTCCACCGTGAGGGACTGAAGCATCGACATGCACTTTTCGAAACAGTCCCTGCTGCGGTTTTCACTCTTTATGATGGAGTATGACGTGGCGTACCACCAGGCGGGGGAGGCATTGGAGTTTTGTTCGAGAACCTTGGCTGCAGAAATGATCATGTTGCGGAACAGCACGATTGAATACTGGTCTGCGTAAAGATCAATTGCGCTTGCGTCATCCAGTTTAAGGTTCTGTGACCAGATTATAGCCTTGTTGTTGCCCTGGAGCAGTGAAATAAATGCCTGGTTGCCGTCTTGGGAAGCCGAAATTTTAATTTGATAGGTTGAATCCTGTACAATTTCGTCTGACAATCCGGTATTGATTAGGAACAGGCGGTATTCCTGGAAGTTTTCTACGATGCCGTGGAACAGTTCATAGACAAGGGGATGGTCCTTTATGTCGCTGTCGTGGATGACGCGAATGCGGACTTCATCGGAATTAACCCAGTTTTCGGCCGTTTCTGCGACTGCGGCTACTGCTTCCGTACGGTTTGAAACTTCTAGCGTCTTGTAGATGTTGGCCAGGTGGATTTTGACGGTGTTTTCTGAAATATTCAAGGCACGACAAATCTCGGCGTTTGTCAACCCCTTGCGCAGCAGGTCGAGAACTTCGAGCTGCCGGTTAGTCAATCCCTGTACTTTACACCTCTCGGACATCGTGCCAAATTTAGTCTATCGTTGACATAAAAATTGAATTTTTTCGGGAATGTTACAAAAAAAACATAAATATTTTGAAATTTGGGAGGGATGCTCCCTAAAAACGAAAAACGCCTGCGTTGAATATTGCGCAGGCGTTAAAATTTTTTTTGTGCGGTTAGTAGAGCAACTTGGAGGTTACGAGGATGTTGTCGAAACTTCCAGAAGTGTAGGCACTGCCTTCTCCGTCAGAAGTACAGCAGTAACTCTTATAGCCCACCAGGATTGAATTGCCATAGGCGGCATAGTATGTTCCTCTTGTAGAGGGTGTGTAGACCGTGGTGGTGGCGGTTTCGCCAATCAGTTCCCCATTGACATACAGGGAAATGGAGGTGCCGTCCCACTGGGCGGCTATCTTGTTCCAGCCTTCCTTGAAGGTGTACTTACCGCTAACCTTGATATAGCTGTCAGGCAAATTCTTGTAGAATACCAACTGATCGTTGACTTTCAGGATGGTCATTCGGCTTTCGTCGGTTCCGACCAGGGCTGCCTTGTACATGGATTCGAACTGTTCGCCGGGCTTGAATGAAAATTCAAAAGTACCCCGGGGAATTTTTTCGTCTAAGGCCGCCAATACGATTTTTTGCCCGTATTCCAGGCTTGCTGCCATACCGCTTTCGCCTTCAATGAGTGTGACTCCGTAGTTCTTTCCGCTGTCGAAGTCTTCAAAGAAGATGATGTCGTCATCGGAATTTTCGCTGTTGGAGGATTCTTCGACGATTACATCTTCACTGCTGGAGGATTCCTCGATGATCACTTCTTCACTGCTAGAGGAATCCTCGACGATCACTTCTTCGCTGCTGGAAGATTCTTCGATAATCACTTCTTCGCTGCTGGAGGAAATTTCTTCATCCTTGTCTTCTATGGAACCTTCGTTCTTGTAGCGGGGGATGATGGAAATGCGAATCTGGTCGTATGCGCCGCTGGTTGTCAGGGGGCTATACATACCGGGTCCTTCCATGCAGCAGGAACTCTTGTAACCGGCGACTAGCAAGTTGCCGAAAGGCTTACCGCGGTTAGAGGGCTTGTAGCCTTCTGTATGGGCAATCTTTGCCACCAGCTCGTCGTTCATCCAGACGCTCAGGTAGCCGTCACCCCACTGGCCGGCGATCTTGTTCCAGCCTTTCTTGAATTTGGCGGGACCCATGACGTAATAATGCTTGTCGGCGTGATTTTTCTGGAATACGAGCAGGTTGTTCATGACGAAGAAGTGGATGCGTGCTTCGTCGTTACCCAGGAGGGTTCTGTCCAGGTTGAAGAAATCTTCTGCTGGCTTGAACCAGAATTCGATGGTGCCCTTGGACATTTCGTCGACCATGTTAATGGTGAGGGGAGCGACTTCACCGGATGCGAGGGCGACGCCCTTGCCGCAGACGCCGTCTACAAGGGTTCCTTCTCTATAAATGCCTTCCATTTCATCGAGAAGCAGAGTGTATTCGTCGATGTGGAGGCTGTTCTTGCAATTTAAATTAGTCTGGATGGATGTTTCACCGGTATGGAGTACACCATTGCTTTCAAAATATTCGCTGACACCATCCGTTTCCAACTGTTTCCAGAGGGCGCTGGGAGTTGCGACGAATGTTTGGCTGGGTTGACTATTGTTGGCGATAGAATCGTTTACGTCGGAGCAGGCCATAAGGCTCAATGCTGCGGCGACCGGTACTAGGAACTTCTTCATTCTTTACTCCAATCCAAATGAGTTCTGTTGTCCTGTTGGGAAATTCATGTCATCCGCCGTAAAATATACATAAAACTTACACTCTAAAAAAAGGGTGGAAAGTGTTAAAAGGGCTACGTGCTGAAATATGATGACATTAATCACGGAAATATTTGATTTTTTATGAATTGAATTGAAAACTACGACTTGCTTTTTTGAGCACTAGTTATTATATTAAATGGTGTACAAAAGTGCATTTGTTTTTTGCGGGCAATTATAATGGACGTAAGGGAAAAGTTGAACATTTTGGCGGATGCGGCGAAATACGATGTTTCGTGTTCGTCTAGCGGTTCCAATAGGAACACTCCCAAGGGCGGGATGGGGAATGCCTGCCAGGCGGGTATTTGCCATACATGGGCGGCGGACGGCCGTTGCATTTCCCTTTTGAAGGTGTTAATGAGTAATGCCTGCAAGTATGATTGCGCCTATTGCGTCAACCGTCGTTCCAATGATATTCCCAGGGCGACTTTTACGCCTAAGGAATTGATCGACCTGACGCTGGAATTCTACAAACGTAACTATATCGAGGGCTTGTTCCTCAGTTCCGCCGTGGTGGGGAGCCCTGACGCTACCATGGAAATGCTCATCAAGGTGGCAAAGGAACTGAGGACTGTCCATCGTTTTGGCGGTTACATCCATCTAAAATCCATCCCGGGGGCTTCCGAAGTGTTACTGCACGAAGCGGGACTCTATGCTGACCGAAGTAGCGTGAATATTGAGATTCCGTCGGATAAGGCCCTGCAGTACCTGGCGCCCGAAAAGAATCATGCGTCGGTGTATCGCCCCATGAACTATCTGGCAGAGCGCAAACTGGAATACAATCCAGGGAAGGGCGTGTCCCGTTATAGCCCGAAGTTCCTGCCTGCGGGGCAGACGACCCAGATGATTGTGGGGGCGTCTGGCGAAACGGATTTTCAGATACTGACTTTGTCTAACGGTTTCTATATGCAACAGCAGATGAAACGCGTTTATTTTTCGGGCTACGTTCCTATCAATGCCGATAAGAGGTTGCCCGTTATAACCACCAAGCCGCCTCTGGTCCGTGAACATCGTCTGTACCAGGCTGACTGGCTTATGCGTTTCTACAAGTTTCAGTATAACGAGATTCTCGATGAGGCACATCCCAATCTTGATCTGGACCTAGATCCGAAGGTGGCCTGGGCCTTGCGACATCCGGAAATGTTCCCTATCGACATTCAGACTGCGGACTACGAAATGCTTTTGCGGGTGCCGGGTATCGGAGTTAAATCCGCAAACCTTATTGCCAATGGCCGGAGGTTCTGTAAAATCCGTCTGGAACAGCTGAAGAAGATGGGGGTGGTCATGAAGCGGGCCAAGTACTTCATCTACCATCCGGATACGCCTGCCAGTTTACGCCGGCTTTACCCTGAGATGGTGCGCCCGTTGTTGGTGGGGCCGTCGCAGCCTCTGCAATTGAATATGTTCGACGCCCTGGACTCTAGGCCAGCGATGCTGCCAGCTCATGCGTAAGCTTATCTCTGAGTTTGTCTCTGTAAGCCTGCCTCAGTAAGCAAGTTTCGATGGGACTGTCTTGGAAAATCTGTTTTATGAACCTTTAACTTTTAGTGGCTAGATATAATGTCTCTTAATATTTCTTACGATTCGACTTTTGATGGATTCCTTAGTGTTGTGTTCGAAATCTACCGCCAGCGCCTGGTGGTGGGGAACATTACGCCTGACCGTAGGGCGGGGGAGGATGCGGACTTGTTTATGCAGCCTTTCTGGGTGGAAACGTCCGAAGATTCTGCCCGACGTCTGAAACGGGCCATTGTGAATGCCGCCAGCGAAGATGTGCTGTGGATGTTGGATGTGGTGTTCCGTTCCGAGGTGGAGGGCGTTGAAATGCAGATGCTCTCCTACCTGCGTAAGCTGTTTGCGGGCCTTGATCCGAATTATGGTAAGAATATTGCGTCGGCTGAAATGCTCCCGCTGTACAAGATTGCCCAGGCCGTCCGCCGAGAAATCGGCGACATGCGCGGCATGGTCCGTTTTTCTAAAACGGACGACGGCTGTTACTTTGCGGAAATTGAGCCGAAGTACGATATCGTGACGTTGTTGACGGACCATTTTCTGCGGCGTTTTGTGAACGAGCGCTGGGCAATTTACGATTCAAGGCGAAATTATGGTGTCTATTACGATGGGCGTTCTCCTCAGGAGGTTACCATTCCCAATTTGAAGGCCCTGAAGGCGGGCTTGCCGCCTGATGCCATAACCCAATTGTGGAAGGACTATTATAACGCCATATCTATCAAGGAACGCGAGAATCCGCGGTTGTTGCGGCGGTGCCTACCGGTGCATTATTGGAAGCATATGCCCGAAAGGGATTTTGCCAATCAACTTTCGGCTCATTCTCCACCGCAGGTTTCGTTGCCGTCGAACGTGGCCAAGGCGAATTCCCTGGCGCGTCTGGCTAGTTTTTGATTTGTTGAGCGAATTTCTCCGGATAATGGTATAATTTTTAACACAGAAGCCTATTTCAGTCAAATAATTGTATCTTTCTTTTGGATAAGAATTAATGGAGAAAATGCGTAATGACTATGGCGTCTGCAAAACCGGGATTTTTTGTACAGGATCGCTACCTTTACAGCAAAGACAACGAAAAGACTATCTTACGTGGCGTAAACCACATGTTCATCTGGACTGATCGCGAAGGAAAGACCATTCCTGAAATCGCGAAGACCGGTGCCAATTGTGTGCGCATTGTCTGGAACACCCGTGGCCGAGTGAGTGATTTGGATAATATCATTGGTCTCTGCATTGCCAACGGTATGATTCCCATTCCCGAAATTCATGATACCACCGGTAACTGGGAAAAACTCCCCGAAGCTTTGGATTACTGGCTCAGCGAAGAAATGATGCAGGTGATCGCCAACCACCAGCAGTACCTGATTATCAATGTTGGTAATGAACCTGGTGATGAGGTTGTGCCTGCCGAAGACTTCTTCCTGGCGTACAACACCATCGTTACCAAGATGCGTGCTGCCGGTATCCGCATTCCCATCATGATTGATGCTGATATGTGGGGCCAGAGCGAAAAGAACTTGCTGGAAGTGGGGCCGAGGCTTTTACAGGCTGATCCTGAACATAATTTGCTATTCTCGATCCATATGTGGTGGCCTTCGGAACTTCATAATCCAGAAACTACAGGGTATGCAACCGTCGAAGACCGCGTCCGTGGAGTCCTTAAGTCTTCTGTCGACAAGAAGTTGCCCTTGGTTGTGGGTGAATTTGCTCCTGTTGCCGTAGGTGGCGCCAAGGAGATTCCCTATAAGCTGATTATGTCGGAAGCGGAACGCCTGGACATTGGCTGGTTGGCATGGAGCTGGGGCCCCGGTAACTTCGATAGCCCCGAAATGGATATGACGATCCATGGTTCTGTAAATACCCTGGTTGGCTGGGGTAAGGAAATCTGTCTGGATAGCCCCAACGGTATCCAGAATACCAGCATTATTCCCAATTTTATCCAGAACAAGGATTATGTGACTGGCTCCCTTTCTGTGGGGACGAACTTGATCCAGAATGGTGAGTTTTCTTCTGAAGAGGCTTTGTCTGGCTGGGTGACGGACTTCTGGGGCGGTAAGGCCGAGGTTTCTGTAAAGGATGGTGCCGCAAACTTCGTAATCAAGAAGGCTGGCAAGGAATCCTGGAATCTGCAGTTCAAGCAGCGCCTGTCTATGCGTCATGGCGTTACCTATGTTTTTAGCATGCGAGCCAAGGCCGACAAGCCCCGTACTCTCCATGTGAATATCAAGAAGGACTCTGACGAATATACGCCCTATGCAAATGGACGTATTTTGGACTTGAGTACCAGCTGGCAGAACTTTAGCTGGAAGTTTACCATGAAGGAAGAGTCTGACCCCGAAGCACTGCTGATTTTCGATATGGGTGGCGTTCCCACTTCCTGGAGCCTTGCTGATATCAGCCTAGTTCAGGCTCGTAGCGTGGCGGATCGTCTAAATCGATCATTCCAGCGCAATGTGCAGAAAAATTCCGGCTATTTCAATTCTCCCAACGTTCCTTGGGAACTGCACCTGTACTCTACCAAGGGTGAACTTCTTGAAGTTCTGGACCGTGGCAAGGGTGGCGAAGGTATGCGTCAGTATCCTAAGACCGAACGAGGTGGCATCCTTGTGGTCAAGGAAGTTAAGCTCGGATAGCGATTCCTGATACTAGGAAATTTTGAATGCGGATCCCGTCGGCGTGTGCTGGCGGGATTTCTTGTTGCGTTAGCGTTGTATTGTTTGCGTTGTATTGTCTGCATTGTATTGTTTGCATTGTACCGTTAGCATTGTATTTTCGCTTTTGTATCATAGGTTTTTCTATCGCGATTTTGCCTAATTGGTTCTGAAGTTTTAACATTGTGCTGTTTATCACGTATTTTTGCAATGTTTGTATCATGAAAATACTTGAAATGTATGAAAACCTTAGATTGGTTCTTGTAATACGAAAAAAATAAGCTAATTTTGTATCATAAATATTTGAATCCTTTTGATACAAAACTATATTCATCATAACATGAAACAGGTCTTGGAATACGTCAGCTATCGCGATTATCTGCGCGATTATTACCAGGAACGCAAGGCGCGTTCTGGTTTTACCTGGCGTGACTTTGCTAAGGCTGCCGGATATTCGTCGCCCGTGTTCCTTAAGTTGGTGTGCGACGGTAAAGCTAACCTTAGTGATGTGGGGACGGAACGAGTTGCTGCCGCTATCGGCCTTGCCGGTGTCGAACTGCAGTACTTCCGTCTGATGGTCAATTTTGACCAGACCAAGGATTCTCTGATCAAACGTAGTCTTTATAACTCCATGCGTGCCCTCGCAAAGGACAACTCCATGGAAGTTATGGGGGAGGAGGCTTACGTTTACTACGAAGACTGGCTGAATCCGGTCCTTCGTGAGATGGCACCCAGGATGCACGGCGCTTCCCCCACCAAGATGGCGGGACAGTGCGTGTTTCCTGCGGATGCCCAGAGTGTGAAGCAGTCCCTGGATCTTCTTGTGAAGACCGGTTTGCTCCAGAAAGATGAAAAAGGTGAGTATCAGAAGTCGTCGAAGTCCGTTACCACGGGAATCCGTGACGGGGAAAGCATGGCGATCCGAGAAATGCATCGTCAAATGGGCGATCTTGCTGTAAAGTCCCTGGATCAGGTTTCGATGGACGAACGAGATGTGTCTGGCATGACAATCGGTATATCCAAGGAAGGCTTTTTCCGTATCAAGAATGAAATTGCCGATTTCCGTAGACGCATCGCCGCCATTGTCATGGAAGATGACGATGATGATCGAATCTACCGCCTTAACTTGCAGTTGTTTCCGCTTACGAAGCCTGCTAAATAGGAGGGGTAGCTTTGTGAAGATGTTTTTGATTTTCTTATTTTCGCTTGTGATGCTCCTTTGCGGATGCAGCCCGGTTGAAACAGCCGGCGGTGTCAGTGAAGAAACCAATTCCGTTTCTGGAGTCCTCGTCGCCGCTGATGGAAATTTTGCAAGAAATGTCGTTATTCACGCCCGTCACAGTGCTAAGTCTGACCAGCTGTTTGTTGATACGACTGATGAAAATGGCGCTTTTGGCTTTAGCATCAAGGAATATGGAGAGTACGTCCTGTCTTCTCATAAGGCTGGACAGGCCATATACGAGACTTTTGTGTACACCGGTTCGGATCTGAAAATGAGTTCCAAGATGACCACGGTCAAGACGATTCAGGGCAATCTGGTTTTGGATGGTGTTTCCAGTCCGGAGGACGCCAAGGTCGGAATTCCGGGCACGGATTGGGTTTCTTCTGTGAAGCCTACCGGGTACTTTGTCTTGAGCAATCTGCCGTTGGGAACCTATAATTTGACCGTTTCTTCGCCGGATCGTGAACGCTTTGATGATGCGGAATACACCCTTGTGCTGGAAGGTGATTCCTACTGGCTGAACGGTCCGCTCCCCAGGGGTATCGTTCACTCCGAGCCGGTTGATGTGTCCGTAAATTCTAAAGGCGTGTCTTATAATGGCGTTTCTGAAATTACGCTCCCCATGATCGATGTGGACTATAAGATTCAGTATGTGTGGACTATGGATTCTGTGCTTGCGTTGCCTTCTGATTCCGGAACCGGCTACTACCTTCTGGATGATATGGGGCACGAGACCGAGACGGTCTTCCTGTATGAGCCTGAATTTACCGAAGGTGTCGATGGCAAGGCAATCCGCTTCGTGGCTTCTGATTATGCTGCTGTAGATACCAGCGGCTTCCTGGATGTGGATTCCCTGACGGAACTGTCTATTGAAGGCTTCTTCAAGTTCAACAATCCTGAGGCTTTTGCGGTAGGTGAGTTCCAGAAGAATATCTTGAGCAAGCGGAGCGACGATTACATTGAAGAAATGATCGGTGTTTCCCTAATTAGCGGAAAATGCGGTGCAGTTGAGCCTAGGCTGGCGTTCTACTCGGTGAATGTCAATAATCCCACCTGCGAGTACATGGCGGTCTCTCAGCGTGCTGTGCCGGCTGGCGAATGGATTTATGTGGTGCTCACCTGGAGGCGAGGCATTGCGAAGATTTATCAGAATGGGGTGTTGACGGGTCGTATTGACACGGGCCTCCGTTGGATGGAAAACATTTCCAAGCCGCTCTATATTGGCGGTGACGGGCTGGACTTCGAAATGGATGATGTACGTTTTGGGTTTAAGGAAATATCATCTGCAGAAGTACTTTACAGGTATTATAAAAGGTTAGGAGGACAATTATGATTGACGAAAGAAAAGGTTCGGTGGAGCAGGCCTATTTCGAGGCCAATCGTCATGGCAGGCTCATCAAGGCCAACAAGCGCTTTTGCCGCATGTTTGGCTTTGAAGAGGGCGAAATCGAATGGCATTACGTAACGGATCTGTGCCGCAATGCCAAAGACTGGGATAACTATGTCAATTCCCAGATGCTGCCCAGCACTGTCTTGCGCATGAAAAACCGTAAGGGGCGCAGCTTCTGCTGCAAACTCTTTACTCATCTGCGCCAGGATGGTGACGGCGAACTGCGATACGATGTTTCTGTCCATCGTGTTTCTGCGACTTCGCCCGTGGTTGCTGCCCCTGCCGCCTTTGTTGAAAGTCGTGTGTTCCTTGCTAGATGTGCTCACTGCGGTAGTCAGATCCGCGTGGAGTCTGCTAACGAGGTTCGTTTCCGTCGAGTATGCGACCAGTGCGCTGCTCGCGAATATCCAGAAGCTTACGCAATCCGCTGTGCCCAGGTGTGATAGGAGGACCGGTTAGGAGGACTGGTTAGGAAGGAAAGGGGATAGGAGGTTTTGCGTAGGGGTGACCGGTCGGATCCATTTGGGGGTGTCCGATCGGTCGCTTTTTTTTGTGAACTTTTTATGGGGGTTCGTCGGGCGGGTCCGTTAAACGGATAAGGGACAATAAAAAGAGCAAAAAAAGAACGATTCTTTCGAATCGTTCTTTTTAATTTTTCTAGGAACTTAAGCTGTTGGCTCAAATTATTCGCCGAAGGCGTCGTCTGCTGCAGCGCTCACCTGTGCGGTGTTTTCTGCGGTCATTTCGATTTCTTCTGCGGCTTCCACTTCAGCTTCGGCCTGTGCGGCCTTCTTTTCAGAAATGGTGAGCTTGCCTTCCTTGAACTTGTACATGGCGATGGTGGTCGGCTTCTTGGTCAACTGAATGTAACCCTGGCCAGCCTGCTTGTTGATGAAGCGTGCTTCCTGAGCCATCATCACAACAGCGCGGAAGACAGAACCCTGACATTCTTCACTTGCGTAAATATCGTCAAGATAAACTCTCTGATCGTCAGCCATCTTAGTACCTCAAGTTAAGGTTTGTGTTCCTACAAAAAATTCTCAAATGCTTTTTCCAAAACATTTGAGAAGTTTTGTTTTTAGAAGAGGGAGAGGGATTCGAACCCTCGTTACCGCGAGGTAAACACGCTTTCCAAGCGTGCGCCTTCAACCACTCGGCCATCCCTCCAAGGATGTGCGCCAATTATACATTTATTTTTGACACTTGTCAAGGGTGTTGGCGCATTTTTTTTGATTTTTTTGAAAAAAGTTGAATTTTTTTTAGATAAACTCTCCAAATCACACTTTTTCGACAAAAAATCGTTCTAATCCCGTCTAGAACTTGCTCAGTTCGTCCCAGACCACCTTCATCAAAGGCTCGATTGTCTTGGCTGTAAAGTCGAAATTGATGTTTGCAGCCTTGAACATTTCGGGCACGGTTACGCTGTAGCCCAGACTTTCCGCCTTGAACAGGTCGTCGATGGCCTTTTGCGGGTCCTTCTTGAAGTTGGCCCACACCTGCAGGGCGCCCAGCTGGGCGATACCATATTCGATGTAGTAGAAGGGGCATTCGAACAGGTGCAGCTGCTTCTGCCACATGTTATTGCGGAACTTTTCCAGGCCGGTATAGTCGACGCCGGCGTCATAGCGGTCCATGATGCCTGCCCAGATGGCTTCGCGGTCGGCGGCCGTATGATTGGGCCTGCTGTACAGTTCATGCTGGAAGCTATCGATGCTGGCCACCCAGGGGAACAGCCAAATCACGTCTTCCAGTTCGCCCTCGATGCTGCGGGCCATGGATTCTGCGTCGTCGCCATAGAAGGGCTTCAAGTTGGACATGCCGATCAGTTCCATACTCATGCTGGCCACTTCCGCAAATTCCGAAGGAACGTCGCGGTAGGCGAGGATAGGCTGGCCTGCCAGGCCGAACTGATGGAAGGAATGGCCCGATTCATGGAGCAGCGTATAAATGTCGCGGTCCGTACCTGCGGAATTCATAAAGATGAAGGGCAGACGGGATTCGTCAAAACCGATCTGGTAGCCGCCCGGAGCCTTGCCCAGACGGGAATCCGGGTCGATCAGCTTCTGGGCCTGCATCTGGCGGGCCCACTTGCCGGCCTGCGGGTGGATGCTTTCAAAAATCTGGTCAACCTTCTCGATCAGCTCATCGCCGGTCTTATAAGGCTTCAGAGGTTCGCGATTCAGCGGGTCTACAGCCAGGTCCCAGGGGCGGAGCTTTTCAAGGCCCATCTTGGCGGCGCGCTTCTTGTAGATTTCCTTCAGCAGGGGCAGCACCAGCTTCTCTACGCTTTCGTGGAAGTCCTTGCAATGCTTGGGGGTGTAATCGCGGCGCTTGGCCATGTAGATAAAGTCAATGTAGTCCTTGCAGTGGGCGTTCTTTGCAATCTTGTTGCGGATGGAGAACAGTTCGTCGAAGGACTTGTCCAGGGCCTCCTTGTCCTGCATGCGGCGTTCCCAGGTGGTGCGCCAGGCCTTTTCGCGGATATCGCGGTCGGTACGTTCCAGATAGGTTCCCAACTGCTGCATGGTCTGGACCTTGCCATCGAATTCCACGCTCATGCCGCCGGTAATCTTCTGGTATGCCTGAACGGCCTTGACCTCTTCCGTTTCCAGGGGAATATTCTCGGGGCTGAACAAATCCAGGGAAAGCTGGACGCTCTTGAACCATACGCCGAATTCATCCTTCAGCAAGTCCTTAGCCGGATGGGCCATCAGCTTCTTGTTCAGCTTGTCGTCAAACTCGTTGGCGATGGGGTCCACGTTCTCCACGAAGCTTTCGTAAGCCTTGGCGGCCTCTTCGTCCTTGGTGTTTACGGTCATGGCCACATAGCGGCGGCAGCTCACTTCCTGAAGGACGGAACCCAGTTCGCTCCACTTCATGATCCAGGCGCGCAGGGCGTCGGCGGAGCTGGCGACGTTCTCGTCCAGCAGCTGCTGGAACAAAGCTTCCACTTCCTTGGTGTTGTCTACATTAAAATTTTCGGGAACAAATTCGCGTTTCATATTCTACATCAATCCTTATTTTCTATAAAAATTAGCACCTCGTTGTGTGCGATCATTTCTGGATGGCCCCCATCCAGTTGTTCACCACGTTGTTCAATATGGTGTTCCTGACGTTATCCATAAGGGCGGTCTTTTCTTCCTGGGAGACCGGGCGGTCAATATCAAATTCCAGGGGGACCGATTCCCCGTCTACATCCAGGGCCACTGTCAGAACGCCCTTCATGTTGATCAGGGAAACATCCTTCAGCCAGAAAATCCGTCGGTCGATGGGCATGGTGGTGGTCACCGTCAAATTATTGCTGCCGGGAACCATCTTGATGGAATCCTTCAGCGAAATAGGCAGTTCCATTAGCGTATCCAGTTTCAGGGTAGCTTGTAAATCCCGAATCCACAAAGTATCGGTACCTTGATTCTTGGCAATCACTTCGGCGGAAAGTCCCAGAGTTCCCAGTTCCTTTTCCAGCTTGCCCTTGGCGAAATCCTGAACGAGCGCCACCACCTGGGGGTTGGGCAAAAAGCCGTTAAACAGCCCCTGCTTGGGGAACAGATCCTTGTTGATGCTTACGGAATCCAGGGTCAGGGCGTTAAATTCCAGCTTGGTCTTGGAAAGAATGTCGGCGGCGCTGATCTTGCGGGTCACGGCGCAGCCGAACAATGACAGAACCACCAGGGCGGCCAACGAAATGGTTAAGGAAAATCTGAATTTCATACGGCCCCAAATATACAAAACCCTACTTCTTGGTGACAACGTATCCATCGCCGTCGTCGTTCTGGATAATCAGGGTGGTGGAGTGGTTGATCAGTTTGTCGTATTTGGCGTACACCGTGAACTGGATGCCCGATGTGAACACCACCTGCTTCACATCCTTTTCGAAAGTGTTTTTCTGGATGTTGTAATCCACCTTGCCATCCTTGGCCGGGTTGGAATAAGTATACGTGGTATCGGAATCCTCATCTACCATGTAGACAATAAAGGCCGTACCCTTGGTCTGATTTTCAAGGGTGATGGTGAAGGGATATTCCGCCTGTTCGCCCGAATCGGTGGAACCATTGCCGGAGCAACCCCACAAAAAGGAGAGGCCCATAAGGGTTATCGTAACGGGTACCGCATATTTTTTAATAAAACGTGAAACCATACCATCCCTATATCGTATCAAATGAACTTGTTGTCAATATAAAAAAGTCCGAACCGCAAAAGGTCCGGACAATTTCTTTAGGCAGCCTAAGCTCGCCGAAGGATTCTGAATTACTTCTTTTCTTCTTCAGCGTGGCAGGGGCAGTGGTAGCAGTCGCCCGTTTCTGCGTAGTCCTTGCCGGTCCAGCAGAAGGTGCACAGCTGATCTTCCGGCAGGCCGATAGCCTGGATCAGGTCGTCGATACGCTGGAAGGCGAGGGTGGTCAGGTTCAGGTTGCGACGGATGTAGTCCACCATGTCCTTGTATTCCTGGGAATCCGGATTGGTGTACTTGTCCAGATCGGCGTTCTCGCCTTCCTTTTCGCGGATGTAGCGGCGGGTAATCAGGTCGTACACGCTCTTGGAACGGGAGAAGTTGATGAACTTACAGGGGTAAACCAGGGGAGGGCATGCAATACGCATGTGGGTTTCCTTACAGCCCATGGAGTAAAGCTTTTCGGCCTGCTTGCCCAGCTGGGTACCGCGGACGATGGAGTCGTCGCAGAACACCAGGCGCTTGTTGTCGATGAGGCCCGGAATGGGAATCAGCTTCATGGATGCCACATGTTCGCGCTGGCGCTGGTCCTGAGGCATAAAGGAACGTGCCCAGGTCGGGGTGTACTTCACAAACGGGCGGGCGAACTTGATGCCAGCTTCGTGAGCGTAACCCAGGGCGTGGGAAGTACCGGAGTCGGGAATACCGCAGGCGGCGTCGGCTTCTGTGGGAGTGCGCTTTGCAAGTGCTGAACCGCAACGGTAGCGGGTCATTTCCACATTGCGGCCTTCGTAGGCGGATGCCGGATAGCCGTAGTAAACCCACAGGAAGGAGCAGATGGCCATCTTCTTGCCCGGTTCAACCAGGGTGTTGATTCCATCGGGGGTGAGCTCGGCGATTTCGCCCGGACCCAGGTCGCGGAGGTGGTCGTAGCCCAAGTTGGGCAGGGCGCAGCTTTCCTGCACGGCGATGACGGAACCATCCTTCTTGCCCACGATGATGGGTGTACGGCCCCACTTGTCGCGGGAGGCGTAGAACTTGCCGTTGCTGTCCATGACGAGAACGGAGCAGCTACCCTTGATCTTCTGCTGTACGTAGTTGAGACCTGCAACAATGGAATCCTGGGTGGCGATCAATGCGGAAACCACTTCGGTAGGGCCAACCATACCGCTGGTGGTAGAATACTGGAGCTGCATGCAGTTGTTCTGGAACAGCTCGTTCTTAAGATCTTCGATGTTGGAAATGAGACCTACGGTGACCAGGGCGAAAGTGCCATGCTTGCAGGTCATGACCAGGGGCTGGGGGTCGGTATCGGAAATAACGCCCAGGCCCACGTTGCCGGCGAACTTGGCCAAGTCGTTTTCGAACTTGCTGCGGAACGGGGTGTTCTGGATGTTGTGGATGGAACGATGGAAATTACCATCGGCCTTCAAGACGGCCAAACCGCCGCGATGAGTACCGAGATGAGAGTGATAGTCAGTACCGAAGAACAGATCCGTTACGCAATCGTTCTTGGAAATAACGCCACAAAAGCCGCCCATAATGACTCCTTAGTCGGGAATTTTACACCGAAAAGATAGAAATCTTATAAAACTTTTCATTATTTGTACTGCAAGAATATGAAAAAATATATTTGAACCTTTACAAAAAATGAATAATCAAGACCGCTTCCCCAAAAAATCAAGCAATTTTCACAATTGGGGAAAATGCTCGCAGAAATTTTAAGCAGTATCTACAAGACGATGAAAGCCGTTCAAAAAAAATTTGCTTTCGTGTTTTTCGTTACGAAAAGAAAAACCCCGTTCAAGTGAGCGGGGTGCTTTATTGACTTTTACAGCAGGCCGTGTTGTCTGAGGATTGCGGCATATTTGTCGGCGCGGGCTTTTTCGGCTTCTAGCTCCTGCCTGTTAGCCGCAATTTCCTCTTCCTGCTGTTTGATCAGCTCTTCGGTGTACTTGCGGGTAGAAATCGCGTCCAGTCTACGACGCTCCTCCATTTCCTTGCGGTAGGCTTCAATTTGCTCTGCGCTGAATGCCATAAGATCCTCGTACACGTCTTCAAAAGGTTCAACCCGGGTGGGTTCCGCGATAAATTTACACAATTCCAGAAGGTTTTGCAAGTACTTGTTACCGTGCCCCGCATCCTCGCGGATTGCCTGCTCCAAGTAATTCAGCTGAATAATGCACCAGTGCATGGTGTCGAATTTGAACATGCGATTTTCCTGCGCGGAAATATCCAAGTTCAGGAGCCAGGAGGTATGCGGGAAAATGCAATCCTGCGAAATGATGATCTGGTAACATTTATTTAGTTCCTTATATTTTGCGCCCTTGATCGCCTGGGAGGCATAGAGCTTGGCTCCGTAATACGAAAGCCGCTTGGCGTAATCGTCCTTTTCGGTCCATAGCTGGACTTCTACATCGGCCTCGTCGCCATCGTCCATGACCACGCGCACGTCAAAGCGGGATGTCTTTTCGGTATTGGGCTGTGCGGACGCGAAAATTTCTGTAGCTAGAGGCTCCGCCTTTTTCAGCTTTTTGCCAATGAGCGTAGACATCAGCTGCCGCAAGTTTTCACGGGATTTGGGATTGTCTCGGGTGTACACGTACTTGAAGGCGCAATCCGCCAATAGAGACGCGATTTCCGTTTTGGGGGATTCGTTGTTGCCGATGATGTTTGTTGTTTTTTGTGTGGGCATATTATCTCCTATAAGAAAAAAACACTTGATTAACTCAAGTGTTCAGGAGACTGTTCGTAACGCTCGGGAGGAATAATAGTTTATGTGTATTTTTTGTAAAGGGTAAAAATGTAAAAGAACTGTAAATTCAGTTGCCAAGACTTTCGTGGGTGGAAGCGGTTGTCTAAAAATTTGCACATACCACTCCAGGCCCGAAGAAAAGGAAATTATGGTGGACGTTATCGTGAACGGTTTGTAAGGAGTTTTTTATTTACTTATATTTCCCTCATATAAACAATCAAGGTACGCATATCGTTCATACGAGCAATGGAAAAGAAAAAGTTTGAACTAGACTTTGACGAATACATTCGTCATACGGAACCAAGTCGGCATGAAATGTCTTCTGCCTGGTCCACGGCAATTGGCTTGCAGCAGGTCGATGGGCTAACTCCTTCCAAGTACCTTTTTGAGACTGCCCGACGTAACATCGATGGCGACATTACCATTGACGAAGCTCAGAAACTGATCAACAGTTATTACGAGTCTAAGACCGAGCGGAATGACGATGAAGATGACGCCGAAGAGGCTGACAAGGTTTCCGCGCGCATCGCAAAAATTCTCAGCGAAAAGTCTTTCAATTTCTCGCCCTCGTACCTGATTGCGATTCACGGGAAACTGTTCCAGGGAATCTATAAGTTTGCCGGAAAAATCCGAGACTACGACATTTCTAAAAAGGAATGGGTTCTGAACGGGGCATCCGTAATGTATGGGGCAGCCTTTGAACTGAAGATGGCCCTGGATTACGACTTTGAGCAGGAACGCAATTTTATCTATGGAGGCTTATCCATGGACCAAATTGTGGAACACCTGGCCTACTTTGTTTCGAGACTGTGGCAAATCCATGCCTTTGGCGAAGGCAATACGAGAACGACCGCCGTGTTTACCATCAAGTACTTGCGTTCCATGGGCTTTAAGGTTTCTAACGACATTTTTGCGAAGAATTCCTGGTATTTCAGAAACGCCTTGGTCCGCGCCAACTACAAGAATCTCCAGAAAGGAATCGATAAAAATCCTGAATTCTTGGAAAAATTCTTCCGTAACATGCTCATGGGCGAACACAATGAACTGAAAAATCGGTTCATGCATTTGAACTTCAGAGTTCAAAAACCAACGATTAACACTCAAAAACCAACGATTGGTGATGAAAAACCAACGATTGAAACGAAAAAAGCAAAGATTGAACTAGCTGTGGAAGAATCCTCGTTTAATAAGACCGCTAAGGAAAATTTGCTGAAATTTGTTCGTGGCGTAGAGCTAGACGAAATTTTTGGTGTTTCTAGAGTAAGGGAAATCGTCGCCTGCGGAGCCTCATCGGCGTCGGCTGCCTTAAAAAAATTGCAAGCCCTCGATTTGATAGAACCTGTTGTGGGCCACGGCAAGGGAAAGTTCCGTTTTATGGAATGAAAACGAAATAGTCGGATAGAAAATAGTATGAAAGAAAAAACGTCAAACATTTCTTATTTCATTTCGTTTTGCATTGAGCAATATAAGAATGCGAAGCAAATTTCTGGAGCCGAAGCTATGCAGCATTTAGACAAGTAATATTTGCAGGAACACTTTGAAGTTTTGCATACACAAAGTGCTACATGGCTTGTGGAAGAAATCGATGAGTTTATTGCAGTTCGCCAGGGAGGGGTAAAATGAATTTGGAAGTAAACCAGGAAAATCTTTATTTGCTCCTGCCTTCCAAACTCTCCTGGATGGCTGAAATGCTTGCGGAAGATTCAAACATTGAACCTGTAGAAGCTCTCAAAAAACTCTATCTTTCGAAAACCTACAGCGAGCTAGAACAGGAATATACCAAGATGTGGCACCTCGGCCCGGTGGCGCTTTATCAGGAATATATTGAAAATCAGTGACTCTAGGAACGTTTATTTTCCCTTTCTTGCGGCGTCAATTTCGGCGTTGATTTCATCTAGACTCATGTCGGCGACGCCCGCTTCTTGCGCTTCTGAAGAAAGAGCTTGCATAATTCGAAGCATCTGGCTGGCGGAACGCTTGGGGGAGGCGTTGTAGGATCCTTGCACATCAGCCACCATCATAGGAGCCGTTTTGTGAGAAGAAACTTCAAAGGGAATGCGCCCTTCGCGAAGATCACTATCCATTCTAACGCTAAAGGCTACTTGCGGCATAATCGGCTCCTGTTTGAGGCGTTAATATATAAAAATGAAACCTAAATGGTATCATAATGGTGTTGTTTTGGTTTAAAACATATGTAATTGTCGCCCAATAGGCGACCTTGCGACCTACCCGAAAGGTTATCTTTATGTTCATGAGGAGGCCCAGATGGAAGCCCAAAACCTGCAATTCTGTCTTTACTACAAGGGGGAGGTGGAGTGCCCTTACAAACCCAATTCCCCGGGTTACGACAACGACGCCGGATTCGCCTGGATGTCGGAAGCCATTTGCTGCAAGGCCGACGACATGGACGTTGAACGATTCCTGGACTTTATCTGCGCGCACATGGGCAAGTGGGCCCCCTACGACTATGTGGACCGTTTCTGCCGCTATCTCTTGGCGAATACCAGGATTCCCCTGGAACAGCGCATCGCCTACGCTGAAAAGAACTTTGTCGGGAATCACCCCATACACAAGAAACTGAAGGGACAATAGTTTGTGTTGTGTGAGAACCCCGGGATGGAATTCCTGGGGCTCTTTTTTTGATTTTGACATAAAAATGACAATTTTTTAGGGTAGATTTGATAAGAGGTTTATATATGGATCAAGTCTGCGGCATCTACAAGATTATCTCCCCATGTAACGACAAAGAATGGGTTAAGGAAATAAGAATGTTAAAGAAACTGCCAAATGTGGCTTTTGAAATGCCAGACAAGGCGTAATTTATCTTATATTTCCTTATATAAATCATCTAGCGGGTTAGGGTTTTCATTTTAAGGTACATACATGGCAAAAGTGGCGAAAACGGCTAAGAAGGCTGTTGTTGAAAAGTCTGTAGAGGCTTCCCTCTGGGAATCGGCTAACAAGTTGCGCGGAAGCGTTGAACCGGCTGAATACAAGCATGTGGTTCTTTCCCTGATCTTCTTGAAGTTCGCAAGCGACAAGTTCGAGGAACAGCGGGCGAAGCTTAAGGAAGCTGGCCGCGAAAAATACCTTGAAATGCCCGAGTTTTACAACAAGGACAATGTGTTCTACCTGGAAGAAACTTCCCGCTGGAACTTTATCGTAGAACACGCCCGCCAGGCCGACATTGCCTTGCTTATCGACACGGCTCTTTCCAATATCGAAAAGAAGAACAAGAGCCTCCGTGGCGCACTCCCTGACAACTATTTCTCCCGCCTCCAGCTGGATGTGGCAAAGCTTGCCGCCCTGATTAGCGACATCGATGGCATAGACACCATCAAAGACAAGGAACAGGATGTCGTTGGCCGCGTGTACGAATACTTCCTTGGAAAGTTCGCCATTGCCGAAGGCAAGGGAAAGGGCGAATTCTATACCCCGAAAACAATCGTTGGCCTTATCGCCGAGATGATTGAACCCTACCGAGGCAAGATTTACGACCCCTGCTGCGGTTCGGGCGGTATGTTTGTGCAGAGTATGAAGTTTATCGAGGCCCATAACGGCAACAAGCGCGAAGTTTCTGTGTACGGTCAGGAATACACCGGCACAACCTATAAGCTTGCCAAGATGAACCTTGCCATCCGTGGCATTACCGGAAACCTGGGCGAAAAGCCTGCCGACACCTTTGCCGAAGACCAGCACAAGGATTTGAAGGCCGACTTCATCATGGCAAACCCGCCATTCAATCAGAAGTCCTGGCGCGCCGAAAACGAACTCCTCGATGACCCCCGCTGGAAGGGCTACACCGTGCCGCCCACCAGCAATGCAAACTACGGCTGGATCCTGAACATTCTCTCCAAGCTCTCCGACAATGGCGTGGCCGGGTTCCTGCTTTCTAACGGTGCCCTCAGTGGGGAAGGTGACGAACTCCAGATCCGTAAGGAACTTTTGCAGAACGACAAGGTGGAAGCAATCCTTATTTTGCCCCGCAACATGTTCTACTCTACGGACATCAGCGTAACACTTTGGATCCTGAACAACAACAAGACTGTCCACGAAGTAAAGGTGGGCGAGGAATTGCGCAAGTACCGCAGCCGAAAAGGCGAAGTGCTCTTTATGGATCTGCGCCAGATGGGCGAACCCTTCGAAAAGAAATACACCCAGTTCAGTGCTGCTGACATCGAAAAAATCAGCGGAACCTATCACAAGTGGCAAGTCCAGAAAATCAAGGACGAACCGGAATACTGCGCAACCGCAACCCTCAAGGAAATCGAATCCAAGAACTGGTCCCTTGTGCCCAGCAAGTACATTGAATTCAAGAACCGCGATGAACAGGTGGACTTTGACGAGAAAATGCGCGGGCTCCAAGCCGAAATGCGCGAACTCTTGAAAAAGGAAAAGGAATCCGAAAAGGAACTGGCAAAAATCTTTAAGAACCTGGGATTTGAACTATGATGAAACGCCTAGGTGATTACATACGCCCTGTGGATGTGAGGAACAGGGATTTGAGAGTGACTAAGCTTGTTGGCTTAACGATTGATAAAGCCTTTATTCCATCCGTTGCGAATACAATCGGGACGGATTTGTCTAATTATAAGGTTATTTCCGAAAATCAATTCGCATGTAGTTTGATGCAGGTTAGTCGCGATGGTAAAATGCCTATTGCGATGTTCAAGGGTGAACCTTGTATAATGTCTCCTGCTTACCCGATGTTTGAAGTGTCAAACACGAGTGATCTTTTGCCGGAATATTTGATGATGTGGTTCTCCCGATCTGAATTTGACCGAGAAGCTAGCTTTTATGCAGTCGGAGGAGTCCGCGGAAGTCTTGAATGGAATGATTTCTGCGATATGAGATTACCCATCCCCTCAATAGAAAAACAGCGCGAAATCGTAGCCGAATACAACACCCTCGCCACCCGCATCGAAACCAACAAGAAACTCATCGCCACCCTTGAACAAACCGCCCAGGCCCTTTTTCAAAAACTGACTTTAGAACATTCACGTAGTTGTTTATTTTCTGACATAGCAACTATTGTTATGGGCCAATCTCCAGAAGGTGATTTTGTAAATAGACAGGGTGAAGGCGAACCTTTGTTGAATGGTCCTACTGAGTTTGGTTTATTTTCACCAACACCGGTTCAATGGACGATTACGCCTAAAAAATTATGCAAGGAAGGAGACGTCCTTTTTTGTGTACGTGGGTCAACAACGGGACGAATGAACTTCGCGAATCAAATATATGCGATTGGTCGAGGCTTGGCTGCTATTAGGGCAAAGAACGATTATTATGATTGGAGTGTTAAGATTGTTCTTGAGCAATACATGCAAGAAATCCTTGCTTCTGCTACAGGGTCTACGTTCCCTAATGTTAGTTCTGATATGATTTCAAATTTAGGAATCGTTGTTCCCAATGAATCGTCTATGGAAAAATATTCGTTTGAAGGACGAAACTTGATTAATCTTATCGGTTTAAAATCTAAAGAAAATCAAACTTTAGTTCAAATGCAAACCCTTCTCTTCTCCAAAATGGGTGCTTAAAAAAATGAAAAATATTTTGAATGTTTTTGAAAAAGAATTGGGACTTGTGTGTAATACCAATCAATATGTAGAACTATCAATGCGATTAATTCAAAAATCTTGTTCAATAGGGCTTGATAATGCTGAATTGTTAAAGGTGATTGCTCGTGGAAATGGGCTTTCAATAACAAGTTATACTAGTGATGTATTTCAAAATGTTTTCTTTTGTTATCTAACTATGATACATTCTTGTTTTCAAGATTTTTTAAAGAGCTATGAGAAACTGGTTGGATCAGAAGTGTACGGAAAAACATACAACAATAGAGATGATATGGGACATTTGAAATGGATTGTTCGTGAAATGAAAAATGATCCTGATTCTCTTGAAAAGGACGCTATTAATATTTGTGAGTACTATCGTTTATTGAGAAATGACTTTATTCATTCAGGAGAAGAAAATAGTCGTCTTAAAACCGCGTATTCTATGTTAACTAATGTCGCTGAGGCGTTTAAAAAGTCAAAAATGTCTCACACGTTGAATGCTCCTAATGGTGTTGGTTGTTTGAATTATGATGATCAAGTTCTTTTTTCAAGAGCAACAATTATTGTTGCAAAATTGGCTCTTCATCAACATGTGTGGGTGGCTTCGCCACCCTTTTTTGTTGACTTTCGCCTAAATTAAACAAAAAATGGGCTATTTTCTAAAATTTAATCGCCAAAAAAAACAGAAGAAAAAGCCCATGTCAAAATTATACAAATCCATCTTCAATGTCAACGGCTGT
>NZ_JALCZV010000022.1:0-68408 GCF_023373925.1 Fibrobacter sp. HC4 | reverse complement strand
CGAACAACAAGATAAAGCTACTGATACGGACTGCCTATGGCTTCAGGAACATGAACAACATGCTGTCGCTGATAATGTTGAGCTGTTCCTATGTAGATGTAAAGATAGCCTACGAATGGGAATCGGAATCGAGAGAATCATCTAGCAAGGCTGCCTAAATGCTTCCACACATGTTGATGATGCCTCGGAAAACATATTATTTTCCTTTCTATAGACGCTTTTAAGAAGAGCGCACAAGAACTGGAGAAAATCATGATTTTATGCCCCAACTGTTATGCCGAGATTACTGACGCCACAACTCATTTCTGTATGAATTGTAAAAAGGCGCTCCCCTTGATCAAGGGCTGCAAGAAATGCCATAAGGATATTTCCTTCAATTTCAACTACTGCCCCCATTGTGGAGCCAACAACCAGGACATTCTCCCGCCCGAAAAGTTGGAAGAGCTCAACCGTATCGCCAGCGAAGCCAACAAGGTTTCCAGTGAATTTACCGACCCCCGTGACGGCCGCACCTACAAGACGGTCATCATCGGCAACCAGGAATGGATGGCAGAGAATCTCGCATTCGTGGTAGAAGGCGCCAACCCGTACAACAACAGTTCCGAAAAGGCGACCACCTACGGCCTGCTGTACACCTGGGAACAGGCAAAGCTTGCCGTACCCGAAGGCTTCCGCCTCCCCACCCGCGAAGATTTTGTCGAACTGGAAAACTTCTGTCAGAAGAGCACGGGCCTGCAGGCAGGTACAGCCCTAAAGTCCAACACAGAGCACTGGTGCGAAACCGGCATGCTTGGGACACGTATTCCCGGCCAGGACTCATTCGGATTCAAGGCATTGCCCGCAGGATCCCAGAGCAGCCTTAAGGTCTTCAACTATCTGAACAATTACGCCTACTTCTGGACCGACGAAGAAAAGGACCAGGAAAAGGCATACTTTAGACATTTGAGTTACTACAACGAAACCTTCGCCGAACTATCGTCAAACAAGAATTGCAAGTTCAGCGTCCGCGCCATCAAAATCAAGTAACAGTCTCACAAAGGGAATCGTCATGAACAGCAAGTATCTAAGTCTACTGGCCGCATTCCTTATTGCTTGCAGCGGCGAAAGTTCTACATCGGCCAACGGAAACTCCGTCGACATTCCCTCCCAGGGTGAACCCACAAACAACTTCGTTAGCGAAGATGTGTCTTCTGTCGATTTCGCTTTCGACAGTTCCCCTAACTTCGAAATGGAAAGCGGAGTGATACACGTTACCAGCGGCGACGGCAAGGCAAACAAAAGTATCAGGAACTGGATCCTCAGTGCCAACTACACACGCTTTGTGGCCTGCGGTTTTGTGGCTCAAATCAAGATAGGCGACAACATGAACTATGCGGGCATTCAGCTGTTCAAGAAAAACAGTTATGATGACTACCGCTTTGACGTCCACGCCGACGGAAAGTTCACCATCAACGACCCCGGCAAGAACATTTTGAAATTGTCGGCCGATTCCTCATTCATCAAGATCGGGGAATTCAACCAGGTCAAGGTACAGACAACCGATTCCGGCAACTTACAGGCCTTCGTAAACGGTCACCTGGTCAAGACCATAGACAAGAACGACCTGGCCTTTGACTTGACCAACACCGACAAGATCGCCGTCGACTACAACGTACTGTCTACAGCAACAGAAAAGACCCTGGCCGAAGCCTGGGTCAAATTCGAGTCCATGCAAAATGTAAAGGACTAGGCTTATTCCGCCTTGGTAGCCTTAGCTTCCTTGGCGGCCTTTTCTTCTTCCTTAATTTGTTTATGCAGTTTGCGTAAAATTACCGGAGAAAGAATCACTAGAGCGACGCCCACAGTCACAAAGGAATCCGCCACGTTAAAGGTGGGAAATCTTGTCATGATGAAGTCGGGGAAATCGCAGTCGATAAAGTCTACCACCATCTGCAGGCGCATACGGTCAATAAAGTTTCCTATGGCGCCACCGATGATCATCACCACACCAAGGCGGCTCAGATAGTCGCGTTTGTCGATGCTTCTGTAGAACCAGAACAGCACCACCGCAGCCACAACAGAAATCAGCAAGAAGAACAGCCAGGGCGGCAAGAAGGGCATCAGGTCCTGGGGGCGGCTACTGAAGGCGGCACCCTTATTGAACACCAGCTGGAATCGGGCCAGTTCGCCAATCACGTTAATGATTTCATGATTGGGAGCGCCGGTTTCGTTGGTGAATCGGGCCAAGGCCCACAGCTTGGTAAGCTGGTCAGAAACGATACTAAAAATGATAACCGCAATATGGAACGGCAACTTGTTATAGAACTTCATTAGGTTCGAACCTCTTTAAACTTTCGGTCGATCCACTTATCGCTGTAGAAATGCTTCATGGTGGACTTCACAATCTGCTTGACGGTATCGCGGGAAATCTTCACCTTCTTGTCGCTTGCGAAGATGGCGGAGCCGTCGCCGATCAACTTCATGTTTTCGGCGGCCATGAACAGGGGCCACAGGCAGAACAGGCGGGTACGCATCTTGATGTTGGGAATCAGCTTGGTATAGGCGATGGCATCATCCAGATGACTCCAGGCCTTCTGCACCAATTCACCCATGACGGCAGCACGACGCTTTTCGAAGTCGGCAGATCCTGCGGATCCTGCAGCGGGAGCGGATCCTGCAGCGGGAGCGGAACCTGCAGCGGGAGCGGAACCGGCCTCGCCCACGAACATGTCGTAGCTATGGGCAAAACCGTGCCTACGGCAGATTTCTTCGGGAACAAAGCACACGCGGCGTTCAGAATCTTCGCGGCAGTCCTTTACGATATTTGCAACCTGCAGGGCCAGGCCGAAGCTAACATCCAGCTTCTGCATTTCGGCCTTGCGGGCGTCGCTAATCAGGCAGGTGTCTGCGGCAAAAAGGTGAGTCAGCAACTTGCCGACGATACCTGCAACATAGTAGCAGTATTCATCCAGATCGCCAACGGATTCCAGAGTGAACCAGCCGGAGCTGAGGGCGGCTTCCTGACGCTTGGCAAACTTGGCCATACCACCGCACATTTCAACAGTCACATCACGGACCGGAGCGGCATAGACTTCGGGCAGTTCCTTGAGCAGGGGAACCACCACATGGGTATGCAGGCACAGATCAAAATAAGGTTCCGTAGCGCGGGCACGCCAGCTGGCCGGCAAAGAGCCCTCGAATTCAGAAACGGCCTCTTCACGCAGTTCAGCGGATCTAAAAATCTTGGCGAACTTTTCCAGTATGACTTCCTTTTCCGAGGCAACCATATCAGGATCGTCTTCTACCGTATCGGCAATTCGCAGATACAGGTAGGCAAGCAAGATGCTCTTGTGCAGCTTACCCTTCAAGACATTAATGTTCAGGGCGAACGTCCTGGATACCTTCAGCAGGATGTCTTCGGAATAGGCCCATGCCTCCTTACCGGTCAGCACAGCCTCGCCCATACCAGCCTGGTCGAGAATGTTAGACATACATGGTCTCCGCGTAAATGTCGGGGGGAATCTTCTTAGTCTTGGCCATGGCGTTCACATACTTCCACAGACGACCATGGGCCTCGGCATTCTTCAATTTCTTGGTGTAGCTCCAGACAGTCTGATTCTGTACGTCAGCCTCGTTCCTGAAGTTTCCCTTGACTTCGTACTTGTAACGCACCTTGCGGTACTCAAGGAAGTAAGCACTCTGGTAAAGTTTGGCCGTTTTGTTCTTGGCGGCCCTGCAAAGAACAAAGCCAACCGCCAAAAACAGGGGCGAAGAAGCAAAACCCATGTACCATGGGGAATCAGTCCACCTATTTACGATCCAAATGGCGGGAAGCGCCGACAACAGGGCCGCAGCCAGGGTAAAAACCTTGTCGCACAGAGCCCAATAGCCCTTCCAGGCCGGGATGTAGGCCCATTTTTGGCCCTTGCGCATCTGACTTTTAAAATAAGTGGGGTAAGAAATTCGATTAAACCAACGATAGAGGCCTACCCAGGCAAAAATCGGGGTCCAGAACCAGTAATCCAAACTAGAAAGAATGTCCATAACACGGCAAATTTAAAAAATTCCGCATAGGGGCACCCCTTGAAGCCGGCGCCAAGCGCCCCAAAAAGCCGGCTCCCCCACCGGCCCGATAGCCTAACTTATTGAATATCAAACAGTTATAGCCCAATTTTTTATAAAAATTTTCCCATTTTTTAGCAAACTTATCAACAGTCCATCCAATTTTTACTACATTTATAAGCCAATTGTTGATAGATTTGTATTAAGCGTTGCTGCTTATCGAGGAAGAGGAAGATCATGACAGTCGAATGGGAAAGATGTTTGAGCTATCTCCATGGGATGCTTTCGGACACAGTCTTCAAGACATATTTTGCTCAGACCAAGTTGGTCAACCAGACCATCGGTCACGCTGTCATTTCGGTTCCCCACGGTCTTGATGTTGCAGTCTATGCCGCCTACAAGGCACTGATCGGCGTCGCCTGGAAGGAAGTCAGCCACGACGAAACTCCCATGGAATTTGAATTCCAGAATCAGGAAGCGGCTCCCCAGCCTACCGTAACCGCCGTCCGTGACGAAAGCAACAGCATTTTCAAGTCTAGCATCCCCCTATCTAGCAGTTTCCGTTTTGAAAACTTCGTGCCTGGCGACAAGGCCCAGCTGGCATTCAACGCCGCCCTGTCTGTAGCCCGCAACCCCGACGGCACCCAGTACAATCCGCTTTTCATTTACGGCCCCTCCGGCCTGGGCAAGACCCATCTGCTCCAGTCTATCGGTAACTACATCCTGGAAGAAGACCCCACAAAGCGAGTCCGCTACCTGACTTCCGAAGACTTCTCCCAGCAGTACATGAAGTGCCTCCGCGACCAGCGCATCACCGAAATGAGCGACTTCTACCGCAACGAAGTGGATATCCTCCTGATCGACGATATCCAGAACTGGTCCGGCAAATACGAACTTCAGAACGAATTTTTCTCCATTTTCAATGCCCTGCATCAGGGCGGCAAGCAGATCGTTCTTTCTTCTGACGCTCCCGCAACCGAAGTCAAGAACCTGTCCGACCGTCTGGTCAGCCGTTTCGCCTGGGGCCTTACCGTGGACATCCAGCCCCCTGACGTCGACACTCGCGAAGCCATTCTCCACAAGAAGGCCGAAGAACGCCACCTGGAAATCAGCGACGAAGTTCTGCATTACCTGGCAGAACATATCGCCAGCAACGTCCGTGCATTGGAAAGTGCCATTATCAAGCTGACTTTGCAGTCTAGCCTCATGAGCCACGACATCGACATGAATATCGCTCAGAAGGTGGCTACCGAATTCGCACCTAACCCCCGCCGTCGCGTCAGCCTGGACGCCGTTCTCCGTGCCGTTTCTAACCAGTACGAAGTTCCCGAATCCAAGCTTATCGAATCCGGCCGCGGAACCAAGGAAATTTCCAAGGCTCGTCAGGTCGCCATGTTCCTGATGCGCGAATGCTCCCCCATCAGCCTCCAGAGCATCGGTTCCCGCTTCGGCGGCAAGGACCACTCTACCGTGGTTCATGCCATCAAGAGCATCAAGAAGGAAATGGAAACAGATCCCAGCTTCGCAAGAATGATCGAGAATCTGAAAAATTCCATTCACGACTAGGTCTTTTCAAGACTTGTAAAACGCGAGGAAAAAATCCTCGCATTTTTTTCGCAGACGAATTTTGCAGACGAATTTTGCAGACGAAAAAAGCGAGGCTGAACCTCGCTTTTTAAACTTTTAGCAGGCATGGCATCGGCGCGCAGGCACGTCGTCGTCCAAGACAGAGAGAGATTACTTCTTGGCTTTCTTGCCCTTGGCGGCCTTGGGTGCAGCCTTAGATTCCTTAGCGGCCTTGCCCTTCTTGCCCTTGACATTCTTGGCAGCCTTCGGATCTTCAGCAGCAGGAGCAGCAGCAGCTTCGGCGGCGGCATTCACACCGGCAGCCTTTGCAGAATCAGCCTCGGCCTTGGCCTTTTCTTCGGCGGCCTTCTTGGCGGCAGCTTCAGAAATCTTTGCCAGACTATCGGCCACAACAGCGGCACGTTCTGCCTTGATTACATTGGAATCGGCGATGGCAGCATCCTGCTTGCGGATAGCCACGGCTTCTTCGGCAATGGCCAGAGCATCGTGAGCCTTCTTGGCTTCCTTCTTGGCCTTTTCAACCTGTTCCAGAGCGCGGATAGCGATCTGACGCGGGTCGCGGCTCAGAGAATCCTGGATCGGGTCGGGGCAGTCCATATCAACCTTGCCCTTCTTGCCATTCCAGCATTCCATGGTGCCCTTGGGCATACCCATGTTGTAGGCGCCCCACTGCTTTTTCTTGAGACGTTCTGTATAGCACACAGAGGAACCGGGAAGCCATTCATAGCAGGTATCCTTCACAGACCAGAAAGTAATCATGCCGTTGGGCAAACCATCCTTGAAGACACCGCCGAAGTCACCAAAGTCCACAAAGCCATCCAGGTTGTTGGCATTGTAGGTAATGGCCAGGTTCTTCTTCTTGAAGGGATTGAACACGGTTGTACGGCCGTGGAGACCGCCACGCTTGGTGGAGACTTCAGCCATGACAAAGCCCTTGTCGCTGAGCATACGGACAGTACCGTCAACATAGCCCTGCTTGTAGGGGACTTCAAGGTGCTTGAAGTAGTAAGGCTTTTCGGCCTTGTCCATGACGCTGGACTTATAGAAGACAGCCGTACCTTCCTTCATACCATTTTTATAGTTTGCGGTCCATGCCACCTGTCCCCATTCATCACCTTGCTTAGAAGGATAGTTGGGATCGTTCATGTAACCGATTTCTTCACCCTGCAGAATGCCCTTGTCGTCTACGTGGCGAACATTTTCCTTATAGCCGTTGTAGGCAAAGCCGGTCAGTTCGTTTCCATCGAGGCAGCGGGCATCACTAAAGTCGTTAAAGCGAGCGATAGTTTCGGGAAGCAACTTCTTGGGCAGGCCCTTCATGTGGAAGATGCCGGAGTTGTTCCAGTCGGCGCTATTAGGGAGATCGGGGCGACCATGCACGTTCAGGAAGCAGGTAATTTCGCGGGCACGTTCCTTGCGCTGGTTGAAGTATTCGCCAAAGGGAGTCATATCCCAGCCTTCATCAAAGACCAGAGGCACGGCACCGGCCAGAGGATGACCATCGACGAATTCAGACAGGGCAAAAGCGGTCTGACGCACGTTATCCATGCACTGTTCAAGAGCCTTGCCCTTGAGGCAGGATCCGTCGTCGCACTTCATGACGTGCGGCTTGGGAAGGTCGTAGACCTTGAGAATCTGTTTGGGATCATCGTTACCGCGCCAGCCAAAGCCGCCATTTTCGCGAACTTTGAAGCAACCACAGATGCCGGAATCGTCTGTAGCCTTCAAACGGGCCTTTTCAGCGGGAACAAGGGCGCTACCCTTTTCCATCCAGCAGTCAAAATATTCAATATGGGTGGCATCGGGAGCAGCGAAGGCCTGAGAAAGACCAAAAACAGCACCGAAAACTAACAAGGAACGATAAAATCCGAATTTCATGCCCCGAATTTAGATTTATATAGCGAATTTGTACTGTAAAATTTGTTTACAAGGGGGTAAAACAGCTAATTTTTTGCAAGCGAAGGGGATTCTCTGCCTTTAGGACAGGGCCTTGGCAAGCATCGGCACAACATCAAGCTTGCGACTCAGGCGACGTTCGCAATAAACAATGCCTTCCCGCTTAGATTTTCCGAAGGCACGTTCTGCAAAGGCCTTGGCAAACCGGGCAGACGTACTATCTACACCGCCATAAAGTATGTAGGTCTTTTCTTCAAAACCCACACGGCAGAAAACCATATTGCATCCCGAAGCCTTGGCTACGTTAGGCATTACCGCCAACAGCCGATCCGCAAATTCATCGATGGTTGAAACGTCACGCCAATCCAGGCTACCCAGGCGGAACTTGGCGGTTCCCATCACGTAATCCTTGGCATCGGAATTAAAGATGTCCTCGTCGGTCATGGAACTAAAGTCGTGGGCAGCCTCCACCATTCCGTCAAAAATTCCAGACGCCTTCTGGCGGGCACAATCCTTATCCAGATTCCAGTCGCGGGCCAGCATTTCCAGCAGGTCTTCATAGATGGCACGGTCTACATCAGTCACGGTCACCTTCTTCAGGTTTAACGTATCCGACAGAAGTCCCGCAAAAAGAATCTTCGCCACCTCAGACGTAATTTCGACATCAAGTTCCCTGTAGCTTGTATACACGATACTGCAGGTAGAACCCACAGGCATATACTTGGCATAAAGCAGTTTGGATTCCGAAATGTTTCCGATACCGTGATGATCCAGCACCTGGAGGATTCTTGCATCGCGGGCCCCGTCTACGGCCTGGGCGTAATCGCTGTGATCCACGAGAATTAGACGAGCGGGTCCGCAGTTTCTATCCGCTAACGAACAAGACGAAACGCTAGGCAAATTTTCGGGCAGTTCAATTCCCAGAACCTTAGCCACAAACAAAGTTTCGTTGTTCGGCTTTCCGGCCATCTTGGCCTCGGCCTTATATCCCAGAGACTGCATCAGCTTGGCATAAGCCAAGGCTGACATCACAGAGTCACCATCGGGAGACTTGTGTCCAATGACAACCGCTCCCTCGCCCCAGTCCAGCGCCTTTAAGGCATCGCGGTACAGGTTCCCCATTTTGCGCCCGCTTATTCGCCCATGTTCTGGGAAACGTTCTTCAAGAAGTCTTCCATGAACTGGCCATAAAGTTTAGAAATGGACTGGGCCACATGCTGGGGCTCGGAACCGTCCATGGTCAGTCGTTCGTTGTATTCCTTTTCAAAGAGCGGAGCGCCTTCGGTCTTGCGGAAGGTCAAGGTCATATCCAAATGGGCGTAACGGCTGGAGCCTTCATCCACTTCTTCGATAGCATCGATGTTGCCCAGAATTTCGTAGTCGGGCTTAGCGGTTTTTGAACCCTTGGCAAAGAGGCCGCTCTGGTCGATGTACTTTACAGCAGTCTTGTTCAGCATCTGGTCGGGGCGAGAGGCCCACAGGTCCAAATCATAGAACATGAAGGTGTAGGCGGATTCGCGGTATACGATGTTGCTGCGCTGGTATGCCGGGTCAATGGTAAACTTGCGGACCTGAACGGTCTTGGAAGCATTGCCAGCACCTACAGTGCCAATGCTTTCTACATCCACCATGTAATAGCGGGTCGGTTCGCTGGAACCACCGCCAATGCAAGCGGTCATCATGCCGGCCACGAGGCTTACCAATACGGCGGTCAGGACTTTAACAAACTTCATTTTCAAACCTTCCTTTTACAGTCTGCAGGCCTTACCCACAGTCATCATAAAAATTTATTGTCTACGGCTCTTGTTTTCGGAACGGATAAGGGCAGAGGGATTATTCTTGATCTTCTGGCTAAATTCATCCAGATTTTCAAGCACGGTGTTCAGTTCCGTCAGCACGTCGCCCACCTGATCCTGGTTGTTGTAGACCATCGCATCCAGACGCTGGGCCAGCTTGTTGATGGACTCCATGGCCTGGGCAAGATTGTCGTTCATGCTCTTGGTATCGATGGCATCAAGCTTTTCCTTGAGCAGATCCAAGTTCTCGCCAGCCTTGGCCGCGATCTTTGCTTCTTCGACGCTGGCCATGACAGACTTCATGGACTCGGCGGCAGCCTGCATGGATTCAGCAGTCTTGGTCACGCTTTCGATGGGCTTTGCCATTTCGCGAGTGGTGCGGTTCAAGTTCGCAGACATGTTGGCCATGTTCTTCAGAGTGATGCGGATGTTCTCGGCATTCTCTGCAGTAAAGACGCTGCTAAAGTTGGAGAGCAAGGTGTCGACCTTTTCAACCATGCCGCCAGCCTGGTCCGCAAACTTATCGAAAGAAGAAGCTTCAGCAGGAACAAAACCGCCTTCCTGCAAATTAGGTTCGCTAAAGTGACCACCCGAAAGAACGATGTGCTTTTCGCCAGTGAGGGAAAGACCGTTGGTCATGCCGGCACGGGTTCCCGGCTTAATGGGAGTTCCATGCTTCACCTTGAAGCTCACCACCACCTGATCCAGGCTAGAGGAATCAATCTGGATTCCGGTGACGTTACCCACGTCGATACCGTTCAGTTTGACCTTGGCTTCGTTATAAAGACCGATGACCGATCCCTTGAACACGGTGTAGTAGTTGTCGTATTCGGCGCTAATGAAGCGATTCAGCACATAACCCAAAAAGGCGATAATCAGCGCCAGGCATATGAACATGAATACGCCAAGTTTGATTCTTTCAGAACGAGTGGTTTCCATCTAATGCTCCGACTCAGTCAATAAAATTAAAGTGGTAAGTGTCATCGGATTTCGGTTCCTTTGAACTCTTACGGCTAAAGAATGTCTTAAGAATTGGATCTTCGGAATCCAGGCCCTGCTGCAAGGTGCCGTCAAAATGGACGTAGCCTTCCTTCAAATACACAAAACGGTCACATACGATCTTGATGCTTTCCAGTTCGTGGCTCACGATTACCATGGATACGCCCAAGGTGTCCCGCAGTTCCAGCAGAAGTTCATCGAGAGAGTGTGCGGTTACCGGATCGAGACCCGTAGACGGTTCATCGCAGAACAGAAGTTCCGGCTTAAGTGCAATGGCGCGGGCCAGGGCAGCACGCTTCTTCATACCGCCAGAAAGTTCCGAGGGATACCTATGGAAGGCATGCAGCAAATGAACCTTTTCCAGACGGTCGGCAACGATGGCTTCCATCTGGCTCTTGGGCATATAGGGCATGCTGCGTTTCAGGGGAAGCATGGCGTTTTCGGCTACAGTCAAGTCCGAAAGCAGAGCGCCACTCTGGAACAGCACGCCGGTACGCATACGGGTTTCGGCATCCAGCCCATCCTGGGCCCCGAAGGTCTTACCGAAATAGGTAATGGTTCCGCTCTGGGCCTTGTACAGCTTAAGGATGTTATTTAACAAGGTAGACTTACCGCATCCCGAACTACCGAGAATCATACGGATTTCGCCCTTGCGCACACCGAAGGTAATGTCGTGGAGGATAGTACGTCCACCGTACCCCGCCTTCAGATGATCCACTTTGAGAATTTCGTCCATAACTGCTCCCTAGTAGAAAATGAAGGCAAAAAGTGTATCTGCAATAACAATGCTGGCAATGGAAGTCACCACGCTAGAGGTTGTCGCTAGGCCGACGGCTTCGGCGCCGCCCTTGGCATTCAAACCTTTATTACAGGAAATAAGAGTAACAAGCCAACCAAAAGCAAGAGCCTTAATGGAGCTCTTCGCAAACACCATGGGGTCGATCCCTTCGCGGATACCCTGGAGGTAGTTGGTAAAGGTAATGTCGCAGCAGAAATAGCCAATCAGGAAGCCGGCGAAACATCCGAAAATGGAAGCGCAGAAATTCAAGATAGGAGTGCAAACGCTCATGGCCAAAAATCTCGGAACCACCAGATACTGCACCGGTGAAATAGCCATGGTCTTGATAGCCTTCACTTCTTCGCAAACAGACATGTTGGCAATTTCAGCCGCAATCGAGGAACCAGAACGGCCTGCAAGAATGATGGTGGTCAACAGCGGACCAATTTCAGCAAAAATCAGGAATCCAAGACCCGAGGCCAAATAAGAACCGGCACCGATGGTATTGAGCATCACGGAACTCTGCAAGGCCATGGTCAAGCAGACCAGCGCCACCATCAAGAAGCAGATTCCGGTAGCCTCGCTACCCAAGCGGAACATCTGCTTGGCCACGCCGCCAAAACGAAGCTTGCCCTTGTCGAAAGGTCCCAGGAAGGTCCAGTAAATGCACATGTTCAACAAGATGAACACCTGCACCACTTCCTTGATGAAGTCAAAACCCACTCCACCCAAGGCCTCGAAAATATTCGTAGTTTCGCGACGGTCTTTTTCGGGAATGGTAAACTTACGCAGGTCAGACAGATGCTGCTTAATGTCATCGTTAAAATGGAGCAGCTCCAGACGGTTTCCAGTCTTGGCAGAAACCTCGGCCAGCAGGGCAAAAAAGGCATCACCGCTATAGTCCATGAAGGTCTTTTCAGAACCATCAAGACGAAGAGCTCCCTGTCGGAGCGCCCTTCTACACGAGCGCAGCAATTCCTTGCTGTTTGCCGCCGTCAAATTTTGCGGTAATTTCATTTCTGTCTGCATCAACGGAGGTCAAATGTAGAAAAAAATTTTCAACATCTTGGCATACATTCTATATTTGGGCGCAATGAAATTTGTCACAAAGATTTTCGCCATATTCTGTATGTTCTCCTTGGCCCACGCCCAGGATGTGCAAGACGACTTCCAGCGATTTTCATTGGTACCGGTACTGGGCTACACCGAAGAAACGAAACTACAGTATGGAGCCATGTTCCTTCTGTTTCTAAGACCCAATGAAGGGGGCGACAAGGTTCACGAAATCGGACTTACGATGTTCCGCACCACCCGCGACCAGATCCAGGTCAACATCGAGCCCATCTTCTACCTGTTCCACGACAAAATCAGCGTCTGGACCATCTTACGTTATCAGGACTGGTTCGCCAGCTATTTCGGCGCAGGGAACAACCCCGACATTGACATATTCACCAACTACGACCGCGAACTATTTTATCTAGAATCCACCTGGGAATCTTCCATCGGCATGCCCAGGGGAATCAAGTACGGCGTTGTATTCCATTTTGAAGACTCTCAAATTGACTTCAACGAAAACCAAAGCGGTCTAGAATTACCAGACACCCATTCTGGATGGCGCAACGGCATAGGCTACACCATCAGCTACGACTCCCGATACAACATCAACTGGACAAAGCACGGATTCCTAGCCCAATGGAAGCAGCAATTCTACAGCGACAAGCTGGGAGACTACACCTTTGATGTTGAATCCATTGATTTGCGCGGTTACACCAAGTTACTCTGGGGAGCCACCTTCGCCCAGGGATTACTCTGGCAGCGCACCAACGGAGACGTTCCCTTCGACATGCTGGCCGGCCCCGACGGGGTCAAGCGATTCCGCGGAGTAGAAAGCCGTTACTTCAACGGCAACCAGGCCATTATTTCCCAGTCCGAAATTCGAAAGTACTTCGCCTACCGCGTGGGAGCCCACCTATTTTTTGAAAGCGGTAAGGCAGGCGATTACTTCAGCGACCTTTGGCGGAACAAATGGCACAAGTCCCTGGGCGCAGGCGCACTGCTGGGGCTGAACCTAAGCGAAGGATTATTCGCCCGAGCCGACTTTTCATGGGTAGACTTCGACCACCTGGGAATTTCTTTTAACGTACGCCAGGCCTTTTAAACGCAGGCAATCTGACAGGTAAAAAAGATTATGGAACTTTGCAGTCACAAACACACTAGCCACATAGAAGTCCGCTATTCCGAAACCGATCAGATGGGCATCGTACACCACGCCGTTTACCCAATCTGGTTTGAACAGGCCCGACTGGAATTTTTCAAGTCCCTAGGTTCCAGCTATGTTGAAATTGAAGCACAAGGGTACGCCTGCCCGGTTTTGGAACTGACAGTCAGGTACCGCAACTCCACCCACTTCGGCGAGACCGTGGATATCGACACCACCCTGGAACGCAAGGGCAAATACCACTTCAAGTTCACCTACAAGCTGAGCGTAGAGGGCAAACTGTGCGCCACAGGAACTTCGGAACATTGCTTCCTGAAAAACGGCAAACCCACCCCCGATTTGCCGGAACAGGTGAAACTTTTATTCCCGAACGGCTAAACGCCCCCATTTTATCTATAAATTTTCAGGAAAACTAAAACTTTTTCCAAGAACTCATACTAATTTTATGAACGGTGTTAGCAAAGGGTTCTTGAATGAAAAAAAATGCTTGTTATATAGCATCGGTTTTTGCCGTATGCCTTTTACTCGCCGCCTGTGACGACGAACTTTCGTATTACAATCCGAATATCGTCTCAGACGATTCCCTCACCGAGGATTCCCTAGAAGTCAACCAGACAGACTCGTCACAAAAGCCTTTTTTCAAAGACTTCCTGCAAAGTTTACCTTCCAGCGCGCAGGTATCCAGTTCTTCCCAATATAGCGAGCCTTATCAGCCCGAACAAGAACCATCCTCTTCCAGCTATTTCCTATTCGACGAACCTGCCCCAGAAAGTTCCTCTAGTTCATACCAGTTTAACGAACCTATCGAGGTAATCCCATCTAGTTCAAGCAAACAGATGAGCACGGAATGCGAAAACATCCGCGCCACAAGGGACCAATTCCACCAGTTGACCGATGTGGTAAACTGCGTCATGGAAAACGAGAAGGTGGCCTACGTCATAAGGCATGCCGAGCGCAATAAGAGCAGCACGGGTACGGAGGGACGTCTAAACGATAACGGCCGTGAACAATCCGTTACACTGGGCGAAAGACTGGCACCCCTTGGCCCCATTTACTTTATGCATACCAAGGTCTACCGGACTATGGAAACCGTGCTGAAAATCGCAGAAGGAAAAGGCCAGGAATTTTCAGAAAGTTCCATCCCCTTTACCGCCACCTCCGCAGACGATCACGAACAGAGAACCGACCTGCTGGACAGCTATTTCATCAAGGATGAATCCCAGGCTAACGCCTGCAAGAATCAGCATAGCTGGAGCTGGTCCGCCTATTCCTACTTTGCTTACGAGGAGGACGTCTCAAGAGAATGTCAGGCCGGATTCTACGACGTAGACGACCGCATCCAGGAATTCATCAAGGACAACTTCACCTACAGCAAGATGCCCGACATCACCATCGCCATTTCCCATGACCAGTTCCTGATTCCGTTCATCATTTCGGTTAGCGAACGAAATACCATCGACCTGCGATTCCACAAACACGAAAATGAAGAAAGCCGTTACGACTACTGGATCAACTACCTTACCGGCGTTGCCATTATCGTAGACGAAAACGACCAGGCAATCACCATCCCGGTTACCGCCATGGAAGACCCCTACCTAAGAGTCTTCCCGGAAAAATAAAAGCGAACACCATATGCAAATGCATAAGCAAAAAGACCCGGGCTAAAACCCAGGTCTTTTTCGCAAAATAAGATGCCGACCTCCGTCAGCATGACCTATTGGGGTCGCTAGACCCGCGCGGTCATTAAAGGAGGTGCCGAGCGTTTTTCGAACTACAGCAAGTGAGCGCGGAGTTCTTCGCCGCTCTGTTCGCTCAAGTATGCAGGAGGAACATCGAGAACAGTGAAGCAACCGGTCTTGCCTTCAGCCTTCATGCGGAGAGCTGCGCGGGCAAATGCGATAACAGCTGCAGTGGTGAATTCCGGATTGGAGTCCAGCTTCAGGCTGTATTCAATCACGTGGGTGTGTTCGTTGTTCATGCCGGTCTTGCCAGTACGGATCACGAAACCACCGTGAGCGAGACCGCTGTGGTTTGCATTGAATTCTTCTTCGCTGATGAAGTTTACGGTGGTGTCGTATTCATCGAAGTAGTTCTTCATGGTCTTGATTTCGTTTTCGACGTAGGCTGCATCTGCACCTTCTTCGAGAACCACATAGCAGAGACGAGTGTGCTTCTGACGGGTGGTCAGTTCAGGCATAGAACCGCTGCGGACAGCATCCAGAGCTTCGGGAACCGGGCAGGTGTACTGCTTAGCATTCTTCACGCCCTTGATGCGGCGGACAGCGTCAGAGTGACCCTGAGAAACGCCCTTGCCCCAGAAGGTGTAGTCCTTGCCATCCGGGAGGATTGCGTTTGCATAGACGCGGTTCAGGGAGAACATACCCGGATCCCAACCCACGGAGATCATAGCGATCTTGCCGGCAGCCTTAGCAGCGGCGTCAACGTTGGCGAAGTGAGTGGGGATGTTTGCATGGGTGTCGAAAGTATCGATCACGTTGAACTTTGCAGCCATTTCCGGAGTCATCTTGGGAAGGTCAGTAGCGCTACCACCGCAGATCACCAGCATGTCGATCTTGTCGGCCCACTTTTCGATTTCAGAAACGTTGAGAACGGGAATGTTCGGGGTCTGAATCTTGACAGTAGCCGGATCACGACGAGTGAACACAGCAACAAGTTCCATGTCCTTGGTCTTCTTGACAGCGCATTCGATGCCGCGGCCCAAGTTACCATAACCGAGAATAGCGATTTTTGCCATAATAAGTCCTTATAGAGAGGCTTTTTTATCGTTTATTTTAATTTTTGCGCTTGAAAAATAACAAAGAGTGAAAAACAAAACCACAAGTTTTTTGTCAATTTTTGGATAGAAAACACCATTTTCGACCACTTTCTTTACATTTTATGTAAAAACAGACATTTTTACACTTTTCGTTTTACATTTTTCGTAAAGCAGTATTTTAGTCATTTTTGGGGTTATTTCCAGTTTTCACCGAGATCCCGCCACACCTGCAGTCATCAAGCGGGTTCGATATCCAAATTACCTTCCGCGTAGCGTTTCAGGACACTTGCCGCCAGGGTCTGATATGGGATCCCTACCCTATTGGCCTTCACCTTCAATTTTTCAATGACGACCGTTTCCACCCGCATGGAAATCATGCGTTTCTTGATTTCGGCACAAGCTTCTGCAACAGAGCCGCAGTCCAGTTTCGTTCCCGCATTATCCCCAAAAGTTTCGTATTCCTTCTCAAAATCCAAAGCACTTTTTTTCGATTTACTTTTCTTCATAAAACCTCTACTTCAACGGAAATACCGTTACAAGAATATCCTCTACTGCATTATAAACTAGGCGATACTTCTTTCCGTCAATCAAGGCATCCGCCAAAAGATTCGATTCATCTTTGTCACTCAATTTCAATCCTAGCAGGCCTTCATTCGTCACAAAGAAATGGATCATCTGTTCTTCGGTTATGCCTCGTTCATGCATTCGTTGTTTTGCATGTTCACTGAATTTTATATTCATGTATAATATACCTTTGCATATTGCTTTTGTCAATACGCCCATATTTTGTTTAGAACCTCCTTTATACACGAATTTTTCAGGAACTTTGCACGCAACTTGTTTGATAATTTTTGTTTAAAAAAAAACAACCAAACCCAACTGCTTCAATAAACATGGTCTATCTTTACCTACGTGTTTTTGGAATAAAAAGGAGATTCAAATGAAGAAAATTTTCTAGCGGCCACAGTTCTGTTGTCATGCGCACTTTCGGGATGCATGAGTTTCTTTTATAAGATGAACCGTCTTGAGAGCACCCCATTTGCCAGCGAATTCATCAGTGACGCAAAACGGAATGTCGGTCTTGACACAACGTACAATGTTCCCGGAACAAACCTGGGCATGGGAAACATCTTCAAAAAGATTCCCTACGACACAAGAGCTCTTCTTCAAGGACTCATTGATAATTTCGGCGTTAAACAGCTTGAAGAAAATATGGAACTCAATCTGGTGAACGGCTACGTTATGGACATTTTTATGAAATCCAAGACGGACGATTCCAAGCTTCATATGGTGCATATCAACTACGGTGGCGAAAAAGACGAAACCTTACGCAACGAGTTGAATGCATTTTACAATCTCTGGTATGTGGGCGGCCGCGTCACAAAACTAAGACGTCGTCTGCAGAATGGTTTTGAATACGACATGGACGTCGAAAAGGAATATGAATACTCATATTATGAAGACGGAAAACTTAAAGAAGAGTACCACGGTACCCTTTTGAACGACGACGAAAGTGTTGTTAGACAAAACGGCACGATGGCCATCTACAGAGATAATGGTAGAAAGGCTGTTGAATGCAAAATTTCAGACCTACAAGTTGATAAAGAAAGTTGCAAAGTCTGGGACGAAAACGGAAATTTAAAGAAGTAAAAAACACAAAAAATCTCGTCACACAAGACGAGATCTTTTTTTATCCAATCGCAGAGTTTATTTGAGCCGGTGCTGTTATTATTTCACGCCAGTGCTGCCGAAGCCCCCGCGGTCCTTGTCCGCCAGCACGCCTTCTTCAAATTCCAGCTTAGGCTGAATTTCCATGATGCGGAATTGGGCGATGCGGGAGCCCTTCTCAATGGTCACGTCTTCGGTGGCATAGACCGGCATTTTCCACCAGTCACCCTTGCCGCAGTAGCTGGAGTCCACCACGCCAACAGAATTGGTCTGCAGAATCTTGAAGTTCTTGAAGGTGGAGCTGCGGGGGGCCAGATGGGCTTCATACCCCTCGGGCAATTTCATAGCCACCCCCAAATGAATCAGGCGAAACTCCCCCTTCTTCAGGGTAACGGTTTCCGCGGCGCTCAAGTCGATCCAGTCGGACTTACCGCCCACATATTCCAGACGAGGAATGGAATCATCAAGATATTGGATGGTGATTTTCATTGCCATTAGAAGCCTTTTTTGCGTTTTGGGGTTACTATTTCCAAGTCAACAACCCATTTAGTAACCCATTTATTACTTTATTTTCAAAAAGATCGTGCTTTTTTCAAATTCTTTTTCTTGACAAGGTTACTAAACGCATTATTTACAGCAATTTAGTAACCTCTAGAACAGAAATTTCGCCCCAAAAACATTACTTTATTTAAAACCAAGGTTACTAAAAGGGCTCAAAACCTCCATTTAGTAACCTATTTTTCAAATTTCTTAATGTTCGGCGTTATTACCCGGCCTTTCCTTCTTCGGCAGCAGCCTTAGTTTCTTCAGCTTCGGCGGCGGCCTTTGCGGCAGCGGCTTTTGCAGCGCGGTCTTCGGCCTGTTCCAGGCGAGCGGGCTTACCGGCTACATTACGGAGCAAACCGAACAGGGCCGAAAGTTCGTTGCGGGTGGGGTGCAGTCTCTGGAGCAGAGTGTTCAGGAAGTTGTCGCGCCAGGCCTGATCATGATACTGACCGGTGAGATAGCGGTCCAGGAACTTCTTGAATCCGTTAATCTGGTCGATGGTTGCGGGCTGAGTTTCGCAGGCTCCCTTGGAACCACGCTTGGCGCGGCCTTCACCGTTTGCCAAGGCACCAGAACGGCACAGTTCATACAAAGAAATAGAAACAGCCTGACCCAAGTTCAAGCTCATCAAGCCCGGTACGGGAATTTCGCACTGGTAGGTGCAAGCGTTCACTTCTTCAAGAGCCAGGCCGCAGGATTCACGACCGAACACCAGAGCGATGGTTCCATCATCAGGAAGCATGCCCGACAGATCGGGAACCATGCAATGCTTAATAGCACTACCGAAAATGCGACGGCTGAAAGCGACTGCACAGGAGCAATCCCCAATAGCTTCGCGGAAGGTATGAACGATGGTTGCCTTGTCCAGAATGTCATGGCTGTTGGCTGCCGTGTGGTAGGAATTTTCAATCACCTTGTTACGCTTGGGGTAAACGATGTACAGTTCATCCAGGGCGTAGCAATGCATGGCGCGGGCTACGAAGCCAACGTTGTGAGGATGTTCCGGTTCAACAAGCACTACTCTAAACTTTCTCATTTCAATCCTTCATCATTCAAATTCTTCTATGGATTCTTCGCTACGCTCAGAATGACGCGCAGCCAATTCAACCATTCCAACACAAATCTAAATCTTCCAGCTAAATCCCTTACCGCGGATTTCATTTTCTACAGTTTCGCCCTCACCCACTGTGGCTCCTGCAAACACGATAGAATCGCGGGTCACAGCAACGCGTTCGTCAGTCCAGCTATCCACTCCAAGTTCATCAAGGCGGGCACGGCAAGCGGCCATCAGACCTTCAGGAGAACCCATGTCAATCCAGGTAGCATTCATCTGACTCATGTCCACAAAAGGTGGACGTCCTGCAGCAATTTCCTGCTTCCAGAATTCACGGATGTCAAATTCACCGTCTGCAATTCGGGCCAAAGCCTCGTCGCTGTAATAGGATACTCCGGAGAACGTTGCGGCGGCACCCTCTTCGGAACCAAAACGGCCAGCGATTCCTACCAGACGTCCATCCTTATTCACACGGAAGGTATTCACCTTGGGGAAATCCACAGCCAGCAGGGCCACACCAGGGGCAGAGCCGTCCTGAGCGGAGGCAAAAGTGCGCTTGGCATTTTCCACAAAGGCCTTCAGGTCAAAACTGCAGTAGGCATCGCCGTTCATGATCAGCAAGCCCCCACGGTATCCTTCGTTATAGATTCGCTTTAAGGGGCCTGCAGTTCCAAGAATCTCGGGCTCCACCCACACCTTTTCAAAACCAAGGCGTTTACCCTCGGCAACCACCTGTTCGGCCAGATAGTGCGCATTGGCGTGAAGTCTTACGTTTCCAATACCGTTAGCTTTAACCGCCTGCTGCTCCAATATAGAAGCATCAACTACCGGAACCAAGGGTTTCGGCACATCGCTGGTCAACGGGCGCAAACGGGTTCCAAGACCCGCGGCAAGGATCAAAACGTTCAATTTTTTCATCAACATCAAAGATAGAAAACGTGGATATTTATCTTTTTACTAAAATTAAATGGTCTTACATTTTGAGCAATTATGATTAAGTATATCATTGATTATTTGATAAGAGCCAGCCTCACCAACTCGGATCTGTATACTATCCGAGACAAGGAAACCAATCATAACCATAGAGCGCTGCTGGTATATTCAGCCATATCGACTTTCTTTTTTTCGTTCACCTGCATAGCCGCCTTTGCAACCCGACTCCCCGCCATGTTGGAAAAGGCCCCCATCTACGCAGGGTTCGCCATGTTCTCCATTGTAAGTCTCGCCATAGCATTTGCTGTCGGAAAGAAAAATCACACCGTTGTCGGAATCTTGTGTCACATCTTCTACCCCATGCTCCTATGCTTCGGCCTGTTTTCATCGCTTGTGATATCCTGCGACGAACCCTCCACCTCCCTATTGGCCATGTACGTGGTTTCGCCGCTGCTGTTTGTCATGCGACCAATCCACATCGTAATTATCACTATTATCGCCGATTTCATCTTCCTCTATTATTGCGGTTCCGTCAAGCCGGCCGAAATTGTTGGAACAGAAATCGTCAACTGCATCGTCTATAGCGGCATCGGCATGATTGTCGGCATATTCAACGTCCGCGACAAATGCCAACGAATGCTTTTTGAAAATCGCGTATCCCAGTTCAGCACCAAGGATCAGCTTACCCACAACCTCAGATCCATTTCGGACATTTACGTTTCCATGCACCAGATCAACCTGGACTCGGACACGTTCTTCTCAATTAGAACAAACAACTTTATTGATTCTAGCGTAGACAGTTTCAACGAAAATTTCAGCAGACAAATAACGCTGGCCATGACGGCAACCACAGCTCCCGAATACCTGGACCGCATTCTGGATTTCGTAAACACCAAAACACTACCCGACAGGCTCAGAGGCAAGCGCACCATCACCCAGGAATTCATGGGCAAGAATTTTGGTTGGTGCCGAGCCCGCTTTATCGCCATTGGTCCCGTAAACACCGAAGTTAAGCCAAGCCAGGTTATTTACGCCGTCGAAAATATCAGCGAACAGAAAAAGATCGAAACAACGTTGATTGCCAAAGCCGAAACCGACGCCATGACCGGACTGCTGAACCGCCAGGCCGGTATTGACAAGATAAAGACAGCCATCAACGAAAACCGAATCGGTATGTTGGCCCTATTCGATGTAGATAAATTCAAGCACATCAACGACAACTACGGTCACCAAATGGGCGACGAAGTTATTATCGCTGTCGCCAATGCCATGAAGGAAACTTTCCGCGAAGAAGACATTCTATTGCGTCTCGGCGGAGATGAATACATTTTCTTCGTGAGCGGAGTTTCTAACGAGGAACAGGGAATCCAGATTATCAGCAGATTCTTTGAATCTATCAGCAGGATTACTTTCGAAAAGGTGAACAACCTAAATATTTCTGTTAGCCTGGGCGCAACATTCCTAAACGGCGAAGAAGGAATCGACTTCGAGGAATACTACCGTAGAATCGATAACTGCACTTACCGCAGCAAGAAGATCGAAGGCAAGGCCTTCACCTTCTGGCGTGACGAATAAGATTCTTGCACATTTGTACACCAAATATTATATTTACCTGCATGAGTGATCAGCAGGCAAGTCTTCTTTTTAATACAGCACAGCAGAAGCTTAAGGAATATTTCGGTTACGACAGCTTTAGACCCAAGCAGGTCGAAGTCATCAGACAGGTTCTTGAACGCAAGGACACCTTGGCCCTAATGCCAACCGGTGGAGGCAAGTCAATCTGCTACCAGATTCCGGCCCTGGTTTTCGATGGTTGCGCCGTGGTGGTTTCGCCTCTGATCGCCCTCATGAAGGATCAAGTGGACAGTCTCCGCGAAAACGGCATCCCCGCAGCGGCACTGAACAGCGGCCTTTCAACTGAAGAAGCTTCCGAGATCCGCAGCGCCTTTTGCCGCGGTGAACTTAAACTGCTGTACATCTCCCCCGAACGTCTGGTTTTTGAAGTAGAGAACCTGCTCCCCCGCGGTCGCGTTTCGCTGTTCGCAATCGACGAAGCCCATTGCATTTCTCAGTGGGGCCACGATTTCCGCCCCGAATACACCCAGCTTTTTAAGCTCCGCGAAAACTTCCCCGGCATTCCCATTCTCGCCCTGACGGCCACGGCCGACGCCATTACCCGAGAAGATATTTTACAGCAGCTTCGCATTCCCGAAGAAAATCTGATCCTGGATAGTTTTGACAGAAAGAACTTGTCCCTAGACGTTCGTCTTAACTATAAAAAATTGAGTAAGCTGGACGAAATCGCAGACTTTATAAAAGAAAGAAAGGGTGAAAGCGGAATTGTATACTGCCTTTCCCGCAAGTCTACCGAAACTGTTGCCGACGAACTCCGCAAAAGGCACATCATGGCAGACGCCTACCACGCCGGCATGACCGCCGATGAACGCGCAAGAATTCAAGAGGACTTCATCTACGACCGCACCAAGGTCATCTGCGCCACCATCGCCTTCGGCATGGGCATCGACAAATCCAACATCCGATTCGTCATCCATTACAACACGCCCAAAAACATGGAGGGATTCTATCAGGAAATCGGACGCGCCGGCCGCGACGGCCTCCCGGCCGACACCCTGCTGTTCTATTCCGACAGCGACATCGTTCAGCTGGCCAAGTTCGCCCAGGATTGCAGCGACCCACAGCAACGGCACCTGCAACTAGAAAAGTTGGAGCGAATCCAGCATTACGCCACCAGCCTGGTTTGCCGCCGGCGAATCCTACTAGGCTATTTCGGCGAAGTCATGGAACAGGACTGCGGCAACTGCGATATTTGCAACCACCCACCACGCCGTTTTAACGGAACCATCCTGGCTCAAAAAGCCCTCAGTGCCATCTTCCGCACCCGCGAACAAGAGAACGCCAACATGATTATCGACATCCTGCGGGGGTCCCATCGGGCAGAAATCATCGAAAAGGGTTACGACAAAATCAAGACCTTTGGCGTAGGGGCAGCCACCCCCGCCGACAAATGGCAATCCTACATCCAGCAGATGATTCATCTAGGTTGCCTTACCATGAGCTACACCGACAAGAAGACCTTGCGCATTACCGAATTCGGGAAGCAGGTGCTCTTCGGCGAAAAAGAAATTCAATTGGCCCTGATTACAGAAGACAAGCGAGAAAAAATCGCAAACCAGAGAAGCTCGCAACCGCAAAAAGTTTCTGTACGCCTCAGCGCCAAGGACAATCTGGAAGGAAGCGACGCCGTACTTTTCGAGGCCCTGCGAATCCATCGCCGCAATCTTGCCGACGCCGCCAACGTACCGCCCTACGTCATCTTCAGCGACAAGGTTTTGCTGGGTATGGTTCAGGAACGCCCGGCCAGCCTCACCGACATGGCCAACATCCCCGGAATCGGCGCCATAAAGTTGCAAAAATACGGTCAGGAATTTCTGCAGATAATCAACGGCGAAGACTAGCATTATAAATGCGTGTACACGATAATTAACGTGCAATTTCCGGACACTTTTTTTATTATTTGAAATATGAAGAAACGTTACATTGCCCTCATTGTCCTGGCGGTATTGATCGTTCTCGTGATCGCCGCCCTCAAAATCGCCCCCGGTATCGCAAAAGACTATGTAGTCGAGCATTCCGAAGAACTCATCGGCCGCAAAATGAAGATTGCCGACGTAGACTTCAATCCGTTCACCTTCACAGTTACCGTAGACGATTTCGCCATTTTCGAACAGGACGGCGCAACACCTTTCGTGGGATTTGAAAAGTTCCGCGTCAACGTGAATCCCACTCGCCTGCTGTCCAAAGAAATCAACGTCAGCGAAATCTATTTGAAAGGCCTTTACACCCAGGTAGTACAAGACGGCGACCGCTTCAACTTCAGCGACATCCTGGATAAGTTCGCCGCAAGTGAGCAGGACAGCGTCGCCACAGATTCCGCAGCCACCCCATCGGCAACCGCTGATGCAACTGCAGACTCCGCCGCAGGCGATTCTATCAAGGCCATAAACATTGACCCCGTCGAAATGACCGGAGGATTTGATGTCGCCATCCAGAACATCGTCCTGGAAAAGGGCAACATCATCTATCAGGATCGCAAGGTCGGTTCAAAAATTCACCTCCAGGATTTCTCTGTAGATATTCCCGCCGTCTACTTCAACAACAAGGACACCGACATTGGCGTAAACCTGAAGTTTGCAGATGGCGGCGATCTGACCGTGAAAGTTCTCTTTAACATGAAAACTCAGGACTTCAATGTAGCAGTCGCCCTGAAGCAGTTTGAACTGGCCTGCGGCAAGCCCTACCTGAAGGACTTCATCAACTATAAGGACTTTAGCGGCTCCCTGGACGTCAACCTGAATGTTGCAGGCAATGTGAATGACGTTCTTTCTAGCAATGTTGCAGGTACCGTAGGCCTTAACAATATCGTCCTTACCGAAACATCCGAAAAGACCATCGGCGTGAACAGCGTACAGGTCGGCATCAAGAAGGCTAACCTGAACGAAATGGACTTTGTCGTAGATTCAGTAGTGGTCGATGGCGCATTCGCCCATCTGGACCTGCTGAAGGGCGGCAAGACCAACATCGACATACTTCTAAATCCCAAGGGTGCAGCCGAGGACACCAGCGCAGTTGACAGCGCCCTGGCCGCAGCCGTCGTTACCGAAGCACCTGTAGACTCTTCCAAGTCTGATTCCGCTGTCGCAGCCGCTCCCGAAACAGCCAAGGCCGCCCCAGCAAAGCCTCTGAAATTCGTACTGAACAGGTTGCAAGTCAAGAACACGTCCGTCTCCGCAAACGATCTTACCATCAAGACGCCCTTCAACTATAAGGTTAGCGGCATCAGCGTTTCCGGTTCCAACATCAACTTTGACACCCCCTGCACCGTTAACGTAAACGCCAACTTCCCCGAAGGCGGCACCGTTTCTGTAAAGTACAAGGGAGCCCTCTCCGACCTGAGCACTATGGATGCCTATGTCAGCATCAAGAATCTGGCCCTGAAGCACTTCAGCCCCTACAGCCTCCACTACACCGGCTACCCCATCATTTCTGGCACCATGGCTTTCGCCAGCGACAACAAGATCAACAAGTTCAACCTGGATAGCAAAAACACAATCGACATCTACAACATCGACGTTGGCGACAAGGTAGAAGGCAGCGACCCGGAATTCACCGTCCCCATGAAGGTGGGTCTGTACATTCTCAAGGACAAGGACGACAAGATTCAGTTTGACGTTCCCGTGCAGGGCAACATGCAGGATCCCGAATTCTCTTACCTCAAGATTGTCTGGAAGACCGTGATGAACCTGCTGATCAAGGTGGCCCTTTCTCCCCTGAAGATTGTGGGTAACGTCGCCGCATCCGGTGCAAGCGCCATCGGTTTCGACCTGGGCAAGAACGACGAAATCGTTATCGACCCGCTGAACAACCACATGGAAAGCGAACAGTACGCCAAGGCAATCAAGATGGTTTCTGCCCTGGCCAAGGATCCCAAGTTGAAGATGAACTTTGTGCAGTCCTTCAATATGAAGAAGACGGTGGAAGCCTACAAGACCCGCAAACTTAAAACCGAGTTCTACAAGTCTACTCAGGGCAAGACCGTCCTGAACGAGCTGGACGAAAAGGCTATCATCGCCATCGACGACAAGGACGAAGCCTACACCGCCTACGTTGCCGCCAACGCCGCCAATCTGGACCGCAAGGCTCTCGAAAAGGAACTGCTGGACATGGCTGCCAAGCGCAACGCAGAACTGCTGAAGCCCCTTCAGCAGCAGTCCGGCGTTACCAAGAAGAACGTCACGGTCACAACCGCTCCCCGTTCCCAGCTGGTTAACCACAAGGGCAAGGCAAACTTCAAGGTACAGATCGACGTACAGTAATTGGAAGTCGCGCTGCACCTACAGCGAAAAACGTTTCCTATAGCGAAAAAATCCTCGGTTTAAAACCGAGGATTTTTCTTTAAAGTTTGCGGGACCGACCTGCAGTCCCCACAAAATCAGGACTTACTTCTTCTTGTTGCCCTTAGACTTCGATTCATACCATTCATCGAAGGTGATGGAGCGGTCAACAACGCCATTGGGAGTCAGTTCAAGCACGCGGTTTGCCACAGTCTGCACGAATTCGTGGTCCTGAGAGCAGAAGATCACCGGGCCCTGGAAAGCGGTCAGGCCGTTGTTGAGAGCGGTAATGGCTTCCAAGTCCAAGTGAGCGGTAGGTTCGTCCAGCAGCAAGCAGTTTGCGTTGGAGAGCATCATCTTGGAAAGCATGCAGCGAACCTTTTCACCACCGGAAAGAACGTTACAGCACTTCAGGGCTTCTTCGCCGGTGAAGAGCATACGGCCCAGGAATCCGCGGATAAAGGATTCGTCCTGTTCCTTACTGTACTGGCGCAGCCAATCCACCAGAGAAAGTTCGCTGGCAAAGTAAGCGTCGTTGTTCTTGGGGAAGTAGTTGTAGCTAATGGTGCTACCCCACTTGAGCACGCCGTCGGCAGCCTTGGTTTCTTCGGCAATGAGCTGGAAGAAGGCGGTCTTCAGGGTGTCATATTCGCCAACCAGGGCAACCTTGTCGCCGTTGTTCAGCTTGAAGTTCACACCGTTGCAAACGATGCCATCACCGCCATCGATAGAAGCGTTATTCACTTCCAGCACGATCTTGCCCGGTTCGCGGTCCATCTTGAAGTTGACCCAGGGGAACTTACGGCTAGAAGCCGGCATTTCTTCGACGGTCATCTTATCCAACAGTTTCTTACGGGAAGTAGCCTGCTTGGCCTTTGCGGCGTTGGAAGCGAAGCGGCGGATAAAGGCCTTCAATTCTTCAATCTTTTCTTCGGCGCGGCGGTTCTGGTCCTTACGCTGCTTCTGGGCCAGCTGGCTAGCTGCATACCAGAATTCGTAGTTACCACCGTAGATGTTAATCTTGCCGTAGTCAATATCGCAAGTATGAGTGCAAACCGCATTCAGGAAGTGACGGTCATGGCTCACCACGATCACGATATTTTCGAAACGTTCCAGGTAATCTTCCAACCAGGCGACGGTATCCAGATCCAAGTGGTTGGTAGGTTCGTCAAGCAGAAGAATGTCGGGGTTGCCAAAAAGAGCCTGTGCCAGGAGCACGCGAATCTTCTGACCGCCATCCAGATCGGCCATAAGGCTGTAGTGGAATTCTTCGGGAATGCCCAGACCCTTCAGGAGCACTGCAGCATTGGAGTCAGCTTCGTAACCGCCGATTTCACCGAAACGGGTTTCAATTTCCATGGCCTGCATGCCCTGTTCTTCGGTCATTTCCGGAAGAGCATACAGTTCGTCACGCTTCTTGCCCAGTTCATAAAGTTCCGGGAAACCCATCATCACAGTTTCAAGAACAGTGTTCTGTTCGTAGGCGAAGTGATCCTGCTTAAGGACGGCGATTCGTTCGCCCGGGTCCTTGGTCACGTCACCGGTATTGGGTTCCAGTTCACCGGAAAGGATCTTGAGGAAGGTGGACTTGCCGGCGCCATTTGCACCGATCACACCATAGCAGTTGCCGCGCTTGAAGGAAAGATTCACTTCCTTGAAGAGAACGCGGCTACCATATTGAAGACTTACATTAGAAACATTCAGCATGGCGCCAAATTTAGAATTTTTTTCAAAAAACAAAAGGGACGCCGGCCTCAAAACCGACGTCCTTTTTGCGGAAAGCGGAAAGCATAAAGCGTAGAGGCGAAGCCCCTTTAACCTTTAACCTTTATCCTCTACGCTTTATTAGCCTTTTCCAGTTCGCGAGCGTTGATGATCAGCATCTGCAAACGGTTTTCGATGTTTGCGAAGCTGGTATCCGGGTCGTAGTCCAGAGACAGAACCTGAATATGGGGGCAACGTTCCTTAACAGCCTTGGTCAGGCCGCGACCGGAAATGTGGTTAGCCAAGCAGGCGAAGGGCTGCAGCACAATGTGGCTATTAATGCCATGCTGAGAGTTGTAGATGATTTCGCCCGGAATCAACCAACCTTCACCCGTATTGTAGGTGGGGTCGATAATGTCGCGGACGTAATCCATCAACTCGTAGCAGTCTGCATGATGTTCGTAAAGGCTGAAGTGTTCCTTCATGATCTTGCGAACAGTTTCCAGGGCACGTGTGTAGGCCTTTGCGGTAATGCCACCCACAATGCGGTCGCTAATGGGGTTTGCAGAGAAACCACGCTTCAGCTTTTCGGCACGCACGGCTTCGTCCACGCGGAAGAAGTCGGTCATGCCCGGCAGGTAAACTTCCATGCCGTTGTTCATCAGGTAGTTTTCTACGAAGCCATTGGCGCTGGGGTGGTAGTTCATGAGAATTTCACCCAGCACGGCAACGCGAGGCTTACGGATACCCTTCTTACGGTCTTCGGTGATTTCAATACCGTTGAAGGCATCGATACACTTGGTGAATTCAGCCAGCATCTTGGTGGGGTGCGGCAGTTCAGTCTTCTTCAGGTGACCGCCAATTTCCATGATGCGAGGCATCCAGACGTCGTAAACCTTCTGGGTGTCGCCAGCGTTCACTTCGTAGGGGCGAATAGCGCGGTACATGGTTTCAATAGCGTCCATGGTCACCAGGCCCCACAGCATATGGAGTCTAAAGTCAAGACCGGTCTTAAAGCCCGGATGCATACCCTTCACGTCGTCACCGGTGGTAATGATGCTAACATCTTCGAAGCCAGCTTCATCCAAAGCCTTACGGGCAAGCACAGCGTACTGCACGGCACGGCAGTTTTCGCAGTTCTTGGCCAAACACATAGAAACGTTGGACGGCTTTACTTCGGGGTGTTCCACCAGCCACTTCAAACCTTCACCGATGTTCACCTGACAGGGGAAGCAAATATCGTTATGCACGTACTTCTTACCCAGTTCCACAGCCTTCTTGTCGGCCACGGGCAGGTATTCGGCAATGAAGCCGTTAGCCTTCATGTATTCGCTGGCAAGAACGGTAAATGCAGGAGACAGGTTCGGAGTCAAGATGCGACGGCGAGTCTTATCTTCGGCAACGAACGGAGTATGGAACAGCGGTTCGTTGGAAGCGGGCTTGTCGGGCAGATTTGCAGCACGGCGAGCCTTCACCGTTTCGATAAAGCTCTTGATACGAATGCCAACAGGACCACGGGCGTCACCTTCGTCAAGCTTCAACATCAGCATTTCCTTGTTGGAATCCAGATGGAGCATACGGGACATTTCGTCGGTCAAGATGGAGTCATGACCGCAACCGAAGCTAACGATCTGAGCCAGTTCCACATTAGGATCCTTGGCAGCGATCATGGTAGCGCCAAGCATACGCAGGTGGAAGGTATTCTTGATTTCGACGCGGGTGTGGTTCGGCACATCCTGGTCATACACGCCAGGGAGAGATTCGGTTGTAAGAACCGGAATGCCCATGGCGGTAAAGTGAGAGGCAATGTTGTGGTTGATCAGCGGGTCCACATGGTACGGACGACCGGCAATCACCACGGCAAAAGTATTCTTGGCGCGAACGTCATCAAGGATCTTCTGACCTTCTTCAAGCAAAGTAGTCTTGTAGTCGTTCAGAGCCTTTTCACCTTCATCCACAGCCTTGGAAATCAGCTTCTTGTCCAGTTTCCAGTTTTCATGGAACCAGTCGATGGTCTGAGAGCGACGGAGCTTGGAATTGAACCAGTGGAAGATCGGCTGATCCATGGGAACGCCATAGTTCTTTTCAGGTTCGTCGGTGTTCTTGATGATGTTGGGGTAAGCCTGCACCACCGGGCAAACAGAAGTGGCGTCAAACTTGGTGTGGTCACTGGGAACAGCCACCATCATGGGGAAGAAGATACGGTCAACCTTCTTTTCGATAAGGCTGAGCACATGACCGTGAACAAGCTTTGCCGGGAAGCAGACCGTATCGGAAGGCACGCTGTGCAAGCCAGCTTCGAACATCTTGTAGTCAGAGCTACGGCTTACAACAACCGTGTAACCCAGGCTGGTAAAGAAAGCCTTCCAGAAAGGCAGACTTGCCCAGAATTCAAGAGCGCGAGGAATACCGATGGTCTTCTGAGTACCATCAGCCTTCAACTGCGGTTCCACCAACTTGGCCGGAGCATAGTCCTTCACCAGCAGCTGGTTGGTACGCTTGATCATATCGGGCACGGCCATCATCTTCTTGTTGATTTCGGCGATGAGAGCCTTGGTCTTCGGATCGTTGGGGTCTGCAGTCACTTCACCACGTTCGCAGCGGTTGCCGGTAACGAAGTTCTGACCGTCGCTAAAGGTAACGATGGTTCTGGAGCAATGGTTGGTGCAGTACTGGCAAAGCTGACCCGGCTGGTTGTGCCAGCTGAAAGTCTTCATGGCTTCGAGGCCGATGAAGCTGGACTTCAGTTCCGGATTTTCCTTGCGCTTTTCTTCCATGAACTTCTTGGTGAGAAGAGCAATACCGATTGCACCCATTTCACCCGGACGTTCCGGACGGATGGGCTTCAGGCCCGTGTACTGTTCAAAGGCGCGGAGCACTGCATTGTTCTTGAAGGTACCGCCCTGCACCACCACCTTCTTACCCAGGGTATTCAGGTTGCGGATACGGATCACCTTGGTGAAAACGTTGTTAATAATGGAGCGGCAGATACCGGCGATAATGTCTTCAGGCTGCTTACCATCACGCTGTTCGGTAATGATGGAGCTGTTCATGAACACGGTGCAGCGAGAACCCAGCTGAGACGGGCTCTTGGCATTGAAAGCCAGTTCTGCAATCTTTTCCATGGGAATGCCCAGGGAACGTGCATAAGTTTCGATGAAGGAACCGCAACCCGAAGAGCAGGCTTCGTTCAGGATAATACCGGTAACCACACCGTCCTGAACAGAGATTGCCTTCATGTCCTGACCACCGATATCCAAGATGAAGGACACGTCGGGGCAGATACGCTGGGCAGCGTTTGCATGAGCCACGGTTTCCACAGTGTGGTAGTCGGCATGAACGGCCTTAGCGAAGAGCTGTTCACCATAACCGGTAGTACCCACACCCAGGATGTTCAACTTACAACCGTATTCTTCGTAACGGTCGGTCAGTTCGTTCATGGCATCCTTGAGCACCTGGAGCGGTTCGCCGTTGTTGCTGGCGTAGAAGCCATCGATCACGTTGTCCTGTTCATCGATAAGAACGAACTTGGTGGTGGTGGAACCGGCGTCGATACCCAGGTAGCAATTGATGGTAGAACCGGAAGCGGGCTGCGGGTACACGTTGCTCGCCATCTTGTGATCTTCCAGGAACTGCTGGTATTCCAGGTCGTTCTTGAAGAAGAGGTCGGCGGCAGCCTTGGCCTTATGTTCGGCCTGACGGGCTTCGTTAAAGTGGACCAGGGAGTCCAGAGAGCCTTCTTCGCGGTAAAAGCATTCCTGGTCAGCAAACATGGAGCCCAGGGAGAGAGCAGCGCCCATAGCTACGAGTACTTCGGAATGTTCAGGCACGATAGCCTGTTCATCCGTGATTCCCAGACGTTCCTTGAAGGCGCGGACAAGGGTCGGGTTAAAGGTAAGGGGACCACCTTCGAAAATGACGGGCGGCTTGATTTCCATACCCTGGGCAAGACCACCGATGGTCTGCTTGGCAATGGCATGGAAGCTGGAAAGGGCGATATCTTCCTTGGCGATACCGTTGTTCAGCATGGGCTGAATGTCGGTCTTGGCGAACACACCGCAACGGCCGGAGATTTCATAAACCTTCTGACCGCGCTTGGCGTAACCTTCAAAGGCCTCGGTCTTCACACGGAGGAGTTCTGCCACCTGGTCGATGAACGCACCGGTACCGCCGGCGCAGACACCGTTCATACGCATGTCGCTGGCAATCAGCTTGCCAGTAGTGGGATCCTTTTCAAAGAACACCACCTTGGCGTCCTGGCCACCCAATTCAATAGCGACACGGGTATCGGGGTAAGTAGCACGAACGGCGAGAGCGTTGGCCACCACTTCCTGTACGAAAAATGCGTGAGTTGCCTCGGCAAAGGGCTGACCGCCACTGCCGCAGAAAGCGACTCTAAAGTTCTTGCCCGGGAACAGACCGTGGGCTTCGCGCAGCACCTCATGGACCTTCTGGGCCTGCATGGCGTTATGGCGCTGGTATGTGTAGTGTAAAAGCTTGTTGGTTTCAGGTTCAACGACGGCAATCTTAACGGTTGTAGAACCGACGTCGACACCGACCCATAAATCATTCTTAGTTGTACTCATAGTGCGCCAAATTTAGAAAAATAAGTTTAAAAACATAAACCTACAAAGCCCATTTTTTCTGTAATATGAGCAGAAATTCCCCATAAAAAAACAAAAAAGGTGGCACTAGGCCACCCAGGTATATTTTTTACAGATAAGCTATTAGAACTGCAAACCTATAAAAAGGTTTGCCCTATCGGGCAATAATAACCTTATTGCTGAACAAGACCTGCTTACCGCTCTCGACACGCACATAGAAACTGCCCTTGGCACCCACCAGTTCCTTCAGGGGGACGCTTACGGAACTGCCATAGAATCGGCTAAACAGTTTCTGTCCCTGCATATTGAACACGCTGACAGAAGCCCCGGAATTTTTCAGAGTCAATTCCAGATTGCCACGGGCATAAACCGCACGGCTAGCAGAAACCGCCGGAGTCCTCGGGCCAACCTTGATTGTACCATCAGATTCAGAGGAACCCATCTTCCAGGTGTCGGGAACACGCACCGCAATGCCACGGCCTGCAGTACTCATGTATACGACACCATAGGTATTCATGTCGCCCATAACGAATTCGCCATTGGCAAGACCGCCAAATTCATGACCGTCATCATTTACGCGGGTCCAGGAAGCGCCCTTGTCATCAGAGCCGAACACACCGGTAACGCCGTCAATTGTGGCAAACACATAAATTGCAGGATATCCGCCCTTCGTCTTGGGAGCGCCAAAACCAACGGCCTCGCAATAGCCAACGCCCTTCACCGCAGACCAAGTCTTGCCCCCGTCAGTGGAGTGCTGCAGACTGCCGCCAACGCCCACACCAGTAGACGGATCCTGTTCAGCAATGGGCAGCCACAAGTCGCCCTCATAACCAGGAATCGCACGGAACTTCTTAAAGACGCTCACACCGGGTTTTCCAACAGCGCTAAAACTAACACCCTTGTCGGAACTCTTGTAGAACAGGCCTTCCGTCTTGTTGTAAGCATAGAATACATCCGCATTTTCAGGATCGCCCACCACAAAGGAACCGTTATCGATACCCGTCACTTCCGTGTAGGCCGCATTGCTGTAGCGGTAAACGCTGGTACTACCTTCCATGGGAACAAACAAGGCCACTTCGCCGTCAGTTGAAATAGCGGCGGTGCCGTTGGCAATCTTTTCGTCAAGCTTGCAGTAAGTACCCACAGTCCAAGTCTTTCCGGAATCGCTAGAGAACTGCAGAGGTTCAATAGGAACATCGCTATACTTGCCCTCATACTTACGGGCATTGGCCACCTTCACCAAAGTACCGGACTTCGCCGCATAGGCAAGCCCCTGGGTAGTTCCCAGAGGAACCGCCGTTCCGCTCACGTCCGTCATATGACGGAACTGCGGGAACTTGGTAATATCATCATGACGGAATCCGTCGTAGTCGCCAATAATGGAAATCATGGGGCCGCCAGGAATGCTCACCACCTCGAAAGGCACGGTTTCTTCAACGCCATGGGCACTAAAATGCCAAACCTGATTCATGGCAATCTGATCTTCTTCCCAGGAGTTTTCCGCCTTCGTCACCGTATAATCAGTTAGATTGTCCGTCCTGAAAATTCCATTTCCAGAAGTCACGAAAACGCGATTATGGTCAAAGGGATCCATGGCCACGCTACCCGCCCAGTGAATGGAACCGTCGTGCATCCAGCCGATCCCGTTAGCATCCATCTGCTGCGTTGTCGGATAAACTCCACCTTCCATCCAATAGTAACGGAAAGAGGCAATCCATGTTTCGCCACCATCTGTGGTATGGAAAATATTGGAACCCCAGCGGTCGCTCCACACATCCTTTCCGTCTTCGCCCTTCTTGTACCAGAACTGCGGTCCATTGTAACCTTCCGTGGTCACCACCATTTCCTTATCATCGTTAGGGTTAATGGTGATGCCGCCATAAGGAGCAATATATTCGTACTCATCCGTCTTGGAGTAGTCGGTCATATCATACTTGGCCTCCCCTTCCCCATCCAGATAATCTGCAGGAGAAACGTCAGTCCAGGCGCCCGTCTTCAAATTGCACTTCAGTACGGCTCCGCGACCAAAGCCATCCCAGATCGGGCCCCAGCCTTCGTCCCAACCCATGGAATGAGGGCCGGCACCATCGGCAAAAGTCACCACCATGGAACTTCCATCCTTGGTAATCACGGCACGCTGAGGCATCAGACGGACAACGCCGCCACCCTTCGTAGTACGCAAGCTATCAGGAATCGGCAAAGCCTTCCACGAAGCACCGCCATCCGTCGAAGCAAACACATTTTCAAAAGTCTTGTTCTTGGTAGAACCCTCACGCAAAAAACCGGCATAAAGATTCTTGGAACTGCCAGGCGCATACTGAACAAAGCTAAAACCGGAACCATTCCACGTCGTATCAGACCCGGCCGCAGTTGTCCAGGCATCCACATGACTCCAGCTGGAGCCGTTATCAGCCGACTTCCACAAGCCCTTATTCTTCGAACCGTAGAACATAATCTTCGAATCGTTGGGATCCACAGCCAAGGCTTCCCCATTTCCGCGACCCATGCCGTTTCCGTGGGCACCAAAGCTGGTAACCTTAGCTCCCTTGGTACCATCTTCGTCCCAAGTGTAGAGCAATTCCCAGGAATTACCGCGATCCTTACTGCGCAAGAACGCACTACGGCCATTATTCCAGTAGCTGGTACCGGTCATCATATAGACCACGCCCTCTTCCTGAGGGTCAACGGCAATGGCTTCCACCCCCAGAAGGCCTCGTTCAGTCACATCGACCCAGTCCATGAGCGAAACCCAGCGGGCACCGGATTCATCCCAGCGATAGGCACCGCCCACGTCCGTACGAGCGTAAAAAAGGCCCTTTTCCAGCGGAGAAGCGACAATGGCACTAACGAATCCGCCACCGCCCATGCTGACAGCACTCCAATTAAATCCATCTGCAGCTTTTGCGCCGGCAAAAACAGACAGACCCAACACGAGGCCAGTGGCCCCAAACAACCCTTTAACCATAAACATCCCTTGGGCAGAGCCCTAAATCAGAAAATTCCAAACACCGGAATTTTCAAAACCAGCCATAATATAAACCCCACAAACAACGAAAGTATCCTAAAAGACTTGCGAACCCCAATAACCCTTGAGGTCATTACAACGGAGCATAAGGGTACAACTATTGATTTATTATGGGAAATGCAAAAAAGCCCTGCGACTTGCGTCACAGGGCTCTAAAAGTCAAACTTTTATTGGAATAGAAGATCGTTCAAGAATTACTTCTTCTTGCCCTTCTTCTTACCCTTGGCAGGCTTGTCTTCCTTGGGTTCTTCCTTCTTTGCTTCGGCCTTCTTGCCGCCGCGGAGGTCCTGCATCTTGAAACTTACGTTAATTTCAGCAGTTGCGACCTTGGAGTAGAGTCCACCCGGATCCTTCACCTTGAAGGTGAATTCATCGAGACCGGAGAAGCCCTTGTTCGGCATATAGGTGAAGGAACCATCCTTTTCATTCAGGTTGATCTTACCATTGCGCGGCTTCTGGACAATCTGAACAGACACCGGCTTTTCGCCATCGGGGTCATTCACACCGGACATCAGACCTTCAGAAGCGGAAACCTTAAGTTCATCGCCTTCCTGGGTCATGTAAGTCTGGTTGCTTGCTTCCGGAGCGTTGTTCACGGGGATCACGGTGAACAGAGCGGACTTGCTAGCTTTTGCGCCTTCAGGGTCAGTGACGGTGAAGGTAATGCGTTCCGGCTTGCCCTTCCAGTGTTCGTGCGGCATAGCAACAATAGCGGTCTTAGCGTTCTTGTCATACTTGACAGTCAGGAACTTGTTGCCAGTGAAGGTCCACTTCAGTTCGTCGAAGCGATGGTCCTTATCGCGGGCATACTGGTCAAGCTTGATCTTACCCACAACGCCCTTGTTGTCATTTTCCTTGATGGTGAAGTCAGGAATGTCGCGCATGATCGGAGCAGCATTCACATGCTTAACAACGAACTTGGCAACAGTCTTGTCCATGCCACCAGCCGGATCCTGAGCGGTAAAGACGAGGGTTTCTTCGCCGAACCAATCCTGCTTCTTCGGGCGGATCACAGCTTCGCGACCACCAGAAATTTCAACAGCCAGGTTCTTGGCACCGGTAACCTTCCACTTGATTTCATGAACCTTGTGGTCGGGGTCGGTAACGTAGTTATCCAGCTTGATAGCCTTGAAGGACTTACCTTCCAGAGTTTCCTGGCCAGGAATTTCCTTCACAACAGGAGGATCGTTTACGGGCTTCACGGTGAACTTCACAGGAATGGTAGCCTTTTCGCCAGCCGGGTCAAAGACGTTCACATTCACAGTTTCGGTACCGTTCCAGTACTTGTCCGGAATTTCAACAGTCAGCACACCCTTGTCGTCAATGTTGAAGATCAGGTCATGCTTAACAGCTTCAACAGCAGCACCCTTGGCCTTCTTGCCCTTCTTTGCCGGAGCATTCTTGGCAGCCTTGGAAGCCGGAGTTTCGTTATCCAGAGTCCAAACCAGTTCTTCCAGCTTGTTATCCGGATCGCTTACAACCTTGCTGAAGTCGAAGGGAGCAAACTGCTTCTTTTCTTCGATGACGAAGGGCTGAACAGGCTTCAGAACAGGAGGATCGTTCACCGGGGTCACTTCGAAGGTAGCCTTAGTAGAAGCAGAGGCACCTGCGATATCCTTAACGGTGAAGGTCAGGGTTTCCTTACCGAACCAGTTGGGGTTCGGGGTAATGACGTTAGCACGGTTACCCTTGATATCAACCTTCAGTTCCTTGTTGCCAGAAACAGACCAGTGGAGTTCATTGGGCTTGTTATCCGGGTCAGTTGCAGACTTGGACAGGTCAACAACCTGGAACTTTTCCTTTTCCTTGATCTTCTGACCAGCAACCTTGCTGATTACCGGAGGATCGTTAACCGGGGTCACTTCGAAGGTCAGCTGCTGGGTAGCCTTTGCACCTTCCGGGTCAAAGACGTCGAGCTTGATCTTTTCGGTACCGTTCCAGTACTTATCCGGAGTAGAAACAATCAGCTGCTTCTTGGCATTGATAGAAGCCTTGAGAGCGCGGGTCGGAGCCAGTTCGAACTTCAGCTGTTCAATCTTATGGTCAGGATCAGAAACGAACTTGGTCAGGTCGATGGGCTGGAAGGATTCCTTTTCCTTGATGGTCTGGGTCGGGATCGGAGCGATAGCCGGAGCATCGTTCACAGATTCAACCAGGAAGTTAACGGTCTTGGAGTCCTTAGCACCTTCAGGGTCAGTAACAGTGAAGGTCACGTTACGTTCACCATTCCAGTACTTATCAGCAATCTTGATACGAGCAATGTTCTTGTTGTCGATTTCCACCTGGAATTCGTCAACCGGTTCCGGTGCCGGTGCTTCCGGTTCTTCTTCAACCTTAGCACCCTTCTTGCCCTTCTTAGCAGGCTTCTTAGCCGGCTTCTTGGCAGGAGCAGGAGCAGCAGCGCCAACCTTGGCAACCTTAACGGTCCAAGTCAGGTCTTCCAGCTTGTGGTCCGGATCCTTAACGAACTTGTTAAGATCGATTTCCTTGAACTGGCCCTTTTCCTTGATCTTCTGAGCCGGGATGTCCTTCATGACAGGAGCATCGTTCACAGAAGTGATTTCGAAGGTAGCGGTAGTAGAGGTAGTTGCACCATCCGGGTCAGTGACCTGGATAACCAGCATTTCAGGCTTGCACCAGAAATACGGATCCGGAGCGCTAACGGTAAGAATGCGGCTACCATTGATTTCAGCCTTCAGCTTCTTGTTGCCAGAAACGGTCCACTTCAGTTCGCTGGGCTTGTTGTCCGGATCCTTAACGTATTCGTCAAGCTTGATCTGGGCGAACTGCTGCTTTTCCTTGATCTTCTGGTCGGCAATCTTCTTGACGAAGACCGGAGCGTCGTTCACGCGGGTCACTTCGAAGATCATCTTATGAGTTGCAGATGCACCTTCAGGGTCGGTAACGGTGAATGCGATAGTTTCCTTGCCGTTCCACTGGTCATTGGGAACAGAAACAATAGCGGTATTGTCCTTACGGAGGTCAACCTTCAGACCCTTATTGCCAGACACGCTCCACTTCAGCTGAGTGGTCTTGTGATCCGGGTCAGAAGCGAGAGTAGAAAGGTCGATGGTCTTGAATACACCATTTTCCTTAATGGTTTCACCCTTCGGGGCCTTTTCAGAAATCTTCGGAGGATCGTTAATAGAACGAACTTCGTAGCGAGCGGTCTTTACAGCCTTTGCGCCTTCAGGGTCAGTAACGGAGAAGGTAATGTCTGCAGCACCATTCCAGTACTTATTGGGGATAACGACGGTAGCAACGCGAGCGCCACCTTCGCCCTTGTCCACCTTAACGGACAGGGTTTCACCTGCAGGAGCTTCTTCAGCCTTTGCAGCCTTCTTGCCCTTGGCAGCAGGAGCACCAGCCTTAACCGGCTTCACGTCGAAGGACCACTTCAGATCAGCCTTCTTGTGGTCAGGATCGTTAACCAGGTCGTCCAGCTTGATGGTCTGGAACTGCTTCTTTTCGTCAATGGACTGATCCTTCAGTTCCTTAACAAAGACAGGAGCGTCGTTTACAGATTCAACGGTGAAGGTCACTTCACGGCTATCTGCAGCACCTTCAGGGTCAACGACAGAGAACTTGATCTTTTCAGAACCGTGCCAGAACGGGTTGGGCTGGGTGATAGAAACGTTGTGGCTTGCATCCATAGCAACCTTCAGTTCCTTAGCACCTTCGATCTTCCACTTCAGCTTGTTCTTCGGGTGGTCAAGATCTTCAACATAGTTATCCAGGTTGAAGGACTTGAAGGAGCCCTTTTCCTTGATAGTCTGGTCAGCAATATCCTTCATGACCGGAGCATCGTTAATGGACTTCACGGTAAATGCAGCCGTAGCCTTGGCAGATGCACCTTCCGGGTCAGTAACGGTGAAGGTCAGCTTTTCGGAACCGTTCCACAGAACGTTCGGAGTCTTCACAGAAACCTTGCCGTCCTTGCCAACAGTAACCTTGAGGTCCTTAGCACCGGCAACATCAATCTTGAGCTTGTCGAATGCGTGGTCCGGATCCTTAACGATTGCAGCCAGGTCGAAGTCAGCAAACTGCTGCTTTTCGTCGATGGTCTGATCCTTGATCTGACCGATAGTCGGAGCGTCGTTCACAGACTGAACGGTGAACAGAGCGGTGCAGGTAGCCTTGCCGCCATCCGGGTCTTCCACCTTGAAGGTGATTTCTTCGGCACCATTCCAGTACTTGTCCGGAATAACGATCTTAGCCATACGCTGGCCATCAACAGACACCTTCAGAGCCGGGGTAGCACCCTTGGCCTTGGGCTTGACATCGAAGGACCAGGTGAGCTGATCGGCCTTGTGGTCCGGATCGTTTACGATATCGTTCAGGTTAATGATTGCGAATTCACGCTTTTCAGGAATGGTCTGATCCTTAATGGGCTTGGTGAATACGGGCAGGTCATTTACAGATTCAACAGTGAAGTTGACGGTACGCTTGTCAGCGGCACCTTCAGGGTCAGTAACGGTGAAGGTGATAGCTTCGGAACCATTCCAGTACTTGTTGGGAGTGGTAATGGTAGCCACATGCTTTGCGTCAATAGCAACCTTCAGGTCCTTGTTGCCGGAAACAGTCCACTTCAGCTTAGACTTATCGTGGTCAAGGTCTTCAACGAACTTATCCAGTTCGATGGTCTTGAATTCACCCTTTTCCTTGATGGTCTGGCCAGCAATATCCTTCATGACAGGAGGATCGTTGATGGACTTCACGGTGAACACAGCGTCGCTCTTGGCAGAAGCACCTTCCGGGTCAGTAACGGTGAAGGTCAGCTTTTCGGAACCGTTCCACAGCGGAGACGGAGCCTTAACAGTAGCGATACCGGACTTGTCGATATTAACCTTAAGTGCCTTGGCACCGGCAACATCCCACTTCAACTGGCCAAAGGCATGGTCAGCATCAGAAGCGAGTTCAGCCAGGTTGATAGAAGCGAATTCCATCTTTTCGTCGATCATCTGGTCCGGAATCTTCTTGAGAACCGGCACATCATTTACAGACTGAACGGTAAAGACGGCCTTAGAGGTAGCCTTTGCGCCTTCCGGGTCAGTGGCGGTGAAGGAGATTTCATCGGCACCGTTCCAGAGCTTGTTGGGGATAACGATCTTGGCAACCTGCTGAGCGTCGATTTCAACAGTGAGGCCAGGTTCCTTGCCCTTGATAGTAGACTTGACATCAACAGAGAAGGTCAGGTCGCTAAGCTTGTGGTCCAGGTCACGAACCATTTCACCCAGCTTGACCGGAGTGAACTGGCCCTTTTCCTTGATGGTCTGCGGAGCAATCTGCTTTACGAATTCGGGAACGTCGTTCACGGATTCAACAGTGTAAGCCACAGAGCGTTCATCGGTAGCGCCTTCCGGGTCAGTCACCTTGATGGTGAGAGTTTCGGAACCGTTCCACTGCGGAGACGGAGGAGTTACCTTCATAACGCGGTTACCGTCAACAGCAACCTTAAGTTCGCGGTTACCGGTGATGGTCCACTTCAGCTTATCCTTGGAGTGGTCCAGATCATCAACATACTTATCCAGTTCAACAACCTTGAACTGTTCCTTTTCCTTGATGGTCTGTTCCGGGATATCCTTCATGACAGGAGGATCGTTGATGGACTTCACGGTGAGCTTCATCTGAGTCTTAGCAACGCCACCTTCGGGGTCGGTTGCAGAGAAGGTCAGAGTTTCAGAACCGTTCCAGAGTTCGCTGGGGGTCTTGAAAGAAACTTCGCGAGTCTTGTTATTCAGGTTGACCTTGATATCCTTGTTGCCGGTAATTTCAACCTTGAGCTTGGAAATATCGTGGTCAGCGTCAGACAGATATTCGTCCAGAACGATAGAAGAGAATTCGTTCTTTTCTTCGATAGTCTGGTCAGGAATCTTCTTGAATACAGGCAGGTCGTTGATGGACTTCACAGACAAAGTCACATCCTGCTTGACAGAAGCGCCATCCGGGTCGGTGCAGGTGAAGGTCACCACTGCAGTACCGTTCCAGTAGGTATCCGGGATTTCGATGGAAGCCACGCGAGAATCATCGATGTTCACGCTGAGGGTACCAGATTCCGGTTCCTTGCCCTGATGCTTAACATCAGCTTCCCAGGACAGTTCGGAATTCTTGTGGTCGGCATCCTTCACGAATTCGTCAAGTTTGATCTTGGCGAACAGCTTCTTTTCGTCGATGGTCTGGTTGGGGATAGCCTTGACCAGAACAGGAACGTCGTTCACAGAGTTAACGGTGAAGGTATTTTCGGATTCAGCGCATGCGCCTTCGGGGTCGCAAGCCTTGAACTTGATGGATTCGCTACCGTTCCAGAGTTTGTTCGGAATCTTGATAGTAGCGGTCTTGCCATTCAGAACAACCTTCAGGTCCTTAGTACCAGAAATGGTCCACTTAAGTTGTTCGAAAGAGTGGTCCGGATCCTTGATCAGCTTGTCCAGTTCGATGGGCTTGAATTCCTGCTTTTCATCGATGGTCTGTTCAGGAACATCTTGAACAAATTCAGGAGCATCGTTAATGGACTTAACGGTGAAGGTTACCTTAGCGCTAGCGGAAGCACCGGCAGCGTCGGTTGCCTTGAAGATAAAGGTTTCAGAGCCGTTCCAGAATTCATTCGGGATCTTGACGTTGGCGGTACCGTACTTGTCGATTTCGACCTTCAGGTCCTTACCACCTTCGACAGTCCACTTCAGCTTGGCGACATCGTCATCAACGTCGCTCACGAAATCAGTGAGGCTGATGGATTCGAATTCATTCTTTTCATCGATGGTCTGGTCAGGAATCTTCTGCATGACCGGAGCATCGTTAATGGGCTTCACAGTGAACACAGCGGTCTTGGAATCGCTGGCGTATTCACCATCAGTTGCAGTGAACTTGATCTTTGCGGAACCATACCAGTTGGGGTCCGGGATCACCACAGTGGCAACGCGGTTCGGGTCGATTTCCACGTTCAGGTCGCCATCGGCCTGATCCTTGCCATTGGGCTGGATATCGAATTCCCAAAGCATCTGATTCTTCGGATGGTCGGGGTCAGTAACGAAGTCATCAAGCTTGATCTTGGTGAACTGCTTACCTTCGTCGATGGTCTGGTCAGGAATCTGAGCCACCACCGGAGGATTGTTCACGGATTCAACATTGAAGTTTACAGTTTCAGAACCGATTGCGCCCTTAGTATCGGTAGCGGCGAAGGTAATGTCTTCGTTGCCGTTCCAGTACTGATCGGGTGTTTCGATGGTTGCCACGCGTTCCGGAGAAATGGACACCTTCAGCTTCTTGTTGCCGGAGACGGACCACTTCAGCTGGTTCGGCTTATCCATATCGTCGGATACGTAGCTATCCAACTTAATCGGTGCAAATTTGCCACCTTCGTTAATGGATTCACCAGGAATACCCATCACGGAAGGAGCGTTATTTTCGACAGCGGCTGCATTACCAGAACCAGCTTCTTGAGCAATTACGCCGACCGAGGCCAGTAGTCCGGTTGAAGCAAGCAGAGCTGCTACAGACCAGTTTTTTCGTTTCATTTATGATCTCCCATAAATTCCATCCACTATGCATTCGTTCACTTTTGTTTTCACAAAAACCATAAACACGCTAGCGGTAAAGCGAGTTATACCGCCCAAATATAGTGTTTTCAAACACATTTTTACAAAAAACTGACGTTTTTAAGCCCAAAATGGAACTTTTAACACTTGACAAAAAAGACAATCTTTCGTAAGTCGTTGATAATCAACAAGATACCAAAGTAATTAAAAAAAAAGTTTTTTTCATAAAATAAGAGAGACGGGATAGTCTTTCCTGTAATGGGTTCACCCAGTCAGAACGTCTAATTGTAAATTTTTCGTAAAATTGAAACTTTTTTACGTCCGAGTTGCCCAGGACCCCCTTTTTGAGGCCCTTTTTCTATGACAAGTTTCCAACAAAAAATTATCTTGCATACAGAATTAACAATAATAAAAAGGTGTATATAATGAAATTCGTATTCCTCTGCGACGCAAATTACCTCAAGGGTGACATGGTCAACTTCGTGAACAACTTCCCCACCAATCACGAACTGGTCACCATGACTTCCGACGAACTGCTCCAGACCAAGTCCATCTTTGACGGCACTTTCGCAGTTCTCGCCGAACGTACCACCTGGCAGAAGAATTTCAGCCTGTTCCGCTACTTCGGTCTGTTGCCCCTGCTGGAAGTCCTTCCCCTGGGCGTCGTTAGCCGTTCTCGCCGTAGCGAGCCCCTCAAGGGCCGTACCCAGAACCGCAACCAGGAAATCTACTTCAACCCCTCCTCCACCGCCGAAGAACTCTTCCTCCAGGTGGACAAGTTCGTTGCAGCTCCTCCTGCAGGTTTCACCTACCCCCGCGGCACCGCAAAGGCTTAATCAAAAGCTTTTATGCAGCGTAAGGTTCTAGACAACCTGTACCGTCAAGGCGGTCTGACCCTTTTCGCCTTCCCTTGTGAACAAGCCGACACCCAAAAGTCGGCTATTCCTCTGGAAAGCCTACAAAATCTGGCTCTGGCGCTCAACGCCGGGGCTTCTTTTGTGCTTATGGATTTTTCGGGCAAACATCCTTTTAACGACACCGTACTCAAAAGGAGCCTTCCCGAAAACGACGACCAGTTCCGCGAACTTTACCACCTGCTGCAAGAAATCAAGAAAACAACGCCCCAGGTCATCGGCATCCTTCCGCAAGAAGTTACCGAGGTACAGGCCCGCTACCTGGCGCTTATCGCCCGCGGTCTCATCATCGCCGACAACGACGAACCCAACAGCGACGCGGCGGCAATTTATCTGGAAGACGCACCTAGCCTGCAGAAAATACCTCTGCTCTGGTTACACAAGTTTGTTCCAAGCCGCCGTCGTTTCCCCGGTGCAGCAAAGGCAGTAAAGCGCAGCGTATCCCTGTTCGGCGAAGTCCGTAAAAGCAACTGGCAGACAAATCCAGCCGGCTTCGTCAAGATCATCGAGAACCTGCACAAGCTGGAGATTCTCAGAAAGAATCCCCTAGACGGTATTTCCAAAGTCTTCAAGCGATTCTTCCCGCTGTTCCTGCTACTGGCAATTACAATTCCGTTCTTCTTCTTCAGCCACCTGGAACCCGGAGTTTCGAACATCCGCAACAGGACCCAGGAGCGAGACCACCTGTCTGTGGCACCGTCCTTCGAATACGTTTTCGACGGCAAGGAAACCATGCAACGAATCGCCCGTTACGCCATCGGACGATTCAACGCCACCATTACAAACGAACGCATGATCCGTCAATACGTCAACGTCACCCTAGACGAAAACGGTTACGACGGCAAATCCTGGGAAAAGAACGGGTTCCACATCCCTCCCGCCGGAACAACAATCAAGTATTCCCGCCCCGACTACCTGGGCCAAACAGCCACAGACTCCATCGGTGCCGCCTGGAAGTACTGGACCTCCATCGTCTCTGACAGCATCAGCTACCTTACTGAATTTTACCACGCAAAGCCGAGCGCCAACCAGCGCCAGCACAACGGCATTGACCTGGCCAGCCGCCAGGGCGCCCGAATCCTGGCACCGTTCGCAGCAAAGGCCTGGACCAGCAAAGACGAAAGAGGCGGCGTCATCATCGGCCTTGTACGCGAAAAGGACGTCATCCTGTTCATGCACTGCGACAAGCTCCTTTACCTAGACGGCCAGGAAGTTATGGCAGGCGATCCCATCGCAACCGTAGGTATCACGGGACACACTACAGGCCCTCACGCCCATGTTGTCACAGGCCTTATCGACAGGAACGGAGACAAGCGCATCGGCAACGTCCGCTACAAGGTAATCGACCCTATCAAGTGGTTCTATCTCTTTAAGCCAAACAGTCCCTAGCCCTTTATTTTAGCGGAATCCAGCCCGCCAGCCGTTGTAAAAAACACAACACTCTACATCGTTTTTTTCTGTGTGATTTTTAACACAAGCGAAACGAAAATATGCTCAAAAAAACTTTTTCTTATGCTTTTTAGGCATTGTGTAATCTAAAAATTACATTTGCCATCTCGCCAAGATATCCACAAATAAATAACTTTGCACGCGGAATTAGGGATTGGTAAAAAACAACGGGTAAAAAAGGAAATAAAAATGAAGTTTAGTGTTTTGGCTTTCTTGACCATTACCGCCGCCCTACTCACCGCATGCTCCGGCATCGTCACCCCCAAGGCAGAACTGGCTTCCCACGACTCTGACCACAGCATTCCCGCTATTGACAACATGATCGTATCCCTGAAGCAGGAATACATCAACAAGTGCTACATGCCCGTCGCCAAGCGCAATCCTCCAGAAAACGCCTGCCAGTCTGAACTGTTCCAGACTCTGGAACGCCGCTACAATTTGAACTTCAACCAGAACCACGTGGCCATGGCCGCAAACGTCCTGTTCTTCAAGGATGTGGATGCAAAGATCGTAGAAATGTCCCGTAACGATCCCGAAGTCCGTAACGCCATCCGCGCAGGCGCTTTCACCAGCACCAGCGAAATGCTGGCCTACTACAAGGGCAAGTATCAGTTTGAAACTCAGCTGGAACAGTACTAATCGCCCCTTGGCCAATCAATAAATAAGGTTTGATTCAAACGCCCTGGTTTAAAAACCGGGGCATTTTTTCTAGATTTACACCGCAAATTTTATTGAGTCCGTTATGTACGGACCCGCAAACAAACGAGACACACTATGGGAAAATCATTATACCAGAAAATTTTCGAAAGCCACACTGTTGCTAAGCTCGAGAGCGGCCAGTGCCAGCTTTTCATCGGTCTCCACCTCTGCCACGAAGTGACCAGCCCCCAGGCTTTCGCTTCCCTTCGTGAAGAAGGTACCAAGGTCCTGTTCCCGGAACGCACCTTCGCTACCGTTGACCACATTATTCCCACCACTTTCCCGGAACGTAACCGTCCCCTCCAGGACGGCATTTCCGAAGAAATGTTCTCCCATATTGAAAAGAACACCGAATCCAACGGCATCAAGTTCTTTGGCCCCAAGACCTGCGAACAGGGCGTGATCCACATCGTTGGCCCGGAAGAAGGCGTGACCCAGCCGGGTATGACCGTCGCTTGCGGTGACTCCCATACTGCCACCCACGGTGCTTTCGGTGCTATCGCATTCGGTATCGGCACCAGCCAGGTTGCCGACGTTCTCGCTACCCAGACTTTGGCCATGAGCCCCCTCAAGACCCGTCGCATCAACTTCACTGGTAAGCTGAAGCCGGGCGTTACCGCTAAGGATGTTGCCCTCGCCTACATCGCAAAGCTTGGCGTGAACGGTGGCGTTGGCTACGCTTACGAATTTGCAGGCCCGGTTATCGAAGCTATGAGCATGGAAGGCCGTATGACCATCTGTAACATGGCTATCGAAGGCGGCGCACGCGTTGGCTACTGCAACCCCGACGAAAAAACTTTTGAATTCCTGAAGGGCAAGCCCTACGCTCCCAAGGCAGACAAGTGGGATGAAGCTGTTGCCTACTGGAAGTCCGTGGCTACCGACGCCGACGCTCAGTTCGACGACGAAATCGAAATCAACTGCGACAACCTGGAATCCATGGTGACCTGGGGTATCACTCCGGCACAGGCAATCCAGCTCAACGACAACATGCCGAAGATCGCAGAATTCGAAGGCTCCGAAAAGAAGGTCATCTCCGAAGCTTATGAATACATGGGCTGGGAAGAAGGTGGCAAGATGATCGGCACCCCCATCGACATCGCATTCGTGGGTTCCTGCACCAACGGTCGTTTGTCCGACCTTCAGGCTGCTGCTGAAATCATCAAGGGCCACAAGGTTGCCGACACCGTCAAGATGTGGGTTGTTCCGGGCTCCATGAAGATCAAGGTTGAAGCAGAAGCTCTCGGCCTCGACAAGATCTTTAAGGAAGCAGGTGCAGAATGGCGCGAAGCTGGCTGCTCTCTCTGCCTCGCTATGAATCCGGATAAGCTAAAGGGCCGTCAGGTTAGCGCTTCTTCCAGCAACCGTAACTTCAAGGGCCGCCAGGGTTCTCCCACCGGCCGTACCATTTTGATGAGCCCCGCCATGGTCGCCGCTGCCGCTATCGAAGGCAAGGTCACCGACGTCCGCAAGTACATCAAGTAATTGGAACAAGGAGATTTAAAAATGAATTCTATTGACATCGTTAAAGGTTCCGGCGTTCCTGTTCGCGGTAACGACATCGATACCGACCGTATCATTCCGGCTCGCTTCCTCAAGTGCGTGACTTTCGAAGGTCTCGGCGCAAACGCTTTCGCTGACGATATCGCCGGCCTGGAAGCCCAGGGCAAGGTTCACCCCTTCCGTGACCCGGCCTACAAGAACGGCACCATCCTGGTTTCCAACCAGAACTTCGGTTGCGGTTCCAGCCGTGAACACGCTCCTCAGGCTCTGAAGCGCTGGGGCATCAAGGCCATCATCGCTGAAAGCTATTCCGAAATCTTCTTCGGCAACTGCGTTGCTCTTGGCGTTCCCTGCTTCAAGGTTGACCACGCTACAGCAGACAAGATTCTCGCATGGATCGAAGCTAATCCTTCCAAGGAACTGGAAACCAGCACCGACGCTCGCACCCTGAAGCTGGGTGACGAAACCATCGCCCTCACTCTGGCTGATGGTCCTCGCGGTCAGTTCCTGGACGGTTCCTGGAACGCTCGCTCCGCCCTCCAGGCTAACGCCGACAAGGTGCAGGAACTGGCTTCCAAGCTTCCGTACATGAACTTTCTCAAGTAGTAGGGCGCACCTGCTCCACAAGGTGGATAACTCTACTACGGAACTAAAGTTCCAAGTATCGTATAGGTGCTTTGAGGCAAGAGGTCGCTTCGCTTAGAGGTCGGCACTCCGTGCCTTAAAGGCAAAAGAGCGAATTAAAAATGCTCGGGTCACTAGACTCGGGCGTTTTTTTTGTAGTTACACAAAAATCGTGATTTAGTATCACAAAATTTAATTCTTTATTTTTACTGATTTATAATAAATATTTAGTATTTATTCGTAAATTTTAAATAAAAATACATCATTTCGAAATAAAATTTGTATATTACCCCATGGAGGAATAAACCATGGTCAAGTACACACCCTTTTCTGACGAAGCAGTCCTTGTTGAATTTGGCAAACGCATTGCAGGCTACAGGCTCAACAACAACTGGACACAGGCGGAGCTCGCTAACAGGGCGGGCGTCAGCAAAAGCACCGTGGAGCACATCGAAAAAGGGCAATCCACCCAACTTCTGAACATGGTAAAAATTCTGCGCGCACTGGGGCTTTTGAACCAGTTTATCAGCATTGTTCCTGAGCTTGGCCCAAGCCCCATGGAACTTCTGATGCAGTCCAAGAACCAGCAAAAGAACAAGCGCAAGCGTGCCTCCAAACCAAGAAACAATACACAGGGGCAGGCAAGTTCTTTCGACAGTCCAAATGATTTTTCTGAAACAAGTATCGCCGCCGAACCTAAGTCCAAATGGGTTTGGGACGAAGACAAGTAAGTCCATTTGGGAGGATTCATGATCGCCGTCGAAGTCAAGCTTTGGGGAACAACCATCGGGGCGCTTTCCATGCAGGAAGGCGAATCTGTGGCGCATTTTGAATACGCACCCGCATTTGTCGGGGCCGGCGTCGAGCCCTCGCCCATTACTATGCCCGTAAACCGTCAAATTTACACATTTCCGCTTTTATCTAACACGTTTAAAGGTCTGCCAGGACTTTTCGCCGACTCCATTCCCGACAAGTTCGGCAACAGGCTCATCGATTCCTGGCTTATAAAGCAAGGGAGGAATCCCGAGTCTTTTACAGCCCTGGAGCGTCTCTGCTATACAGGCAACCGCGGCATGGGCGCCCTGGAATTTTATCCAGTCGAAGGTCCCGCCGCAAGCGAGAACGACATTCTGGATGTAGAAAACCTCCGAAACTTCGCCGCAAGCATTTTAGACAGCCGAAAGAATTTCAGGGCTAGCATCGGCAAAGGAGCCGCAAGCAAAACGCCCACCATCAGAACAAAAAAGCAGCAGCAGACCTTCGAGCAGATTCTTCGCGTAGGCACATCCGCAGGCGGCGCAAGGGCAAAGGTGCTTATCGCCCTGGACGAAACCACCGGCGAAATCCGTTCCGGGCAAGTCGCCAATGGCGAAAACTTTTCCTATTGGCTTCTGAAGCTGGACGATGTGCAGAACAACAGCGACAAGGAAAAGGCTGATTTCCAAGGCTACGGCCCTATCGAATACACCTACTACCAGATGGCGCTGGCAGCAGGCATCCAGATGTCGGAATGTCGTCTATTGGAAAAAGCAGGACACAGGCACTTTATGACAAGACGCTTTGACCGCCTCGCCGGTGGCAAGAAGTTGCATTACCAGTCCCTCTGCGCACTCGCCCACTACGACTTCAATGCTGCAGGTGCCTACAGCTACGAGCAGGCAATTACCGTAATCAAGCAGCTAGGCCTCGGTTACGATGCCCTCGAAGAATTTTTCCGCAGGGCAGTTTTTAACATTTGTGCCCGCAACCAGGACGATCACGCAAAGAACATCGGATTTCTGATGAACAAGCGGGGCGAATGGAGCCTGGCCCCCGCATTCGACATGACTTACGCCTACAATCCGGGCGGTCTCTGGACCGGTACCCATCAGCTCACCTTCAACGGCAAGCGTGACTATTTCACCACTGACGATTTCAAGGCCGTGGCAAAGTTTGCTGGCCTTAAGCAAGGCCGCTACAAAAAAATATTGGCCGACGTGCAAAGCGCAGTCAGCCAATGGAGTAAGTTTGCAAAAACAAACGAAGTTAGAGCGGAATATATCAAGCAGATCAAGGCTGTACACAGAACGTTTTAGGTTTTACCCCTTCATCTTCCACAACGCCACCATCAAGGCAAAATTCACAAAAATAACGTTTTTCATTCATCAGCCCAATTTTAAAAGCAAAAGCCGCAAAATCAAACAGAACAATACAAACAAAACGAATTTCACAATACAAGAAAGGGCATGGCCAAAGCCATGCCCCTTTGCTATATCATAGAGAATTACGCATTCTCGATTTCAGTAACACAGAAATAGTTACTGGCAATTGCCGTAGGCACCAAGCTGCATGATGTTAAAATCAGCAGTTTGGCCAGCATCACCACCGAAAAACACCTGAATCGACGCAGACTGTTTCACGACATAGTCAATGGACTTTTCAACACCCCAAATATTGCCATCACCATCCTTAGCTTGTTTGAATTCACTCCACGGAACATTCAAGGTAATAGGAGTCTCTGCCTGCGGCAAAGCTTTACGATGATAGTTATAACCAGTGGTATTCTTTTCATCAATCGGGTCAATTCGCAAAGAACAATACAAAAAGTCCGGGTCTCTAGACTCGGACTTTTTTCATATTTAAAGCAAGACTTTTATTCCTTGCAGATCTGATTTTTTCCGTTAGCTTTAGCCTTGTACAACAAGGCGTCTACCCCACTCAAAATCTTATTCTGACTTTCAAAGGCTCCATCGCCGCAACAGACCAAACCGCCGCTGATGGATATTACCATCTCGGGCTTGTCGGCATAGGCAATTCCACGGACCTGGGTGCGGATATATTCCGCCTTGGCAAAGGCCATTTCCATGGAACTGGCGCGGATCAGCTGGATAAACTCCTCGCCACCATAACGAACAGCGCATTCCCCCTTGCTGGCATCCTCGACGCTGCGCCCAATAGTCGCAACACCGCGCAACACCATATCACCAAAAGGATGGCCGTAAGTATCGTTAATCTCCTTGAAGTTATCGATGTCGTACATGAACACGTAATAGCCATCCTTGCGATCATGCCATACCGTTTTCGACAGGTAGTCAATAAAATGGCGACGGTTGTACAAATCGGTCAGCGGATCCTTTTCGGCCAGATACCGCAGTTTCTCCAGAAGTTCGTCCTTGTCTTTCTGGTTCAAGGCATAAAGTTTCAGCAAATACGAAGTCGTCGCACCAAGGCAAATGGACAGCACCAGATAAGTGGCGCAATAATCGATAAACGTGGTTTCGGCATCGATGTTGGTCACCCACTCCGGATGCAGCCAGGACACCACAAAAGAAGCTTCGCCCGACACAATGGCAAAGGCGATTAACATATAACGGGTCGCCCTCTTTTCGTGAAGCGCACAGAGGAACACCGAGCCAAAGAAATAGATGATGATACTGCTGTTCAGAGCGCCATACATGAAAAACTGAAGAGGCAGGATAATGCCGCACATCAAAAGGCACAGCGCCACATAGCAAAACGAGATTTTCTGAGTTATCTTGGCGAGAACCCCCAGGAGGACAACACACAAGAAGCAGAAAAAGCAAAAAGTAACTGTCGATCCCGGCAGCTTTTCAACAACAGAGGAAACTGCAGACATGAACGACGCCAGGCCTACAAGGCCCAAAGTCACCCAAAAGAATACATTTTCCAATGTATCCTGCTTACGCAGGAATTCGTCCAGACGTTCCTGAAACATGACACCTCTCCTTCAATACCATACCCAACGAAGTTCATAATATAAAATTGTATTATAAGAATTTCAACAAGAATCACCATTTTTTATGGGTAATAAGCATAAAGCAAAAGCGCCCGCCACAGCGGACGCTTTCGCACAAGTCTAACTTTAATAATTAGATAGAAGACTCGATAAATTCCTTACGGAAGGTTCCATTGCCCAGCAAGATGTCGATGGGCAGCTTGTGGAATTCGTATTCGTAAGGCGGCTGCTTCCAGGCGAAATCCTTGGGATATTCGTTGAAGATGTACTGCAGAAGTTTAATTGCCATGTCGAAACTGCGGAACTTGTCGCGATCCAGAACGTGAATCTGGGCACCACCGCAAATCTGGCCAGCGCCCTTGTGGAAGGTAGGCTGGAAGTAGTTTTCGCGGAAGTACACACCCGGCAGCTTCAGACCGTTCATGTACTTGCAAAGTTTAACCGCATCGATGAAGGGCGCGCCAAAGATTTCGAAGGGGCGAGTAGTTCCGCGGCCTTCGCTCACGTTGGTGGCTTCAAAGAGGCACATACCCGGATAGACGATTGCGGTATCCAGGGTCGGCATGTTGGGGCTGGGAAGAATCCACGGGAGACCAGTCTGGTCGTACCACATCTTCTTATCGTAACCTTCCATGTGCATCACGTAAAGTTCGCACTTGGGGAAACATTCAGCCTTGAACTGTTCAGCCAATTCGCCGATAGTCTTGGCGTGGCGGGTACGGATGCTGTGGAGGCCCACAAAGCTGGTGTAGTTCAGGTCTAGAACCGGACCTTCTTCATCTACGCAATTAATGGGGTTCGGGCGATCCACGACCACAACGGGAATACCCAGCTTTTCGCAAGCCTTCATGCACAGGTAAAGAGTCCAGATGAAGGTGTAGTAACGGGCGCCCACATCCTGCAAGTCTACCAGGAGGGCGTCCACGTGAGAAAGCATTTCCGGGGTGGGTTCGCGATGTTCGCCATAAAGGCTGTAAACAGGAATTCCAAGTTCCGGGTCGGTGTAGCCTTCCCATTCAATCATGTTGTCCTGGGTGTGGCCCTTGATACCATGCTGGGGGCCGAACAACGCAGACAACTTAAACAGCTTGCCATCATAGGACTTCAAAAGATCCAGAGTGTAGCTCAGATCAGCGCAAACAGATGCGGGATGGAGGACTGCGCCAAGGCGCTTGCCACGGAGGGCGGCAGGGAAAGACTTTTCGAAATTGGAAAGAGCGAGAGTAACCATGGTTAGTTAGTAGTTAGTAGTTAATAGTTAATAGTGAAGAGTGAAGAGTGAAGAGTGAAGAGTGAAGAGTTATGAGTTAAAATATGGCGCCTTCGGCGCGATTATTTAGCTGAAAGGAGCCACAGGCTCCGCCCTCATACCTGATACCTCATACCTAACTTTGGTGCCTTCGGCGCGATTATAAGATTTCGTATCTGACAACTCATATCTAATATCCAGCCTCGTACCTTTAGCCTTTAAACTTGCTGCTTTAAGATAGTTATTTGAGCAAAAAATGTCGCATATTGTTTGCAAAATGCTCTGGTTTTTCAAATTGACAGTTTAATGACATTCGTTTTTTTTATCTTTGCTCCCGTAGAAACAAAAAAATAAAAATAGGATTAATTATGGCTTATCTCAATAAAGTGATGCTCATTGGTAACATCGGCAAGGATCCCGTCATTAGCGCAGGTCCCACTGGCCGTAAGCGCGTGTCTTTCTCCCTGGCAACTTCCCGCCGCTACCGCGACAACAACGGCGAACAGAAGGAACAGACCGACTGGCACAACATCGTCGGCTGGGGCAAAGTTGCCGAAACCATGGAACAGCTGGGCGTCCACAAGGGCATGACCCTCTATGTCGAAGGTTCTCTCACCAACCGCAGCTGGACCGACCAGACTTCCGGCCAGAAGCGCTACGCCACCGAAGTCAGCCTGGATACCTTCCAGCTCCTGACTCCCCGCAACCAGAACGGCGGCAATTTCGGCGGCGGCTCCTTCAACCAGGGCAGTAGTTTCAATCAGGGTAACAGTTTCAACCAGCAGAGTTCCGCTCCCGCCTACGACGCTCCCATGGCCGAAGGCGCAGACGAAGACCTGCCGTTCTAACTAGATGAACCATCAAGTCGCAGACATTGCATTAATGCTCGTGCTTCCGCTGGGAATCACCTTTACGGCGATTCTCCAGTCAGCAGCAGCCTATACCCGCAGTCAGAAGATTCTGGGAGTCCTTCTGTCTATTTTGATTGTAGCCATGGACTGCGTGTTCTACTTCGCCAAGAACACCTACATCACCTACAACTGCGACGGCGGCCTGCTGTTGACTTTCGCCAGCATGGTAATCCTGTCTATCATCTACGCCATCCGTAGCGAAGACCGAGCCACCATGAGCGGAAACATCTTCCTTGCCGTATTTATGCTGGCCGGCTTCCTGGGAATCGCCTATTGGGACCGCCCCACGTTCATTCCCACTTCGGACTACAACCCGAGGGAACTGGCCGAACAGAACGCCCGCTACCAGGACTACATCGCCTCCTTCGAAAATGGCGACGGAGGCAAGGCTGTTCAGTACAAGGCAAAGCAGAACGCCGCATCTAAAAACGGCGCCCCCGCTTCTTCTGACAGGGAATTCGCCAACAGCCGTCTCGAGAGCTATGTAGACGAGGCAGAATCCGTCATTCGACGCATGCTGGACATCTCGAACTCCATCGACGTCTTTGAACCTATCCCTGCCAACATCAGCGAAAGCGAACGCGAGATTCGTAGCCAACAGGCATTGGCCATCAACAACAATGCCGTTGCCCTGAACAAGAAGGTTCTGGGACTGTTCCACCCCCACGAGTCCAGCGAAGCTCACTCCGAACTGATTCAGGCAAGTGAAAGCGCCCGTCTGGCCGCTTATTCCCTTTACAACTATACGCTCCAGGATAACCCCGAGGAACAGCTTGTGCAATACAGGCAGACTCGAAGCCAGATTGCCCAGATGAACGTCTATCTGGACCGCTTCCGGAACGATATCGAAAATTTGAAATCAAACAATAAACCACAACCAATAGAACAACAGGATCAACAATGATTCGTAACGTAGCTATTATGGGCGCCACCGGTGCCGTTGGCCAGGAACTGCTTTCCATCTTGGAACAGCGCAACTTCCCTCTCCAGAACCTCAAGCTTCTCGCTTCCGAACGTAGCGTCGGTAAGGAATTCACCTTCAAGGGTGAAAAGCTGAAGGTCGAACTGACCTGCGCCGATGCATTCAAGGGTGTCGACCTGGTTCTCTCTTCCGCAGGCGCTGCAGTTTCTAAGGAATTTGCACCCATTGCTGTAGAAAATGGCGCAGTCGTCGTCGACAACACCAGCTACTTCCGTATGATGGACAACGTTCCTCTGGTCGTTCCCGAAGTGAACGCTTGCGACATTCCGCTGCACAAGGCCGAAAACGGTGGCTGCGGCATTATCGCAAACCCCAACTGCACCACCATCATGATGGTTGTGGTTCTGAACCCCATCGAAAAGATTTCCCACATCAAGAAGATCCGCGTTTCCTCTTACCAGAGCGCAAGCGGTGCAGGTGCAGTTGCTATGGAAGAACTCCAGCAGCAGTACAAGGACATCATTGAAACCGGTTCTACCACCCACATCAAGAAGTTCCCCTTCCAGCTGGCTTACAACGTCATTCCGCAGATCGACAAGATGACCGAAAATGACTACACCAAGGAAGAAATGAAGATGTTCAACGAAACCCGTAAGATCATGCACTCCGATGTTCGCACCAGTGCAACTTGCGTACGCGTTAGCTCTCTCCGTTCTCATTCCGAATCCGTGTGGTTCGAAACCGAAAAGCCGGTTTCCGTCGAAGAAATCCGCGCAGCCCTCAAGAACGCTCCGGGCGTATTCCTGAAGGACGATCCGCAGAACTACGTCTACCCCATGCCGCTGGAAAGCGCCGGTCACGACGACGTTTATGTCGGCCGTATCCGTAAGGATCTCGCTGACGATTGCGGCAACACTCTGTGGCTCACCGGCGACCAGATCCGTAAGGGTGCTGCACTGAACGCTGTCCAGATTGCAGAACTCCTGTAAAGGCGAGTGCGCGGTCAGGTTCCGCGACAAAATGCAATTGAAAAACGACCCGGTTCAAGCCGGGCCGTTTTTTTTACCGTTAAAAAGAATTACTTTATCTAAACAACCCTATCCGATAAAATTCCTGATTGGTTATATTAGGTAAAAGAGGTTTAAATATGGCAAGTAAACTTGCAAAAATAATTTTGGTATTTGCCGTAGCGACCACAACGATGGCCGGATGTACGGAGAATGGAGAAAAATCGCAGAAGCAACAACAGGAAAAACGTCTGATTGAAAAAGCAAAAGTTGATGAAGCGAAACTATTAACGGAAGAATTCCTTATTGAAACGGACGAAAAAAAATTGGATTCTCTGGTCGAATTAAAAGTGAAAAAAAAGATGGAAAAAGATTCCTTTAGATTGTACGTCACAGAAGTAAAAAAATACAATGATTCTCTTGACCAAATAAAAGGAAACCAGTCACCACATAAACCCGACCCAGAAATATTGTTTAGAAAGATGATGAAAGAGTGTTTAAAGAAGGGAATGTGCAATTAAATGAATAAAATTTTACTTTATCTAACTATTTTTTGTCGATTTCTTCTGCCGTAGAATATTGTGAAAAATTGTCACCTTATATAGAAGAAGGTGGACTTAGCAAGGAAAATGCGATATCGCTTATTGAAACGCTAATGCACGACCACTACGCAAACGAATGTTTTTCTGAGGGAGGCGAAGTGTCTCGCTACGTCAGCACAACAAGACCCGAAATGAATGGCATTCCTACCCTGGACTTAGACGGCGGAGCAGTTGAAATTTATTGTTGGCACGAAAACAATGAAACATCCTTGGGCATAAGGGCTAAATTTGCAGCAGTACAGTATTACGACAATTACGACCATATTTTTTACCGATGCTACAACGATAAAGAAAGTTGCGGTCAGAATGGAGCCTACCTTGAACAGCCATACTATACATGTTTCAGAGGAGCCTTGGATGAAAGCGGCTGTACAGAACACACTTCTGACGTAATTTATTTCGACAAGGATCTGGAATTTACAGAAAAAACATTACGTCGAATCCCAGCTAATTTCACACGAAAAATGGCTATTGAACTCGGGGATGAATCGATTAAGACATTCCCGACAATGTATGTATACTACGACTACGATTACATCGGCAGAGGCCATCTTTCAACTTTAAGTCCGAGGACACTTTCAAACGCATACGATTTCTGCGAGTATATCATCGAAGAACATCAGAGAAAAATCTCTCCTAGCATAAATCCAACAAGTTCATCGGTAACAGCTTCAAGTTCAAGCATAGAGGATCAGCAGTCTAGTTCCAGCAAGACAGAATCTTCTTCATCCTTGGCCACAAACGTTTTTGACGGTATCGTCAGCAACCCCGATCAAATTTTCAATTCGGGTCTACAAAACATGGAAGAGGGCTCTTGCTATTCCCTGAATCCCGCCCGAGCAAACGAGTTCAATGGCTGGGTAAACGACAATGCATCGGATTCATGGTGGTGGCGTGAAGTTGATTGCAATACGGGAGACCGAATTGATAAAAATAGAATCGGAGCATGCCCCGGTTTCCCGTTGGATGAAATTCCAAGCAACCCGACATCCGCCTGTTTCGCGTACAACGGCACCTGTTATAAATGCAACCCCACTCGTGGTGGCGATTGCGGGAATTCCTGGCTGTGGAGCGGCTCCTTCAGCTATGGCAACATTGGCTGGTGGTATGTAGAAATCGACTGCTACACATCATTGCAAAAACAAGCTCCCTACGGCCAGAGCCAAGACATCACCACCGAAGAAACCTTTGATATAGATTTCACCATATCTCAAAAAAATTTTGACATTCTTGGTCGAAGGAAAAATAGTCGTCCAACAGCAAAACAAATAATATACAGGACTCAAAAGCCGTTCTAAAGCAACAAAAAAAATCCCCGCCCATCAACAGATGCGGGGACTTTTTCGTCGTAAGGGGGCGAGCAACGCAGTAATGCGCAGGTTATGGACAAAATTAAGCGAGTTCTTCGGGATTCAGGCATTTCAGTTCGTCGATGACGAACTTGCCGTCCTTGCGGATCAGAACGTCGTCGAACCAGATTTCGCCACCGCCGTATTCCGGGCGCATGATAAGGACCAGGTCCCAGTGGATGGCAGAAACGTTACCGTTGGGAGCGTCTTCGTAGCAACGGCCCGGGGTAAAGTGAATGGAGCCTGCAATCTTTTCGTCAAAGAGAATATCGCACATGGCGCTGTTCACGTAGGGGTTAAAGCCGATGGCAAATTCACCCACATAGCGGGCGCCTTCATCGGTATTGAACAGGGCCACCAGAGCATTGTTATCGCCGGTTTCGCAAGAAGCTGCCACAATGGCACCGTCCTTGAATTCCAGGCGCACATTGCCGAACTGCTTGCCGTCATAGAGGGACGGAGTATTGTACTGGATTACGCCATTGACGCTGTTGCGGACCGGGGCGGTATAGACTTCGCCATCGGGGATGTTCATGTTGCCGCAGCAAGGAACGGCAGGAATTCCCTTGATGCTGAAGGTCAAATCCGTTCCCTTGGAAACCAGGCGCACCTTGTCGGTACGGTTCATCAGGTCCACCAGATTCTGGGCGGCCTTGGCCATGCGGGGGTAATCGGCCAGGCAAGCTTCAAAGTAGAAGTCCTCGAAAGCTTCGGTGCTCATCTTGGCGGCCTGTGCCATAGAGGGGTTGGGCCAACGAAGTACGCACCAGCGGGTCTTGTTCACACGATAGTCCAGAACAGCCTGGTTGATGATTCGATAGTTCCTCATCTGCGGGCCAGGAACGTCGCAGTTTTCCATGGCGTTTTCTGCAGCACGGATAGAAATGTAGCACTGCATCTTCTGCATTTCTTCCATGGCCAGATCCGCCGCCAGCTTCATCTGCTCCACAGAAGCGGACTTGATCATTTCGCGACGGACACGGCCATTGTAGTTATGCACAAAGGCATTGCCACCAGCCTTGGAAACAGCCTTGATCAACTCCGTCGTCAGTTCATCGGGAGTGTCGGTGGTTTCGATGAGAATGTTTTCGCCAGCCTTAAGAGCAATGGCGTTATTAATCAAATTTTCAGCAAGCTTGGTAATGCGAGGATCTTTCATAATGAGCAGTGAGTGATGAGCCGTGAGAGATGAGCGGTGAGTAGTGAGTGATGAGCCGTGAGATACGAGTCTTTATAATCGCGCCGAAGGCGCCTAACTTATTAACTCATAGCTCATGACTCAAAACTCATACCTAAATATAAAAATGTCCGACAGCCTTGGGGGCTATCGGGGTTTAGGGTGTTATACTATTCAGAGAACGTGAAGGGGATTGTCACGGTGGTATTGCCCGCCTTGATCTTACTGAAGGTCCAACGGCTCACGGCATTCCTGATTTCACTATCGAATTCCGCGTAGCCGGTTGTCGACCCGACAATGGCGTTGCTAATGACTTCACCGCCCGGAGCAATGGTAAACCGCAAAGTCACCTTGCCCTGGAATCCCGGTTTTTTCTTGAGGTACTTGTTGTAGATATGGCGAAGCCCAGGCGTTCGAGTCCTAATCACCTTCATCACATCAGAAGACGAACGGACCGAATGATCGGAACCCCACTCAATATCCGTAGGCGACGGAATTTTCATAGGTCCCCTAGCCCTTGAGGAAAGCGCTCCGGCAGAGCCTCCAATAAGACTGCTGAGAGCATCTCCCACGCCACCGCTACCGCCAGCAGCATAGCCCTGATTAAAGCCCCCGTCCACCTTACCGGCACGTTCACCGATTCGATGTTTTCCGGAGAGCTGAAGGCCGCTGCTGTGCTTAAGCACCTTGTCGATATCCTTGGCGAACTTCTGCGTCATCAGATCGTAGGCCCCGGCGCTTGCGCTATGGGTCTGCGCCGTTAGCATTTTTAGAACACTACGTTCCTGGACCGCATTAGGTCTACCCGTACCACGACGGGGGCCGCCGCCACCCGCTCTCCTGCGATAGACCTGTTCCATCTTTCTTTTGGGACGTTCCTCCTTCTTTTCTTCTTTTCGGTCTAGGATCTGCATGGTAGCCCTGATGTTCTCGTTCACCGAATCCACAAAGGCCACTTCGGGAACAAGCTGTTCGAATGCCGCCGCCCAAAAGCAAAGGGCAAGCGCCACCAGAAGAGAACCACTTGCAATGGCACCCATCTTCTTGTCGGAATCCGGCATCAGCGCAGCTACCAGCGGATCCAATTTTACTTTCTTCTTTTCGTTTACGTTTTTCATGATTTTATCCTCCTTTCCTTTCGGAAAGAGTTTGGTGATTTATGGGAGAAATACCTTAGAAACGGCTCTTTTGGGGAGAGTCTTTTTTATGAGGGGGTAAAGCAGAGAACGACATTGCAAGGCAATGTCCAACACTCAAACTTTATATGAAACGGGAATACGAAAACGTTAAGTTAGCTTGTTCTCAACTCCGTTCTACCACCGCTCCTTACTTCGGGGAATGAACGAAATTCATCTCGAACATCTTGAATGTACAAAGAAAAAATCAGGCGGGAACGTCGGCATCGGTAAACAAATCTTTATGGGATTTTCTGTAAAAAATCAGTCGAACCGCCAATGCCATATGGCATAAGGGCTAGAGGCGGATTCACCCCATCATTTTAGCGGTCCATTTTTACAAAAAATACGGCAACCTGTTCTATTCCAAATTAGAGTTTTCTTATATTTTTTTGCATCATGAAGCTTTTACAGAATTCTCCCGATCTTAATAGAATCGCGCGCCCCAATTGGATTGAAATCAACCTCGACGCCCTTTGTAACAATATTCAGTTTATCCGTAGCCAGATTCCTGCCAACACCAAGATTCTCCTGCCCGTCAAGGCAGACTCCTACGGTCACGGCAGCCTGGCCTGTTCCTTTGCCGCCAAGTTCGGCGGAGCAGACTACCTCGGCGTAGCCCACATCAGCGAAGGTATGGTCCTGCGCCAGTACGGCATGGACTTGCCCATCCTGGTTCTTGGCCCCTGCACCCCCGCAGACTTCGCCTACTTCGTAGAATTCCAGCTGACCGCCGTCATTACGGACATCCGTACCGCCATGGCCTTCGACCAGTTCCTCCGCGAAAACGATTGCACCTGCAAGGCCCACCTGAAAATTGACACCGGCATGAACCGCTACGGTTTCGACGCCGAAGACTTCAACAACGTACGTGCCGCCCTCAGCCTCAAGAACCTCAAGTTCGAAGGCATGTTCACTCATCTGGCCACCGCCGACATGCCGGGCAACCCCAAGACCGAAATCCAGATCCAGAGATTTGCCCGCTTGGTAGATGTGCTGGAAGCCGAAGGCCTCCGTCCCGAAATTTGTCACTGCTCCAGTTCTGCAGGCACACTGACCCATCCCGAAAGTCATTTCGACATGGTCCGTCCCGGCCTCGCCCTGTACGGTTACAATCCCATGGGAGCCGCCCCTTCCCCCTGGCCCATCAAGCCTGTCATGAAGATCAAGTCTACTATCCGTCACATTCACGATGTGAAGCCCGGCGAAACCGTAAGCTACGGCGGATACTGGATGGCACAGCAGCCCACCCGCATCGCCACCATCGCCATCGGTTACGGCGACGGCTACCTTCGCGGTGAATACAACAAGGGATTCGTCTTTATCCGCGGACAGCTCTGCCCCATCCTGGGTCGAGTCTGCATGGATGCCACCATGGTGGACGTGAGCCACATTCCCGACGTGCAAGTCGGTGAAACCGTAGACGTGGTGAACGGCGAACTGGATTTCCGCATTTCCATGGAAAGTGTGGCCGACGACCATCACACCATTCCCTACGAACTGACAAGCCGCGTGGCTCGCCGTCTGTACCGCAAGTACTACTGGAAGAACCGCCTGGTCCGCTGGGACTACCTGCGTCAGGAATTCGGCGTAAAGGAATTCAAGGAATACCCGTTGAGATAGTGGTTCGCTGAGTTCGCAGCAAAAAAGGCGGTGGAAATACCTTTTTTAGGGTCAATCCACCGCCTTTCTTTTAGTTTATCCGTGTAAAAGGCATAAAAAAGAGGATTTTCGCTTCTATTTTTTCAAAAAGAAGGAGATTTTCTTCAACATCAAGTGCGTTTTGCAGGAAAATTCACATACAACATAACAAAAAGGCGGTTAAAAATCCTTTTTAAAGGAAAAAGCACTGCCTTTTTTCATCCACATAAAAAATAATCTTGTATATTCAGGATATGGACTTTTCAGACGAAAAATACACAACCATACGCCACCGAAACTTATGGGGCGAATGGACTTTTGTATTCGAGAAGTCTAAACTTTGCAGCCTGCGCTACAATTCTGACAACGCAAAGCCAAGCCAGGTTCAGGCCTGCACTTACGCCGTTGCAGACATCGAAGCGAACCTGTCGCCAGTGGTGAGCAGAGCCTATCGCAAGGCGGTTCAGCAGCTCAACGAATTCTTGGCGGGTAAGCGGAAAGAGTTCAGCATACCATATAAATTATACGGCACGGAATTTCAGACAAAAGTCTGGAACGCCCTCAAGGAAATCCCCTACGGTGAATCCCGCACCTACAAGGAAATCGCAGAAATCGTGGGGAGTCCAAAGGCCATGCGAGCCGTCGGGCAGGCGCTGCACCAGAATCCGATTCCGCTGATCCTCCCCTGCCATCGCGTTATCGGGAAAGGCGGAGCCTTGGTAGGTTTCGGGCTGGGCCTAGATATGAAAAGACGCCTCCTGGTAATAGAAGGCGCAATTCCACAGGAAATGCTGTTGGAGTAAAGGAGATCCCGGGACAAGCCCGGGATGACATTTCGGCTTCGCTCAATGACTAGCGGAATCAAACCTCGGTAGGTGAGCGGAGTCGAACCTAGTCCTTGTCGTCGAAGGCTTCGGCTTCTTCGGGCTCTTCTACGATCCAGTCACGGATGTGCTTGGCCAGATCCTTTTCGCCATCCTTTTCGGCGGCATCGGCTATTTCGTTCAGCTCTTCGGCATCCATGCCAGCCAAGTCTTCTTCAAACTTGTCTACATAACCGGCCAACTGCTTATAACGCTTCATGCCTGCCAGAAGCTGCATGAATTCCATATTGGCTGAAGAACCGCAACGGAACTTTTCGTGTTCGGTAAACAGCTGATCCGCTTCGGAATCCGAAAGCAATGCGGCCAGGCGACCCAGGTTCATGATTCTCGGATAGGTTTCGTAAAGCTGGCGGGCAATCTTCAGGCAATCCGACTTGCGGCCTTCCTTGTCGGCGATGGCTGCCTGCAAATCAAGGTAAGCTTCTTCGTCTTCGTTGCCGGGATTCTTCACATCGTTCATCCACTGCTTGGCAAGCACCAGGTCGCCAGCCATGAAGTAGGCGTTTGCAATGTCGATGATGGTAGCGTTGCTCTTGTCCGGATCCTTCAGCAGGGCGGCCTTGGCATAGTTTGCAGAATCGTTGATAGCGTCTGCCATATCGCAAATGGCGTCCAGAACGTCTTCGCGGTTTTCGTCGGCGAACTGAGCTTCTTCCGCCACAAGTTCATTCAAAAGCTTGCTTGCCCTTTCCAGCGGCATCACCTCTTCAAGGCTCAGGAACACCACGGAACGGCCTTCACCGCCCACATGCCGCACGGCCAGGTCGTGAATCAGGTCGGCCACGTAATCCTTGTCTTCGTACTGCTTGGCAATTTCCACAAAGAACGTACCTGCGTCGTAGAACAGGCTGTCCCAATATTCCTTTTCTTCGTCATCTACCTTGAAGGAGACGAAATCGGTACGCAAGGTCCAAGCCAAAAGTTCCAGCTGAACCTTGGGATCCTTGCAATCCTCGATATCGTCAATACCCTTGCCGATGGTTTCGTACAAGTCATCGGGGCGGTTCAACAGGCGGCTTTCACCGCTAACGATCTGAGTCAAGGTATCGCGAAGGCGATCTTCTTTGCTGCGGTTGGCCTGAGCCAGCGCCGGGGACTTAAAAAACTTTTTCTTCTTTGCCATGATTAAAAATTTAGAAAACTAGAATAAAACGCGGTAAGGCAGTTCTTTCTTTTGCTTTGAGAAACGACGACCCTTCAGGTCGATGTAGTGGTCTCGAGATTTAAACACAGGCTCAGCTTTCATCCGCTTCGCAAGCGCCAGCGTTGTATCCTTCGAAGTTTCTACTGAATCCACAGGCGTAACAACGGAATCCTTAGGCAGTTCAACCTCTGTGGTATCGGGGATTTCGGCTGCAGAAGTATCTGGATTTTCTACAGAACTATCATCCTTCAACACAGTAAAGAAATACTGTTGAAGGGCCTTGCTATTTTCGTCAACGTCAGTCAAAAAAAGAGAATAGCCATTTTCTATTTTTTTAAATTCGCCTTTACGATCCTGTACGGTATCTCCCGTAGCCAAAACAACCCATTGATTACACAAGGTAGAATCATTTTTATCGACAGCAAGAATAAACTCTGTCTGAACGTACAAATCTCCAGAACTATTTTTTGTCCATTTCCTGGTGAACAAGGTATCGTTCCTTGTAATCAATTCCTCACGATCGAAAAGAGAACTCGCAGATTCATCCGGTAAAAATTCAATGACAAGATTTTCACCGAAAAACAAGCCTCTGCTATTTACGAAACTTTTTCCATCGGTATATCGAGTATGATTAACAACCGTGGTATCGTCATTCAGCTCCTTTGACAAAAGGATTTCAAAGCCTGTTTTCTTCAGCTCACTTTCTTTTTCTACATAAAAAGGAACAACCGAACCCATTGCAGACGATCCATCAGAAAGAATTCTTATTCCACTGTAAGATTCAAGGTAAGGTCCGTTCCACAAAAAAATATAGGTCGTTCCTGAAACACCATCTCGATTCACGGATTTATTACTATCGAGACGAACGGATTCATCTAGAGAGAACAACATCTGTTCTGTAATATTCACCAATCTTACGGCATCGATGCAGTTAAAAGCACTTGCAATTCCGACGAAACCTAAGACAGCGAGAGATAAAATTTTATTCATCATAGCCTCCACCCTTAAATCTAACAACTAAGATTCCCTTAACCTAGTTATCAATCATCAAAGTCACTGATTTTTTCTGGCTTTACGCAGCTGAATTTGTCTAGCCTTTCGGCGATCCTTGCGACGGCGGCGGCGTATCCTGTTGCGGGCAGCATTCATTGCAGACACCTGATGCAGTACGTCCATGATGCGTTCGGCAGCGAATGCATTATTCAGTTTTTTGCGGGTCACGTAATCCAAGAGACAGACGCAAACCAAAAGGCACGCCACAAATATCGCCAATGCAACAGGCCAGAGAATCACAGAAAAATGAGCCGCAATCAATCCAAAAGTAGGAGGCATTATAATGGACCCCACATAAGAGCCCGCCATTTGTATACTAATGGCTCGCCCCGAAAGATTTTCCCCAAAACGGGCCGGAGTCGCGTGAATTAAGGATGGATAAACAGGGGCACAGCCCAAACCAAGCAAACAAATGCAAAGAGGCGTGAACCATAACGGCAACGGAAGGATCAAAGTAAAACAGCCAACAATCACAATGGCTATACCCGCATGCACCAGGCGCATATCCGTAAACTTGATGGCAAAGAATCCGCTGGCGACACGCCCAACCATGACGCTAGCAAACATCAGAGAAACCGCCAAAGCACCAATCTCCGGAGCAAAGCCGCGGGCAACCAAATAAGTTCCACACCAAAGGCTAGTGGAAATTTCCAGGGCAGAATAGAAAAAGAAAGTCAAGAAAGAGAGTTTCATTCCAGGCACAAGAAGTGCCGCCCGCAAGGATATGTCATTTTCCACCGGAGCGGAGGTCTTGCCACCACGATTTTCGGAACCGTTGCCTCGCCCACTCTCGCTACTTGGCCTCGGTTTTTCGACACGTTTCCACAACGGGAGAGCCCCCAGCATCATCACCACGATGGCTCCGAGCAAGACTGCATTCAGTTCATAGGCACCTCGCCACCCCGCCCCCACAAAAACGGAAGCCGACAGGATTGCAGGCCCCAGGCAGGCCCCGACGCCCCAGCTGGCGTGCAGCCAGTTGGTGTGCTTTGATTCCAAATAGATTGCCGCAAAGTTATTGAGGGCAACGTCGATGGCTCCGGCGCCAAGGCCCATGGGTATGGCACAGACGCACATCATCCAGAAAGCGGTCGCAAGGCCGTATCCAGCCGTAGCCACTGCAGTACAGCAAATGCTAATCGCCACCAGCTTGCCCGTACCAAGCCTGCGCATCAACGTAGGCGTAATCAGGCTGGAAATTATCGTCCCGACACTCACGATAATCGAAAGGATTCCCGCCGCAGAAAGAGGGGCCGCCAGATCAGTCTGCATCAAGGGCCATGCCGCCCCCAGAATCGTATCCGGGAGACCCAAGCCGATAAAGGCGACATATATGACCACAAGCAGGAATGTCATACCCTTGAAGATAAATAAAAATTTCGGAAAAAAGAAACCACTTTACAGGACGAAAAATGCCCGGCCACCTGGCCGAGCATTTCTACTGCAAATTTTAACAATTAGGCTTTCTTGTTCATTTCGGGATTGTAGTCAAAACCGAATTCGCCATCGTATTCGGTAGCGTCGGGGCCGCCTTCGGTACCGGAGCCTTGCAGCAGTGCGGCATTTACGCAAACTTCCAGAACATCCATCTTCGGGGCTACATATTCTTTCTTCATGGTTCTCCCCTACTTGATGACGACCTTCTGGCCTTTGTTGTAGTAAGTTCCCTTGGCGGTAGGCTTCTTGTTCAGCTTGCGGCCCTTCATGTCGAACCAGAGATTATCATCCGTCGAGATTTCTCCAGTGCGGGTATTCATCACGCCAATGGGGGTCAAGTCGCCATCGCTTCCGCGAATGACAATTTCAATCTTTTCGGGAAGTTCCTCATCCAGGGAGGCTGTTTCCTCCGGCTTTGCAGCAGCCTTCATACCGACGAACTTGCCAGTTGCGCAGTTGTTGCAGAAGTAAGCTCGCATGGGGCGGATAAATGCGCCGGCAGAGCCCTTCACAAAGTCGCCAACAGAAACTTTTTTCTTGCCATCCGTGGCTTCACGCTTTTCGGCGGCATAGCCATACACGCGGCCGAGATCCTTATCGCCAGCCACCCATTTTTTGTAGCTGTAAGTGCCAACGAATTTCCAGCCCTTGGAATCTTCGTCTTCGGACACGACGACCCCGTTATTTCCACCCTTGGTGCTCAACGGATAGCTTGGAACCTTCAGGAAATTTTCATAGGTCTGTCGAAATTCAATTTGACTAGCCCCATCAACACCACCAACCTTTACAATGTAGGGGGTATTGGCTTCCAAGGTATCAGCTCTTTTTACTTCATCGACAACAGCCTGCACAACGCATTGTGGACAATAACGTTTCAGCATTACAAACTTGTAAACGTTCGCGCCAAAAAGCTGAAGTCCATCACCACCAAAAAGAGTGGATTCAAAGGGGAACATTACCGTTCCATATGTATTGCCACTGAAATCACGATGATAGATAATATGTTCCACATATTCCGTATCAGGAACACTAATCGTAGAATCACGATTCGGGCTCTTATCGTCAAAATAGGCAACACACCGAACATACTTGCCAACGTCATTACCAAAATCAACGGTCATGGTGTCTATGGTAAGGGAGCCGTACACCTTCGGAGTCCCCGGCGTGCAAGTATTCACGGCAGTGGCGCCTACAGCGCAGAGTAAAATAGCAGCTACAGCTATTGCAAACTTCTTCATATTGAACCCCAGTCTTAGGAAGTCCCTATACAACCGCAGCCAAAAATAGAAGTCAAAAAATTACGATTAAAGCCTATTACATATTATAAAAAATTTACTAAAGACACTTAATAATGTTATCGCAAGGCTACAAAATCAGCGAAATCGGAGCATCGTGAATGGTTCGTGAACGCAGCAAGGAGTTCGAGGGCTGAGCCAATCTTTTGGGAAGGCTTTGCAGGACTTTTGAGTGTGCGAAAAAGCCTTTGTAAGCCGCAGTAGCTTCGTTTGGAGAAAAAGGAGATTCCCGAACAAGTCGGGGATGACACCGGAGGGGCGCGGGGGAGACGCAAACAAAAAAAGGACCCGCGAGGGGTCCTAACGTTATGCGAAATGATCGCAGCAGCTATTTGCTTTTTTCGGCCAGCTTCGCCTGAAGAGCAGCAATCAGTGCATCCTTCTCAGCGAGAGCATTGTCCTTCTCAGCAAGAGCATTGGCTTGGTCGGCCAGTTTAGCTTCACTCGCAGCCAGTTTCGCATCTTTTGCCTTGCTTGCCGACTCCATCCTGCGAACCTTGCGTTCAAGGGCGCGGTATTCGTCTCCGGCGCTCACAAAGCCAAGCCTTTGTCCAATACTCTGGAA
>NZ_JALCZV010000021.1:0-70251 GCF_023373925.1 Fibrobacter sp. HC4 | reverse complement strand
CGAACAACAAGATAAAGCTACTGATACGGACTGCCTATGGCTTCAGGAACATGAACAACATGCTGTCGCTGATAATGTTGAGCTGTTCCTATGTAGATGTAAAGATAGCCTACGAATGGGAATCGGAATCGAGAGAATCATCTAGCAAGGCTGCCTAAATGCTTCCACACATGTTGATGATGCCTCAAAAATGAGAGTTTATTTGTCAAATGGGTCCGTCTGATTTTTTATAACAGGTGTAAAAGTTTTTACCATATGAATTTTTAATCTTTCTAAATTTTCGGTCAGATTTTTTTTAGTGAGGTCCAAATGTCTCAGAACGAAAATGCTATGGCCGGAGCCGCCAGGAAAGTCAAGTCTGTCAAGACGCAGGTTATTGTCTGGGTTGTTGCGCTGGTGCTTGGTGCCCTTTTGGGTCTGATCCAGAGTGAAGGTCTGCAGAACCTGATTAACTTCATCGCTTCTGTTTATACCCGCCTGTTCCAGTTTGTGGCCGTGCCTACCATTGCGCTTGCCCTCATGACCACTCTTTCTGCCCTGGGTGTCCAGAAGAATACCGGCCGCATTTTTGGCCGTACCATCATCTACACCTTGCTGACCACTTTTGCGGCCGCCTTCGTGGGACTGCTTCTCTATAAGATTATCGGACCGGGCAACCTGCCCATGGATCTGGTCAGTGGCGGTGCCGCCGAAGTTCCCCAGAACCTGAGCGCCATGAGCTATTACGATCATTTCCTCAGCATCGTTCCCAACAATGTAGTGCAGCCCTTCCTCAGCGGTAACGTGCTGGGTATCTTGATGGTGGCCGCTGCCGTGGGCCTGGGCCTCGCCTTTATGCCTGATTCTGATAACAAGCATGCTCTTGTGAAGGTGATCCTCGGTCTTCGTGAATTGCTGTTTACCCTGATTCGCGCTCTCGTCTGGGCCTTGCCCCTTGGCGTCGTTGCCTTTGCCGCCCAGCTTTCTGCACAGGTGAATGCCGGCGTGGTGGTGGGTTCCCTGGGTAAGTACCTGGCTGTGGTCATGGGCGGAAACGCTATCCAGTTCTTCATTGTGCTGCCCCTGTTCCTGTTGGCCCGCGGTCTGAATCCGCTCCATGTTCTCAAGAAGATGAGCCCCGCCGTGATGATGGCTTTCTTTACCAAGAGTTCCGCCGCAACGTTGCCTGTGACCATGCAGTCTGCCGAAGACAACCTGAAGGTAAAGCCGGAAGTGGCCCGCTTCGTGCTCCCCATCTGCACCACCATCAACATGAACGGTTGCGCGGCCTTTATCCTGGTGACCAGCCTTTTCGTGATGCAGAACAGCGGTGTGGAACTGACTCTCGGCACCATGATCACCTGGGTGTTCATTTCCGTGCTTTCTGCAGTGGGTAACGCTGGCGTTCCCATGGGCTGCTACTTCCTGACCCTCTCCCTTATGGTGGGCATGAACGCGAACATCGGCGTCATGGGCGTGATCCTCCCGCTTTACGCTGTCATCGACATGATCGAGACTGCTGAAAACGTCTGGTCCGACTCCTGCGTCTGCGCCATGACCAACAAGGATCTGAGCAAGTAAGATAAATTAAGACTATGTATAAAAAATCCAGCCCTAGATTTTGGGACTGGATTTTTTTAGTGAAATTTTATTTTAGTAGGTAACCGTTACTTCCCAATCCATGGTGTAGTAGGCAGAACCGTCGTCGGTCTGTTTTATGGTCTTGTCGATTTTCTGTCCTACATCATTAATGGCGTAGCATTTTTTCGAGGTGTATTCCTCGTCGTCAAAGAATGCGTCTTCGTCGACAAACTTGGGGCATACCTGAATGATATTGATACCCTTGGGCAATAGTACGGAAACTTCCTTGCTGCCAAACCAGTAGCCCACATCGTTACCGAGATTGATCGTTGTTGTCTTGACAGGATCCATTTCATCGATGCCGTCTTTGCTGGACTTTATGGTAAAGGAAATTCGGGGTTCGCCATCTTCCTTGTCTTTTTCGTCCATAGCTTTTAGCTGCTCGTATTTGAGCAGGTTGATGGTTAGGGTAGTCCGCGCCGTAGTGTAAACGGAAACTTCCTGCTTTGCAGGTTCCTTGATTTCTTCCTTTGGATTTTCGCCGGAATCAGAACTTGTAATTGCATCCGCGTAACCTCCTGAATTGCTGGATTTAGGAGTGGAGGCATCCTTTTCTGCAATCCATTCTCCACCGATGCACACATAGTTGTCGTCCTTATCCTGGACGTATTTTGTTTCACCTCTGTTGCTACTGTTACAAGCGCCCAGTTCGTAGATGCTGGAAACAGAAGAATCGTTTGGTGCAGATGATGACGAATCGTCAGAACATGCTGCGAAAAATGCGGTGACGGTTGCTGCAAGTAATATTTTCTTCATAAAAATTCCTTTACTTTGTTGTGAATGAAACCTTTTCGAACTTAAGAAGAACTTGACGACTTTTTATGAAGAATGAATTTCGTTCAAATAAAAAAGGCGTGGTGTCGTTCTTCGCTTACTTACAGACTGAGGCTCGGCAAAGCCATTACGCATAAATAAACGACAACAACCCACGCCCCAATGGGACGTGAGCGTTTGCCTGCTATCTTCTGCGTTTGTGAATTTTGCCGATTCCAGTCTAGAAGATAAGAGCAAAGCTCAAAAAATCCGGTCGCGGTTTCCCGCTATGTAATGACAAAAATAAATAAAAGTGTTGTTGCGGTCAATGAAAAAAGCTACCTAGGCGAATGCAGGTGCGTAATTGCCGAATCAGTCTGCCTGCACGCCTAGATAGCCGCTAATTATTTTTTAGGGTTGCTTGCTCCTTTGTAGAGGCTGTTGTTTGGATTTAGCTGATTTGCATGGTTGTTCATTGCGGCTGTATAAGCCTTGTTAAAACCGCTTGTGCCCTTGTTTGCGTTCAGCTGGTTTGCGTGGTTGTTGAGGTTGGTTTGCTTAGACATAGTGTCTCCTTGTTTGGTGTTTGTTAAACGGCAATACCTGCCGTTGCGATGGCTGATTTGATTGTAGCTGCAATTTCTGTGGTGTTGTTCTTGAAAATTTTGATAACTTTCCAGTTACTGATGCCTTTTGTCTTTTTGATGGCAACTTCAGAAACGGAGTGGCAGGTGTTTTTGCAAAGAAAAGCAATGATGCCAAAATTTGATTTTTGCGTTGCTTCACAAACCGCTTGAATTCTTTTTAGGTTTGGCGCCCAACGTTCCGCGAGAATTTCGTTGACTTCAAAACCGAGGGCTTCTTCGATAGGCTGTTTTTTGCCCGTAATGCCTGTGATAATGTAAATGGGAATGTCATTACGCAGCGATACTTTGCGTTTTTGCTCCTTGGTGCAGCGATTTTGTCTTTTTGTCTTTTGTGTGATGAAATGCTTAATGTTTGGCTTAATGATTTCGTATAGTCGTTCTGATTCTTTTTGCCACCAGGTAGCGGAGTGACGAGAACCGACTTTAAAGTTAGTGTTCATGATTTTTACGTCTTCTGGCTTTGTTTGTATCACGGTGTCAAAAAGTGCTCGTACATCGCTTCGAATTTCTGGATAGAGTTCCCAAAGAAGCCTGCCACGCGCCGCGATGTATTCTAGCATAGAGGGTGTCGCGTTTTTTATTGAAAGTGCTTTTTTTAGCTTTGATAATTCGGATTGCGCCTGGGGTAGCGAGCTAATTTCGTTTGGCTGACTCACAATATTTATGAAATCCTGGTTCATGGCTAGGCATCCTTTTTAGTTTGTTGTTTAGAGGTGGCTTCCTATTTCTTTGCAAGATTTAGATTTGCCGAAAGGGACAAAAAGGGACAAAACGCCCCAGCCCTTTTTGCAGGAGGAAAAAAGTATTTAGGGAAAACACAAAAACCACGTCGGCATATAGCCTTCGTGCTTGCTCCCTAGCAGAGATTTAAACGAGATTGTGCATCTTTTGAACTCCTTTCTGTTTCTTGCACAAAAAACAGCTCAACATGTGCAAACAAAGCAGTTCAATGATGTGACTAGAATATATAAAAACTATTGTTTAAAGTCAATACGTGTGGGGCAGAAATGCCCCTCCCCTCGCGGGGGAGGGGGAGAGCTTATTCGCAGGTGATGTTAAAATACTTGATCGAGGTTTCCTTTGTTTGCATTAATTCAATGGCGATCTTAATAAGGTAAATAGCAATATCTGTGCTGTAGGCATTCAAAAATTCAGATTCGTGATCGCCGTAGCTTGCGGAGACAATATTTCCCTTTTCATCTTTTTGTTCTCTATGAAGACGGAAAATGGGTGTATTCCCATAGAGCGCATTAAGGCAATCGGTTAGTTGTTTCTTATCAAGATTGCATGACTTCCAAAATTCTTCACCGAATTTGTTCCTTAACTTATTTCGTTCAATTGTGCATTTATGTTCTGAGTCGAATAATTCCGTGATATTCCCATCTTGGGATTTACAGAATACATCTAATTTTGCGAACCATTTGTTTAGAATATTCTTGAAGTATGGAATTTGGTCTAAGCCTGAGAATTTTACGTCTTCTCTAATATGGAAGTTTATGTCGTTGCAATTTTCTTTTAAGTCATAAATCGCAGTAAGAAAATCTGCAAAGTTATTGGGCTTAAATAAATCATCTATTTTAGAAAAAGTTGCATAATGAGTGGCTATATTGCGGTCAAAGTATAGGTATTTGTTTTTAAATAAATTTTTGTATTGTGTTCTGAAGAAGACGTCGTCTTCCTTAAAAGCGTCGCAGTCGGAATCTAGGAAAACCTTCATGGAGATTGGTCTTGAGATATAAAGGTTTTTGAAATTAGGAACTTTCTGCATAAAGACTGGAATGGTTAAGCCAGAATCTATACAAGACAAAATTTTCTGGTTATTTTGAATTTCTTTTTGCTTTGCTTCGCTATATTTCCCGTCGTTCAATTTTTTCTTTAGCTTTACATGTTCAGGAATATTAAGCTTGCTGTCGACGTCTTCTTTTATATAGTTAATTTCTTTAACAAGGTAGTCTGAATCCTTGTGGAGGAAATTAGCCATATTGTAGATAAGCGTGATGGCCGCACAGGTCGGTTCTGTCGAATTTTCCAAGTTGTCAAAAAGCCAATTTAACTTAGTAGGGCTATTTCGCTTGCAAAGCAGTTCATTGTATATTTCAAGGATGGTTTCTTTTTTACACCAGGATCCATCCACTATTTTCTTCATCAGGGGAGCCAAAACGAATTTCCTGGGATAAAAACCTTCTTCAGTTCTTGCCGTTAGATGGTATAGCACGAAGAATAAATGCTGTTGCAGAATATTTAGGGAATCCTTCTGAAATGCTTTGGGCTTTATCGCCTGAATTCCAAGTTCTTCGCACTTGGCCTGCATCTCGTGGTCGTCGGCAAATGCATCTGTTAGGATTTGTTCGTCTTCATAAAAACAATCCTTAAAATCATTGTAGGAAAGTAGGTGCATGAACCAATACTGGCATAATGCGAGGCCTGCTTTGCCCTTGAATATGCGAGATTGCCTTTTTATTGTGTTTCTATAGTAATTGGAGAAAAATGCAGTATCTGGTAAAAAATAGTTGGAGTAACGAAGGCCAAAACATCTGTAAACGATATAGATTTCATCAATTGGCACTATGTCAAGAAAATTGGCCAATTGTAGCCATGCGGCAAGATCGCTGATAGATTCTAGTTTTGTATATAAGTCGCCTTTTTCATTTTGATGGGCGCAGCTGTTTGCGATATGAGTACTGGAATCGCCCCAGTAGTCAAATTCTTTACGGGCGGAATGTTCGTTACGTACGAAGTAAAAGAAATAATCTACAATGAAATTGTTGATGTTATCGGAGAGCTCTTCAATGTTGTCTATGTAGGCTGCGAATGAGGCTAATTGCTTAATGGCTTTGATTTCATTTTCTCTTACGCCTGCCGTTGCTTTCGGAAAACTAAAATCAGGTACAGTTAGCAGAAGGTATAAATGATAGGGGAAGAAATTTTCATCTGATTCGCCGGTCTCTGCGAAGGTCTTGAATGATTTAAGACGCTCATCCAGCCAAGCCGACTTGATGCATGGTGTAGCTTTGGCCAGGGTGTATTCAAAAGCTTCTTCTTTCATCTTGCGGCGGGTTTCTTTATCAACCTCTTTGATCCGTTCATTTGGATGAAAACCATAAGAATCGTAGTAGTATGGATAACGTTTCAAAAATTCATCATGTAGCAGTTGTTTGTATTGCCAATCTATCCATTCCGTTGGAATGGGATATTTTTTGAAGAGTCTCTTTAATATGGAACTCAGCTTAGTTCTTAGATACGCTTCCACATTGCTAAAATCTTTTTTTGGGGAAACTGTAAATATGTGACAAAGAAAATAGTAGGTCGCCATTTCCCATATAATGTTTATGGCGTGTTCTACAGTAAGGCTGTCTTGGGATAGCTTTTTCTCCCATTGTTCTTGAAGATAGGAGATGTTCTGTTCAATAAATTCTTCCAGGGTTAAGTCTTCGTTGTCAAAACCTGGTAATTGCCACATATATTTTGTTTCGATACATGAGCTATGTTCATTTGTGATGTTGTACACTATTTCCGCGATAGTCTCAATGGTGGACATGTTTTTTCCTTTCTAAAGGGTTGTACTTAACAACCGCAGATTTACATTCATAAATCTACGATAAAATTTTAATTCTTTAATGGAAGAAAACGACAAAAACATCACTTTTTGAGTGATGCCCCGGACGCAGTAATCTGATGGATTTCATCATCCGAAACTCGCTTCATCCAAAAAAAGCACAACGAACTCACGAGGTTTCTACGATGATATTCCAAATTTATACAAAAACTTTTTGAATGTCAAGGATCTTTTTCAATCCTTCACTTCTTCCCGAATTTTCTTTGACAGCTTGACGATGATGCTGTCCATGGCTGGGTCGTCAACCAAATGCAGTAGGGGTGCAGGCTTTATGAGGTTTTGCCCCTGAAGGTAGTCCCGGAGCTTTGACAGTTCCTGGTATGGCTTTGCCTTTGTGTTTTCGTCAAGGCGGGTGCGGTACTTCTTGAATTTTTCGATCCAGCGTTTTTCGTCCATCGATTCGTCGGCGGTGATTTCTGTAACCACCGTGGCGCGGTATTCGCGGACGGCACTTTCGAAGGACTTGCCTTGTTTGGCAAGGAGCGAATCCAGTTCTTGGAGAAGCGTGTTGTCTGTAACTTTATTCATTGCAGCGGATGGTGAAGCTTTGTAGCTTGTCGTTGGGGTATTCCTTTTGAAGTTTCTTTATCTGTTTTATGCAGCATTTTACCTGCCTATCATACTGATAGGAATACATATTCTCGCCGTGCGCGTTGACGCAGTTGTGTATGGCCTGGAACTCGTTTTCGATGGGTGCGCGGTTCTTGTATTCGTCTTGCAGTTTAGTGTATTCTTTCGTATAGGCCTTTACCAGATTTTCAAGGCTATCCAGCTGGTTGTCACGAATTCTAACCTCGTTTTGCTCGGTTTGATAGGCGTTCGCGTATTTTGTCTTCTCGTAAATGAGACTGTCTTTGGTTTCTTTGCATTCCCTAATCTGCTCTATCTTTTCGTCGGTACAGGATTCCTTATCCCTCTTTAAATCCTCGGCAAGTCTTACATAACCGTTTAGCTGTTTTGCTATGCGCTGCAGAGAATCAATAGTGATCTTGTAATATGAGATGGTTGAATTCAGTTTTTTCTGTAGTGCCAGCCATTCGTTTTGTTTCTGGGCGGCTTCTTCCATCACTTCCCGGGCGATTTCGTAAGGCAGTCTTTCTTGTTCAAGCTTGTCATGCTCGTCAACTTTATCACCGCAGATGTACCCGCCCATGGCGCAAAGGGCGCCTGTGGCTCCTAGGGTTTTTGTCTTTTCAAGGAATGTCTTGTTCATGGTTTACCTTTGGTGAAAAAAGTTTACGACGCTTCGACGAACAAATCGTCCAGTACAACTTCGCTATTTACAAGGCTGTTGCCGCTTCCGTTATGTACGCCAAAGGTGGTGATGAACGTGTTCAAGATGCCTTTACGGGTCTTGGTTTCTTGTTTGAATTCGGCGGCCCTAAATCGAAGCTTATCGGCGTAATCTTTGGTAATCACATATTGGTCTGTGCAAAATTTAATTTCGCAAAGGTTGATTGTACGGTCTGCTCGATCAATAATCAGGTCGATTTGAGCATTAGCATTTTTGAAACTGCTTATGCTTGTAAGCATTCCTTGAATGCCGAGCTTATTCTTTATCTGGTCGGTATGGGCTAGGCAGATGTTTTCGAATGCAGTGCCCTTCCAGGAATTGGTTGTGGGCGTGTTTAGGGAGTGCGTCCAGAAGTGCTTATCGCGAGTCAGGTTCCCTTCAACAAACCTTAAATAGAATAGACTGAAAAAGTCAGTTAGTTTGTACAAAATCCCTTTTTTCTTTTTCCCGAATGCGGCGGACCCTTGGATAAAATCGGAACGTTCCAGATTCAAAAGAATTTTAGTGAGAACTCCACCTTGCAAGGCAATTTCCTTTAGAATTTCGTCGCGGGTTAACCCATTAGGCTTACTTGCCAAGAGTCGTACGATGGCTAGGTATTTGTCTGCCGAGTTGAATAGCGCGTAATAGAGGTCGTTGAACTCGTTGCTTAGCTGGGCGTTTTTGGCAAAGAACATGCTGTCGATATTTTGTGCGAGGCTCTTGTTGAAATCAAGAAGACTGTAGTAAAAAGGTACTCCGCCGAACACCATGTAGGCTTCGACTATTTGGTAACGGTCCCAATTGCCTCCGGCGCGCTTTACGTAGCATTCTACTTCTGACAGGTTGAATGGTCTAAGATAAATTTTTGCCGTAATCCGGTTGTGCAAGCCTCCCTGATTTTCAAAAAGGTGGTCTGCCATCCATGATGTTGCGGAACCGCTGGCGATAAAAACGATGTCGTCTCGCAAACTGGCCCAGCCGTTCCAGAAATTTTCCAAAGCCTTTACGAAGCTTGACCCGGGATTGTCAATCCATGGCATTTCGTCAATGAAGATGATTTTCTTTTTGCTTCGACTTGCCGCAAGAATTTTTTGCAACAGGGTGAATGCATCTAGCCAGTCTTTCAAGAGAGGCTCGAAGGACAAGCGTCCGTACTCAACAAGAGCGACGGCGAAATTGCGCAACTGTTCGCTTTCGCTTAGGTGATGCCCGCCAACATAGCGAAAGTTGAATCGGTCTCTAAAAGTTTGGTTTACAAGATATGTCTTGCCGATACGGCGTCTGCCGTAAATCACGACAAACTCTGATCTTTTTGACGTTGCGCAGCTTTCCAAAAGCCCGATTTCTGCATTTCGACCGATTAAAATCTTTGTATTCATATTACCAAATCTAACAAAAATATTGAGATTTGGTAAAATTATTTTCGCTAATGTTTTACCAAATCTAATAAAAATATCGAGATTTGGTAAAACCCATGTGTTGCTCAATGGCGCAATATTTCAAAGACATAAGGTATTATTCCGTCTTTTTCTAGAAAACCTTGTCTTGTTTAACTTAATAAGTTAAATTTTAAGTTAAAAAGCGATGAAGTGCAAAGGGGCGGAACATTATGGCAAAGAGCGTCGGCGGAATCACCTACAAGACTATCAACGGTAAGCGTTATGCGTATTACCAGTGGACGGAAGATGGCAAGCAGCGTTCCCGCCGCGTGAAGGATGATGAGCTGCCGTCGCTTTTAGCAGAGATAGAACAACGCAAGGCTAAGAAGGATGCCGCGTCGCTTACGAATGGCTTGTTGCTTCGCGATAATGGGGCTGCTTATTTCGCGGATGGAGTCCTTGTTGCCGGGATGAATGGAGTGGCGGGACAGTCGTTCAAGACGGATGTGAAGCTTGGCGCTGCCCTCACGAATTTTGCAGCCAATGTTTTGCAGTGGAAAAAGCGCGATGGCTTTGAGCGTCTGCACGATTACATTTATGGTCCTGGCAATGACCGTGTTTTCATTCTGTATGGGCTTCGCCGCACGGGTAAGACGACTTTGATCCGCCAGCTGTTTGGAGAGATGGCGCCTGCGGATTTGGCGAAGTCGGCTTTCGTCCAGGTAAATTCAAGGAACAGTCTTGCGGACTTGAACGCTGATCTTAAAATTCTGGAGGGTGCGGGCTTCAAGTATGTGTTCATCGATGAGGTGACGATGCTTGCCGATTTCATCGAGGGGGCGGCCCTGTTTGCAGATGTGTTCGCTTCCTGCGGCATGAAGATTGTTCTTTCGGGTACAGACTCTCTGGGTTTTGTTTTTTCCGAGGATGAACAGCTTTACGACCGTGCGGAAATGTTGCACACCACATTTATTCCGTATCGCGAATTTGAGCGTGTTCTTGGTTTGAATGGTATTGACGAGTACATTCAATATGGCGGTACCATGAGCATGGGCGGCCGTGAATACAATAAGGACCGTTTTACCTTTGCGAATGTGAAGAGCGCCAATGAGTATGTGGACAGCGCAATCGCGAAGAATATTCAGCATTCCCTGAAGTGCTACCAGTACGAAGGTCACTTTCGTTCGTTGAAATCTCTGTACGAGGCGGGTGAGCTGACCAATGCCATCAACCGCATTGTAGAGGACATCAACCATCGTTTTACCTTGGATGTGCTGACCCGTGATTTTCGTTCCGGTGATTTGAGTTTGTCGGCAAAGAATTTGCGTAGAGACAGGTTCCACCCTACGGATATTTTGGATCGAGTGAATGTGGTGAAGGTTACTGCACGCCTGATGAAGAATCTTGATGTGAAAAATCGTCAGGAAATGAGCGTCGCTATTTCCCAGGACCATGTACGGGAAATTCGTGAATACCTTGACTTGCTGGATTTGACGGTTGACATTGATGTGGAAAACTTTGGGAATTTCAATCAACGGGAGCGATTGACCACGATTTCACAGCCGGGACTTCGCTATGCCCAGGCGAAGGCTCTGATTGATTCCCTTTTGCTGGACGATGCCTTTCGTAGTTTTTCCCTGGTGGAGCGCAAGTCTATTGCGGAACGTATTCTTAATGAAATCAAGGGGCGCATGATGGAAGAAATCGTGTTGCTCGAAACAAAAATGGCGCGGCCTGATTGCCACGTTTTCAAGCTGCAGTTTGCGGTTGGCGAGTTCGACATGGTTGTTGCAAATTCTGAAAATGCGACCTGCGAAATCTATGAAATCAAGCATTCTGAAATTGTGGCGAAAGAGCAGTATCGCCACTTGAAGGATGCAAAAAAGTGCCGCGATACGGAATTCCGTTACGGCACTATTGTAAGCAAGAACGTGATTTACCGCGGCGCGTCACAGGTGATTGATGGTATTAATTACTTGAATGTGGAAGAATATTTGCGCGAACTTTAGTTTTGCTAAATTTGTTCTATGCCCGAAAAAGTGCCTCAGTCAAAGTCCGCGCAGCATCCTTCACAGGATCCCGCACAGGCCTCAAATGACGTCGCGGTCTCCCGCAACATCTATCTCGACGCATTCCTGACTTTCTTCAAGATAGGGCTGTTTACTATCGGTGGCGGTTACGCCATGATTCCGCTGATCGAGGCGGAAATCATCGAGAAGAAGAAGTGGGTGGGCAAGGAAGAATTCCTGGACCTGATGGCCATTGCCCAGAGCTGTCCGGGTGTGTTCGCTATAAACATCGCCATCTTTATCGGTTACCGTTTGCGTCGCGTGAAGGGTGCCATTGTAAGCTGTATCGGGACCGCGCTGCCCTCCTTCATTATCATTCTGCTGATCGCGTTGTTTTTCCATCAGTTCAAGGATAATGAAATCATCGCGGCGGCATTCCGCGGCATTCGTCCTGCGGTGGTCGCCCTGATTGCCGTTCCCACTTACAACCTGGCGAAGAAGGCGAAGTTGAACCGCTACACCTTCTGGGTTCCCATTGTGAGCGCCCTGCTGATTTGGCAGTTGGGAGTTTCTCCCATCCTGATCATTATCGCGGCAGGAATCGCGGGCTACATCCTGGGCCGCGGAGGCAAGAAATGATCTTCCTCCAGCTGTTCATTACATTCTTTAAGATCGGCCTGTTCGGGTTCGGTGGCGGTTACGGCATGCTCTCGTTGATTCAGCAGGATGTGGTGGTCAATCACCCCTGGATGAGTTCTGCCGACTTTACCGACATCGTGGCCATTAGCCAGATGACCCCCGGCCCCGTAGGAATCAACTGTGCCACTTACGCCGGCTATACGGCCCTGCAGAATACCGGGGCGGACCCTTGGGTATGCTTCCTGGGGAGCCTGGCGGCAACCTTCTCCCTAGTGCTGCCTTCCTTGATCCTGATGCTCCTGATCAGCCGTTTCTTTATGAAGTATGCCAATCACCCCAAGGTGCGATCCATTTTTGATGGACTGCGTCCGGTAGTGGTAGGTTTGTTGCTTTCGGCGACCCTGATGCTCATGAATGGCGAGAACTTTGGCAATCCCTTTGCTGATTTTGGTGGCGATCCCCTTCAGGCGAAGCAGTTTGCCGTGGCCGTGGCCCTTTTTGTGATTTCCTTTGTCTTGACCAAGGGTTTTTCGGTTGGACATCACAAAATAAAAGTCAGCCCTATAAAAATGATTGTCTTGGCCGCCATTATTGGTGCAGTTCTTCTGTAAGTTGTTGTGTTGCACCACAAAAACGCCCATACTCCAACATGGCATATTGATAAATACAATTTAAAGTTGTATTTTCATAAACCGAGGTGATTGATTATGGACAAATCTTCAAACGTTTTAGATGAACAGGCTGCAGCAATAAAAGAGTTTATGTATCTGCTCAGCGGCTTTGACGGTGTTAATGTGACCATTAACGACCTTTTGAAGCGTTTGAATGAACATTACGATGCCGATCGTACCTGCATTTTCGAGGTGGACGGCAATAGTGATGTGTCCATCAGTACCTATGAATGGTGTAAGGAAGGACTCGTTTCTGTAAGGGAAAATCCTAGAAACGCGACAAAGAGCACTTTCAGGAAGTGGGATGAGTATTTTAAGGATGAGACCGGTCTTTATGTAGAAGTCAACGAGGCTTTCCGTGCTGAAAGTCCTGAAGCCTATGACATTCTCTCCAAGTCTAACGTTCAGCGCCTGGTTGTATCTCCCCTCCTATATAAGAATAGCGTGGTGGGCGTATTGTCTGTGGAGAACCCCCATAGGAACAGCCAGCACCTGATACTTCTTTCCGTTATTGCTAGCGCCATATTCCGTGGTATCCAGTACTCCCGTGCCCAGAAGCAGGAGAAGGCTCTGGAAAAGCAGCTGGAAGACGATATTTCTGCAATTGGCGGTCTGGCCAGCGAATACAACCAGCTTATGGTAGTGGATCTGGAATCCGGTCAGTTTGACGCTTACATTGGCGGTAAGAAAGCTTCCAAGGAATTTATGGATTTCACCGGCCAGGGGACCCCGCTCTTCTACGATGGTTTTGTTACCGCCATGCAGTTCCTCTGCCATCCCGAAGATCTTGAACAGATGCTCAAGTTTAGCAGCAGGGATTACATTACGGAATGCCTGAAGGACAAGAAGAGATTCTCTACCAAGTTCCGCTGCCTGGATCTGGAACACAACTACATCTGGGTGAACTTCATTGTCATCAAGTTTGACGCCATCAACGAAGCTCCCACTAGAATTTCTGTGGGCTACGTGAATACCGATGCCGAAGTGGCAGCCGAGAACGCAAGACAGAAGCAGTTGAAGGACGCCTTGGAAAGGGCTGAAGCGGCCAACATCGCAAAGACCAACTTCCTGAGCAACATGTCCCACGACATCCGTACGCCCATGAATGCAGTCCTTGGTTTCGCAAGGCTGATGGAAGGTGTGGTGAACAATCCGGTGGTGGTGGCGGACTACCTGAAGAAGATCCGCTTCTCTGGCGAATACCTGCTGGCCATTATCAACAACGTTTTGGATCTTGCCAGTATCGATAGCGGAAAGGTTCAGCTGGACGAAGGCTTCATGGATGTGCTGGATGCCTCCAACAGTTTCGACGCCATTATCGAAGGTGAGCTGAAGAGAAAGAACATCAAGATTTATCCCACATCGGATATCAAGCACCGGTATGTGTATGCGGATTCCGCCAAGCTTCGCCAGATCATGGTGAACCTGGTCAGCAACGCCGTGAAGTATACCGGTGAAGGTGGCGAGATCCATCTTGAATTTACAGAATTGCCCTGCGATCGCGAAGGTTACGGCACCTATGTGACTACCGTCCGCGATAACGGTATCGGCATGTCCAAGGAATTCCAGGAAAAGATTTACGATTCCTTTACCCGCGAACGCAACACTACGGACTGCGGTATTTCCGGTACGGGTCTCGGCATGTCTATCGTGAAGAAGCTGGTGGACCTGATGGGTGGCCAGATCGAGATGGAAAGTGAACTTGGAAAGGGTACCACATTCCGTGTCATCAACACCCACAAGATTATCGATTCTCCGGAAAAGTTCCTGGAAAAGCGCCTTGGCCAGAACGAAGATAACATGGACTTCAAGGGTAAGCGAATCCTTCTGGCGGAAGATAACGAACTCAACGCCGAAATCGCCAGGACCATTCTCGAAGACCTTGGCCTGCTGGTGGATCATGTGGAAGACGGTGTCGAGTGTGTCAATGCTCTGGGTAAGTCTGAAATGGGCTACTACGACCTGATCCTCATGGATATCCAGATGCCCAACATGGATGGCTACAAGGCAACCCGCGTTATCAGGAATATGGAAAACCGCCTGAAGGCCAACATCCCCATTTATGCCATGACTGCAAATGCCTTTGAAGAAGACAAGAAGAAGGCTCTTGAGGTTGGTATGGATGGTCACCTGGCTAAGCCCATCGACGTGAAGCTCCTGGTCAAGAACTTGACAGAAGGGTTTGGAAAGCCGGCCTGTTACGTCTAACTTTTATTGATTATTTAATGACTTTGTTGTAAACGGCAATCTGTCTCTGGATGATGCCGTCCCAGGTAAAGCAATCCTGGATTCGCTTGCGGGAACCTGCAAGGAGTTTCTGGACCAGTTCGGGTTCGGCAGCCAGTCGCTTGAAGGCGTCGGCCAGGGCGACCGGATCTTTTTCCGGAACTAGCAGGCCACTTACGTTGTCTACAACTACGTCGGGAATTCCGCCTACGTTGCTTGCCACGATAGGGAGTCCCAGTTCCATGGCTTCGATCAATACCACACCCAAACCTTCGGTGTCACCCTTGTGGTCTACGATGGCGGGTAGGGTAAAGACATTGGCGTTACGGTATTCCGCTTCCAGGTCTGCAGGAGAAAGCTTACCTGTAAAAATGATGTCGCAGTGTTGACCTGCGCTCTCGTCTAACAGAGCCGCCTGCTTTTTCAGTTCTTCGGTCAGGTCGCCTACTCCGACGATACGGATTTCGAACTTGTCTGCAGGCAAGTGTTTGGCGGCCTCGATCAGGTAGCAGATCCCTTTACGTTCAATATGTCTACCCACGAAAAGAATCTTGAACTTTCCGTTGACTGGGTGCATCTGATTCTCGGGCTTGCCGTCCCTCTCGTCTGAACCAAGCGTTGTTCCGTAGGGGCTCCATTCCACGTTCACGTTGCGGATGGCCTTGATCTTGCCTGCGGTAAAACTGCTGTTGGCAAAAACAGCTTGCGCTTGACCGATTGCAAATTTCAATAGGGGCTTCACCCATTTCTTCTTTCGGATCAGAAGGAGCTCCGCACCATGAAAGTTCAGCACCAGGGGAATCCTAAAAAGCTTGGCGGCGCCTAGGGCGATGTAGGCGTGGGGAAAGGGCCAGTGGGCGTGAATCACGTCCGGTTTCCACTTGCGGCATAGGCTGATGCAGCGGAAGAAACCGCTGATGATATAGGGAATTGCCAGAAGCTGCAGCCAGGGCTTGGAGGCCATCTTGCTGGGGGCGCCTTCTTCGTGGGTCAGCATTTCCCAGTCCTTGGGGGCGTAGCGGAATCGGTTGACCGGCACACCGTCAATTTCGTGGCTCTTCAGACCTTTGTATGTAGGAGCAAGTACTTGTACGTCGATGCCCGCTTCTTTCAAGTGGGCGATAGAGGCTCGGAGCCAGGGGACTTCGGCGTCTTCATGAAAGCGGGGATAGACTGAGCCGATGACAAGAACTTTCTGGACCATCTTAACCTGTGATATCTGCGTTGACGACATTCATGGTGGTCGTGTCGCCAGAAACCTGGATGCAGGTTGGGTAAACGATGGGCTTTACGACGCTGTTCAGCAGCTTGTTGACCTGATTGAAACCCATGGTGGATCCCATCTGTTCGATACGGCCCCTCACTCTGTTCCAGCCTTCGATTTTAGAATCCAGCAAGAGCATGCCTAGTCCGGATCCCATTTCCAGGAAACCGATAATGTCGCTTCCGCGATTGCTCTTGTGCAGGGAGGCTAGGAAGACTTCCCAGAATTTATCGTTGGCTTCGTCGCTGCCCAGTTCCTTGCGAACGGTTTCGAAGTCAAATTCGATATACACGAAAGAACTGTTATCCTCATCGCTACGGATAATTTCTTCTTGGCAACGTCTTTCAAAAATTTCTTCTGTGTAGATAGAAATATCGTATTTGTGTTTTCCAATCAAATTGAATAGCAGGTCTTTCATCATCGGCACAAATTTAGGCTATTTTTGTGCCATGCAACGACTGTTGAAATTGAAAAAAGTGCTGAAGAATAGTGTTTTGGCTGCTGCCGTTGAAAACTTCAAGGCAATTAAGGCCGCCACTTCCAAATATCGCCCGTTGACTCCCGAAGAAATTCAGATTCTGGAAGGTAACGGCAACCGTTCTGAATCTTGGGATAAGGTGATGGTGGAACCGGATTTCGATGCCGGTCGTATTCATCGGTCCATTTTTGTAGGTGAGGTGTACCTGCCCCGCTTTTTTGGAACTTTGTTGCTCCCGGGTGACGTTTCGTTCCCGACAGGTGTCTATGACAGCATGGTCCATGGTTGCATTATCGAGAATGCGCTGATCTATAAGGTGGCCATGCTTAGTAACGTTCTTGTTCGCAGTAGCGCTGTCATACACAACGTAGGTTCCATTGTTAGCAGTGGAAAGATCAGCTATAAAATCGGTTCGTCCATGTCTGTGGGTAACGAGATGGGTGGCCGCTCTGTTCTGGTGTTCCCGGAAATTACCATGGACCTTGTGGATGCCCAGCTTTTCCACAAGGCCGATGCCGAAGTGAATAAGGCCTTTGCCGAACAGCTGGCCGCCTACCGCGAAGAGATGGATCTTCCCTTTGGTCTGGTGGGTAAGGGCGCTGTCGTAAGCAATACCAATATCATTCGTAACAGCTGGATTGGTTCCCACGCCCGTATCGAAGGCGCTTCCAAGATCAGAAATTCTGTGGTGCTCAGTTCTCTGGAAGATCCCAGCCACGTTTATGACTCCGTGATTCTTGAGAACTCCAATGTGCAGATGGGCGTTACCATCCACACCGGTGCCGAAGTTCAGGGATCCGTTCTGATGAACCGCGTGAAGGTGGCTTGCAAGGCCATCGTCAAGTCTTCTATTATCGCCCCCTGCTGCCATATCGAAGAGGGTGAGGTCAACAGTTCCTATATGGGTCCCATGACCCAGATGCATCACCATTCCCTGTTGATTGCTGCTCTCTGGCCCGATGGTTGCGGCAACCTGGGTTATGGCGCCAACGTGGGTAGCAACCATACCGGCCGCATGCCCGATCAGGAAGTGATGCCTGGTCAGGGGATGTTCTTTGGCCTGGGCGTGAACATCAAGTTCCCCGCCAACTATCGCGAGTCACCGTTTTCGTTGATTGCCACCGGCGTGACCACCATGCCCCAGCGTTTGAAGTTCCCCTTCTCCCTGGTGCGCCCCGGCGATCCGCAGCTTATGGGTGTGCCTGCACGCCTGAACGAAATCGTACCGGGCTGGAACTATGCCCGCAATGCCTACGCCCTGGACCGTAATGCCTATAAGTATTCCGTTCGCGGCAAGGGTATTATTCCTGTCGGATTCTATAGCATCTTTAGCCCCGAAACGGTGCGCTATGTTTACGATGCCTATTGCCGTTTGCAGGTGTCCACTATTCGCGATGTCTACACCAAGGAACATATCGATGGCCTTGGCGAAAACTTTTTGCGTGAACGAGTACGTCAGCAGGCTCTGCATACTTATGCGGAATATCTGGAACGTTACGTCCTGGATGCCATCATCAACTTTGTGGCGGGCGATGCCAATTTGCAGATGCAGCCGGTCAAGGAACTGCGCCGCCTGATTATGACGGAAACTGAAACCAACAAGGATGTTGTCCGTGTGGTGCCCCTGCCCGAAACTCTGGAAGATCTTCTGAAGCGTTACCGCCAGCTAGAAAAGGACTGGTTCGAACGCGTGTCTCACGGTCTTGACAAGGATAACGAACGCGGTCGCGAAATCTTTGACGACTACGACGATGCCCATCCTGTGGACAAGGGCTTTACGGAATGGGAAAAGGCCCGCGTCGAAGAGAAGCTGCGTAAGCTTACCTCTGTGGCTAAAGTTTCAAAGCTTGAGGTCTAGCCCATGATGGTGGCCCTCTGGATTTTGCTTGCTGTGGAGGTGGTGGCCCGTGCTGTTCTCGAAGTGCGTGAAGCCCGCCTGACGCAGGTGAAGGCTGGCGCCTTTGGGGTGCTTCGCCTGATTCCTCTGGTGAACGATATTGTACCATTGCCCGAAAGCCGCAAGGAACCTCTGGTCGGGAACTTCGTGAAGTTCCATGAAGAAGCTCACGGTGTTTATCACCATAGTGTTTTGCGGAACCTTTTCAAGGTGGCGGTGCTTATGCTTGCGGTGGGTCTGTTGGCCATGCTGATGGGACGCTACGGTTTGCCTCTGTGGGCGGCTATCCTCTGGCTCCATGTGGTGGCGGTTCCTGGCCGCGTGCTGTTCCATTTCTATTGCTGGAATCAGGAATACGAATGCGACAAGTATGCTCTGGAAGCGACTGACAAGCAGGTGGCTAAAAAGGCGCTGCGCGAACTTGCCTCTTGCGAGATTCCGCATACGGTTCTTTTTTCGTTAATTTATCGTGAACATCCGTCTGCAGCGTTGCGGAAGAAAAGACTGCTGGGCCGTTAAACGTCGGGCTGCCAAAGTCTCGCCTAGGTGAGATTCCAAATCGCTTGGCCGCTTGCGTTTAGTCGATCCCCTAGAACTTTCGGGAAAAAGTCGCCATGATGACTTTTGTGCCCCACTCGCTTCCGATTCTTTCCTGTAGAAGTTCCTCAGTGACTTCGTAATGGTAATTCCTGTATTTGCGATCCCTGGAGAAGTTTGCCATGATCATGCCATTCCATTTTTCGTTAACCTTTATGCTCAGCATGGGCATGATGCTAAAGGTCTTGAAGTAGGGATCATAACCATCGTAAACTTCGTCAAATTTGGTGGACCTTAAAAATCCGCCTACACCGGCGTTGACCATGAGCATGGGGAATCGCTGGAATGGCAACATATAAATTAATGTTCCTCCATACCGGTAGCGGTATCCGTTTGCAGAATACTCCGAACCGCATTTCCAGATTTCACCCTCTTCGGCATTGGTGTACTTGGTAAAGGTCCAGTTGGCGTTTGGCCTCAATACAATCCTGGTCCATTTGCTCCTGGGCAAAAAGGCGATCAAGGGAATGGTGGCGCCTACTCGGTATTTGATTCCGTAGGAAAAAGCCGTCATGAACATATCCCTGTCAAACGCACCTTCCTCAGCATTGTATACGCCCATGAAGGTGGCGTAACTTCCGTAGTTGAAGGAGGAATGGATGTTTGCGGATATGCCCAGCTCCAACAAGTGGATTGCTTCCAGGGTAATGTCGCTGTTGAATCCCAGGTCCATGATGCTCAGGTTTGAACCCACCATTCCTTTCAAAGTCAGCAGTTTGCCCAGATCCTTTTCGGCACGGAAATCGCTGTTCCAGGCAATGGGGGTTGCCAGCGGGAAGAACGGCCAATTGTGCAGGGATTCCGAATTGCGGAGCGCCTTGTGAGTCAGTACAAAGGCTGCCCAGGTAAAGTTGTGGTTTACGCTGGTTCGAAAGCTAGAGTCAATGGCCGCCTCGGTCTGGACCGTGGCTGTTTGGGCGGAATCCGTTTGCGTAGAATCTGTCTGCGCGCAGGCGGGCACTCCCCAAAAAAGGGTGCAGCCCAATAGCGCAATTGCCAGCTTCTTGAAAACGGATCCATTCATAACGTAGTTCTTTCAATCTAGCTTTTTCTTTCCCGAGTCCACATTTTTGGGTTGGCTTGCCATAGTCGAAATTTTGTATATTCCTTGAAGAATATTGAAATCGCGGTTTTGGAACGCTAATTTTTATGAAGAACATTATTTTGGTACGTCGTTTTTCGCTGATTGCCCTGCTGGTATGTCTTGTGGCTTCCTGGAGTTTCGCCTTCGATGTAAGTGTCAAGGCCAACGTGGATAACGCCCAGGTGTTTATCGGTGATATGTTCAATTACGAAATCTCCGTGACCGCTCCCGAAAACGCCATTGTGGATTTGCCCAGCTTCGTAGGAAATCTCGGTAGCTTCGAAGTGAAGGAAATGAAGAATGAACGTATTACCGAGGGTATGCCCAAGGGCACTGCAAAATTTACCTGGCTTGCAACGTTGAACACTTTTGTCGGCGGCGATTTCATGATCGCTCCCCAGCAGGTGTTGGCTGTTGTGGGTAGCGATACCGTGCGCACCAATACAGACCCCGTGGCCGTGAAGGTTGCTCCCCGCACCACCGGCGAAGAAGAGGACATCCTGGAAGTGGAAGACCCCATGGCTGACCCCCGCCTGCCTCAGTGGCTGTATATTTTGCTGGGTGTACTTGGTGCCATCTTGCTGGTGGTGGCTGGCTGGCTCCTGCACAAGAAATTACGCAAGCAGGGTGCGGCTCCCCGTCTGCCGCCTTACGAAGAAGCGGTCTTGGCTCTCAAGGAACTTCGCGTTCGCAATTACCTTGCCGAAGGAAACCAGGGCGACTACTTTATGTCTATGGGCTTCATTACCCGCCGTTACATTGAACGTCGCTTTGGCGTAGAAATTCTTGACGCTACTGTGGCGGAACTGAAGCAGCGCATGGCTCACGTTTCTGGCCTCCCGCAGGCTTACAAGGAATCTGTTGTAACTCTGGCTGTAGAAACGGAACCCGTCAAATTCGCCAAGATGAAATTGGACGGCGAACGTTGCCGCTTCTGGGATGAATGGGCCGACCGTCTGGTTGAAGATACCAAGCCCACTCCCGAAGAACAGCAGGCCGAAAAGGAAGCCTTGAAAGCCGCTCTCGCCAATGTGAAGGCCGCCAAGAAAAAGTCCAAGAAGAAATAGCCCCGCGAGGGAACAAGGCTTCGTGCCATTCGCTAAATTCGAAAAGCGATTTTAAAAAGTCAGATTTTCATTTTGAGGTTACTAAATGGGCAAGAAAAGTTCATTTAGTAACCTTTATTTTGTATAAATTAATTATTTTATCTACTTTGATGAGGAAAAATACGTTTTTGGGGTTACTAAAAAGGATAAAAAATAGATAGTAGTAACCTGTGCACCTTGTAAAATAGCTCGTGAATGTGGCTTTCATTTTGAATAAACTAAAATTGGGGTTACTAAATCGTATTAAAACGCTTGTTTAGTAACCTATTTTTGAAAAAAAGTCCCAAAAAAAACGGTCGGCGCCGAAGGGCCGACTCGTTTCTATCTCAGCAGGTCCCGCAGGCCCCGCGTTCCGGTTAACATCCGGTCTATGTCTATAATATACGGCAGAATGTTCGTGGACGCAAGGGGGAGTGCTGCAAATCGCTATTCCAATGTGGAATTGCCAGGATCGCGCGAAAAGCGGCCTTAGACATTCTTCTTTCTCTTGGGGGAGATGGCGATAAAGGCCAGCACACTGATCAAGAGCAGGAAGGGATAGAACATGTAGGGGATGATGTCGAAGGCGCTGACGTTCACCGCTTCGACACCGTTGACCACTGCTTCGACACCGTTGACCACTGCGCCGGCTGCGGTATTTGCGGTTGCTGCCGATGCGATGGCGGAAAGGGCTACCAGCATCTGGGCACCGTAGGGGAGCAGACCTTGCAAAATGCATCCGAAAATATCCAGGAGGGAGGCGGTCTTTTGCGGGGAGATTCTGTATTCGTCGCTCATCTGCTTGGCGATGGGAGCCGCCATGACGATGGCTACGGTGTTGTTGGCAGTGGCTACGTCCATGGCGCTTACCAGAAGGCCGACGCCCAGCTGACCGCTTCTATGGCCCTTGAAAACCTTGTGGATGAAATCCAGCAGAGCGGCGAATCCGCCGTGAATGCGAATAAGTCCGCAGAGGGCGCTGACCAAAACGGCTACCATGATGGTTTCGTACATGCCGGAAATTCCATTGCCGATGTGGGAGAGAAGTCCGACAAAGTTGAGCTCGCCGCTACCTACCATAACGACGGCGGCCGCTACGATACCCACCAGCAAGACCATGAAGACGTTGATGCCGACCAGAGCCAAAGCCAGTACCAAAACGTAGGGCATCAGCTGGATCAGCTTGTAGTCGGCGCTTACTACTTCGTGGGCGTCGGTGGCGAAGGAGATGGCTGTAATAATCACGATGGCTGCCAAGGCGGCAGGCAAGGCGATCCAGAAATTCACCTTGAACTTATCCTTCATCTTGCAGCCCTGTGTGGAGGTGGCTGCGATGGTGGTGTCAGAAATAAAGCTCAAGTTATCGCCGAACATGGCGCCGCCAATGACAGATGCCACGCAGAAGGGGATGCTGAATCCTGCGGCACCTGCCACTTCAATGGCGATTGGCGAAACCACCGCGATGGTGCCTACGGAAGTTCCCATGGCGGTAGAGACGAAGGCCGCCACTACGAACAAGACCACCACCGCAAACTGGGACGGAATAAAATCCAATAGCAAGTAGGCTGCCGCACTGGCGCTGGAACGCCCCAGAATTCCAGCGAAGATACCGGCGCACAAGAACACCAGAATCATGAGGAAAATGTTGCGGTCACCTAAAGCGCCTGCCATCACGTTCATCTTCTTGTCAAAATTCAACTTGCGGTTCTGAATGCAAGCCACAAAAATGGCAATCAGGAAAGCCGCTACAATGGGGATGTTGTAGAAGCCCATGGGGACCTTCAGGACGTATTCAAAGGTGATGCCAAGTCCAAGATAAAGCACTAGGAAGATGGCGATAGGCAAAAGGGCCTTGGGATTGCCCTTGATGTTTTCAAGATTTTCGAGGGAAATACTTTCGTTTTTCATGTTCAATAAGATAGTATTGTTTTTGATTATTTGTTTAAAATCGTCATCCTGAACGTAGTGAAGGATCCATATCCTTGAGTGTAGCCGAAAGGCTAAATTTCTATTTCCAAACCCGTGTACATTTGCTCTGCGCGGTCTCCGAGAACGCCCTTTAAAATTTCGTAGGCGCGATCGCCAGTGCAGTGGCCTGTATAAATTTTCTGGACATCGAGGGCGCGGAGGCGTTCTGCAAATTCACGGACTTTAGAATCCGGCGTCTTGTATAAATGGAAACCGCCCAAGATTGCGTAAATCTTTTTGCCGGGGAAGGCAATCTGAATTTCCTTCACGATGTTGTCGGCTCCGCCGTGGCTGCAACTGTTCATGATGAACAAGCCCTGAAGTGTGTCGAAGACAAGGCTCTGTTCGTGATTGAAACTGTCGGGAATGTATTTGCCGTTCAGCTTGATGGAAAGGCCGTTGCGGGCGGCGATTGCGGCGCGGCTTTCTGCGCTGAATATTGTGTCGTTGTGACCTACCAGAAATACGCCCGGCAGGATTTCCGTGGGACTACTCGCGGCTTCGCGAGAGGAACTGCCTACAAACTTGATGCGTTCGCTGTAGCGCTTGAGCCAGCCGCGGTGTATGCCGATGTATTTCTGATAGGAAAACAGCTTGAGGAATTTATGCCTGCTGTAGCAGTTTTCGCCGGCACCTTCCCGCAGGTAAAAACAGGCGTGGTCATTTGCCTTGAAAAATGCTTCCATGCCACCGGCGTGGTCATAATGGGCGTGGCTTAGAACGCCTGCGTCAACGGTGCTTAAATCTACTCCCAGTGCAGTTGCGTTTTCTGCAAAGTTTGCTGACGCTCCGGTATCCAAAAGAATTCGATGACCATTGAATTCAATGAATGCGGAGAGTCCCCATTCCGGCGTCAATGCGTCGCAGGAACAGACTTCGGTTTTGGCACCTGGATTTCCCGAAAATTTACGATTGTCTATAAGAACTTGAATTTTCATCCTGCACAATGATAAAAAATATGTCCCTTGAAAAGTGCCGTACCTCGTGGATAATTTGTCAAGGAGAAGTTCCATATATATGGGCATTTTGGTCGCGCAAAAGGGTATCTTAAGATTGTATGGGTACCAATATGAAAAAATTGATTTTGTCCTTGGCTGCGGCGGCCACTTTGGCGAGTGCTGCGCCCGATCCGAATTTCCACATCTACATTGCCTTTGGCCAGTCCAATATGGCGGGTGCCGCAGGCGCTGCAGAACCAGAAACAAAGCCTTATCCGCGATTTAAACTTTTGCCTTCTATGGATTGCCCCGCAAAGGGTCGCACCATGGGTGTCTGGACCGATGCAACTTCCCAGTTGGCAAACTGCGATAATCCTCCCAGTATTTCTGTTGCAGATTATTTTGGCCGCACCTTGGTGGATTCCTTGCCCGATGTAACCGTTGGCATTATTTCAGTTGCTGTGGGTGGTACTGCACTCAAGTTGTTCGATAAGGACAACTGGCAGGCTTATCTCGAAGATCCTGATCGTCAAAAGGAAAACTGGATTATTAACTGGGCCAAGGCTTACGATAGCAATTTGTACAAGCGAATTATAGACCTTGCAAAGATTGCCCAGAAGGATGGTGTCATCAAGGGTATCATTGTTCACCAGGGTGAATCGGACTGGAACAATAACCATTGGGCCGAAGACCTCAAGAAAATTCGTGACGACATGCTGACCGATCTTGGACTCAGTTCCGATACGGTGCCGCTGCTGGCTGGCGAAATGCGTGAAGATGGCTGCTGCAGGGGCTTTAGCACAAGTCAGGTGCAGCGCATTACCAAGGTGATGGATAATGCCTGGCCGGTTTCTTCATCTGGTCTTGGAAGCGCTGGCGATAGCTATCATTTTAACCGCGACGGTTACATTGAATTTGGCAAGCGTTACGCTAAGGTGATGCTGGAACATATGAACCGTGCTCCTGTCGAGCCAATGCCTCAGCAGCCGTTTAAAGGTGTGGCGGCGACTATTCCCGGAAAGATTGAAGCTGAAGATTTTGACATTCCAGGCGTAGGTTCCGGTAACGATTCCTACAAGGATAACGATTCTGAAAATCACGGCGACAGCGGTTACCGCAAGGATACTGGCGTTGACCTTTATAAGAAAGGCGACAAGGTTGTGGTGGGCTACAACCAGGAAGGGGAATGGCTGGAATACACGGTGAAGGTTGCAGAAACCGGCAAGTACGATGTATTTGCTTCCGTAGCTTCCGCCAACAATACTTCCAGTTTCAAGCTTTCCATGGATGGCAAGGACATTACGGAATCCATTGCGGTCCCCAAGAATGAGGGCAAAGACAACTACGATGATTTCAACAATGTTAACGCGGCCAGTGGCGTGAATCTCAGCGAAGGTGAACATGTCTTGCGATTCACGGTAACGGGAAGCTGGATGGATATTGATTATATTACGTTCGCTGTATCCGGTGACCCCATCACTCCTCCTGATTCCAGTGTTGGAATTATCCGTAGCTATGCAATGAATGCTGCTTCCAAGAATTACCGAGTCTTTGATTTGATGGGCAAGGTCTTGGGAAGTGTCCGCGTGGATGGCGCCGCTTTTGAAACGATCCTAAAGACTGCTGGGTATAACAAGGGCGTTTACCTGTTGCAATCTGCTGATGGAATTAGGCGAACGGTCCGATTGAATCGTTGATAAAAGCTCATGTTCCTGATGATTGAAGTCATGCCGATGAAAATCGGCATCGGCTTTTTTTATTTTAATATCTGATGATGAAATTTCGCTTTGGCATATTTGTATTCCTTCTGATGAGTTTGCAAGTATTTGCGCAGGACATCTTAAAAGATTCCCGAGATAATCAGGAATACAGGACGGTAAAAATTGGTTCCCAGGTTTGGATGGCGGAGAACCTGAGCTTTGCCGCGGAAGAAAGTTGGTGCTATACCCGCTTTGGTTATGATTGTAGAAAGTACGGCAGATTTTATAACTGGGATGTAGCGAAGAACGTGTGCCCCGCCGGTTGGCACCTGCCCACGGCCGCAGAATTTGAACAGCTTTTCGCAGACGTAGGCGGTCGGGACTCCGCAGGCGTCAAGTTGAAATCCGCCGATGGCTGGAGCCATTACGGCAACGGCTCCGATGAATATGGATTTAACGGAACGCCGTCTGGTTTCCGTGATTACCGCGGTCGCTTCGATCGCCAAACAATGTACGCTTATCTGTGGAGCGCCACGGAAGAGGGTGTGTCGCAGGATGGCACAAACTTGCAGGATGGTGATGCCGCGCCCAGCAAAAAAGCAATCGGCGTCCACATGATGGCTGGCCGCAAGGATGTTTCCGTTTATCCCTACGGAAAGGACTTTGGACTTTCTGTAAGATGTGTGAAGGACAAGTAATGAAGATTAATGCAAAAGATTGGTTCTGGACTAGGGCTCCGAAAAAGTTTTCCATTACGGATGATGTTATTGAAATCATTACGGAACCTCATACGGACCTTTGGCAAAGAACCTATTATCATTTCCGAAATGATAACGCACCGGTTCTTCAGATCAAGACTGCAGAGAAGTTTTTCTCTTTCGTCGTGAAGACTTCTTTCGAAAGCAAGCATCGTTTTGACCAGTGCGGCGTGGCCATGTATCTGGATAGCGAAAACTGGTTGAAGGCTTCCATCGAATACGAGAATGAAAAGTTCCAGCATCTTGGAAGTGTTGCTACCAACATGGGATATTCGGACTGGGCTACCACCGCAATCAGTGCCGATATTAAATCCATGTGGTATCGCTTCAGCCGTCGCGAAAATGATTTCTGCATTGAATGTTCCGAAGACGGTTCCAACTTTTCACAAATGCGAATTTGCCACATGTGGAAAGCTACCGACGAAATTCAGTTTGGCATTTACGCCTGCAGTCCCGAAGATTCCTCCTTTAGGGCTGTATTTACCGACATGGAATTGACGGAATGCAAATGGCTTGCCCACGACGGACAAGCCCCAGACGAAAAAATCTAGAACGCTCCTTAAACCGTTCTTCCGCCCCACTCTTGGGAGTGTTTTTTTTCGTGATCAATAGTTTTGTCGAAGTCGGCGAGAGGTTCGCAGTCTTTTTCGATGGCCAGCTGGGTGGCGTGAAGGCGGTTGAGGCAATCCATTTTATCTCGGTCGCCGATTTTCGCCTTTTCAATAGCGCCTTTCAGAACGCGAATGGATTCGTCGTAAACTCTGGTGGGAACAGGGAAGGGGTGCCCATCCTTGCCACCGTGGGCAAAGGAATAGCGGGCAGGGTCCCTAAAGCGGGAAGGAGTTCCGTTAATCACTTCGCTGACGAGAGTGAGGGATTGCAAAGTGCGGGGGCCAAGTCCCGGTGTTAACAGCAGACTTTCAAAATCCTTGGGGTCGGATTCGTAGGCGGTTGCAAGTACGCCCCCAAGGCGCTTCAGGTCCACATCTTCTGCGCGGACTTCATGGCGGCTAGGCATAATGCAGTCGCGGGATGAATTTGCGATAATGGGATCTCGGGAACCGAGGCGGACCGGCGTACCATCCGGCGCGACAATGGGCGCAAATAAGTCCATCTGTGGCGATACCACCATAGAGGAACTTGGAGTTACCATCTGTCGGATTTCACGCATCATCCTGTCGGGATTTTCGTGAGTCAGTTCCAGAATGGAGTTGCGGGTAATGCCTGCTTCCTGATGAGTCAAGTTCAGAATCTGCCCGCGGTTTTCGCCTACCACGCCTGCGTGGGGTTCTTCTACAAAAGAACGCAAGTTAGAAGAACACCAGTGGTAACGTCTTGCAGCCCGGGCGTCCGTATTCATGCCCTGCTGAACCACCGCCCAGTCGCCCTCATCCGTCACGATAAAATTATGCTGATAAAGCTGGAATCCGTCTTGCACCGCGGTGTTGTCCACCTTGGCGCAAAGACAGCTGGTGCGCTTCAGGTAATTCCCGTCCACGCCGGTCTGGTCTGCAATCTGCAGCAGTTCCGTAGGAGTCTCCCGCGAAAACTTTCCGCGGCCGCCGCACACATAAATCCCAAGGTCCCTGGCAATTGGGTTCAGCCCGCGCTTCAGGGCGTACATCACGCTGGTGGTAATTCCCGAGGAATGCCAGTCCATTCCCATGACCGCCCCGAAGGACTGAAACCACAGCGGGTCACTTAAACGAACCAGGAATTCCCTCTTGCCGTAATTTTCCACAATGGATTCGGCAATGAGCCTGCCCAAGTCTCGCATACGGTCCGCAAGCCAACGGGGAACAGTCCCCGTATGCAAAGGCAAGTCTGCAACACCAGTACGCTTAGGCATGATTTTTTTACCTGATTTTCTTCTGCATTTTTACTGTGAATCGGAATCACAGGGATATTGCGATAACCACTTCTCCAACTCTTCCTTTTCGGGAGGGGCTAGAGGGCAAATTCCATCTTCTTCTCCATCTACAGTATAGCTATCACAGTAGATGAGTGAAAACATGGCGCTGTAAAGAAAACCCAATGCGCCTAAAGCTGCTGCTGCTACACTAGGTTCGTCACCTCCCAGTAATGCACCCAGACCGGCTCCAATTCCAGTTGTGATAAGGACTGGCTTCCAAATACTTTTCTTTTTTACTTTTTGTGTTGAATCCAGTGAAATACATTTGTTGATTAATTCGTTCAAATTTATGGGATATGTGATTTCTGGATGGAGGTCGCTTTGAAGCCAAATGGTTCTGTTGCTTTTGTCGTAGCAAATTCCAGAAGATAAGACTAGGTCATTGCCCGCAATCGGATAAATTGATGCTTTGAGATGTATCGTCTTTTTGTCAAAATTTTTGTCAAGCCAGAAAAGCGTTTTTTGAATGTGGTGCATTCCGCCAGATGTCAGGTTGGTTTCACGGAATTTTGTACTGGAGTCAGATTTGGCGATTGTCTTGATGGTGGATTTAGTTTCGACTTTTGATTTAGTTGCGGAAGGCTTTGCTGTTAGAACTTGTTTATTTGTTGGGTTTAAGGGAAAGTAAGTCCAATTGTTTTTTAACGAATCCGGGGTAACTGAATAAGCGATAACGCTCGATGTTGAAAGGGCTGTGATTGGTGCTATAAACGCCCATGGAAAGGGCATGGTTAGCATTAGTGCCCCGGAAGCCACGAGTCCAATGCCCATGGCTGTTTTTTGGGATTCCGCTACTTCTTGGGGATCTTTTTTCAGTCTCCTATTGAGGAGAACTTCGCCTTGATGGATGACCAACAACTGAGAACCGTCTATAGAATCTTGGTTGACGCTCATGGTCAAGGGTGTGGTTCCAACGTAGGTTGAATCCAGGTATACCGTAGCGATAACTGCTCCCGGGGATTCGACCTTCAAAGTTCGCATCGGTGAATTTCCCGGTGCGGCGCAGCCGTAGAGCAGGAGTCCGCATAGTATGCAAATCAAACGGATTAAATGTCGATTTGTATGGGATGAATGATGCTTCATGGAGAATAAATTAGATAATTTTATATCTTTTTTGCGATGAAACAGGTCACTTTGATACAGATGTTTCTCCTCTGCGTAATCAGCGGTCTATTTCTTGGACTTGCTGGTTGTGGCGATTCCTATAAGATGGCTGTGGATGTGGGTTCCTTTGATGTTTCCCTTCCTCCTACGGTTCGTGGCGCGGAATTTAATATGCAAGAGAATTCCTCTGCCATGCGAGTAACCGCCTCTGTGCATGAACCATCCGAAAAATCCTCTCACTTGTCCAGGGTTTTTAATGGCGCTGCCGTAGTTTGTGAAGGTGAACAGCATTGCCCCGGTAAAAAGGATGCCTACAATTCTTATGGAGGCGAAAGATTTCTACATCCGTCAAAGGCTGACATTTATTACAATTTCAAGTCTTTTCCTGTGTCGCTGAGTGTAGAAACTCTAATGAAAAGCGAAAGACGTTTGCTGGTGTATGGCTTTGGCTTGGACCCGATGCCTTATGTTACTGCTGCAATAGGTCTCAATAGCCGTTACGGTGAGGTTGGAATTAATACTTACCTAGGACTGGATTACAGTAAAACTGATTACTCTTTTAGAGCGATATACACTTACCAAACAATCGGTTTTGGAGGTGATACGTATGTGGGTTCTTTTGAGGGTAAATACGATGAATACCAGTTCAATTTCCGCGGTGGTACTGGTGCCCATGCCAGCTTATTCCTTGGTTCGGTGGCCTTGACTTATGTGCCCATGTTTAACATTCCATGGCTTTGGACCACGGATTTGAAGACAAGAGAACCGGACGGAATTCTTCTTGAACATGTTTCAAGAGAAAGCGACTTTGATGTCACCTTTAAGTTCCCCTTTTATTTTTCCAATTATTTCGGCTTCACCTACAATGCTCATGGTGGACTGCAGTATAGTCTGGGTCTAACGGTTATAAATGGCACTCAGTTAGACGAACGTTTGATTTTTGCTTCAACTTCCATATCGTACTTGTTCTAGGAGGATGAAATGCAGAAAATTTGCTTAACGATTGTTGCTGTAGTGCTTTGCCTTTGCGCCTGTTCCCAGTGGGATCCCAACTCGGATGAAAGTGCTGTGACCCGACTTTCTAATTATCAGGATCTGCAAAAAACCGTCATTACTTTTGATGGCGAAAAAGTCCGGTACGATAGTCTATATCTATTCTATCAGGATTCCCTTTCGCAAGCGAACGGTTACGTGATTTTTCGGTTCGGTCAAATCGGCAAGAATGAGCGGTATGCCCTTGATATGTATATGAATATTTATGGCTGTACCGATATGTATTGCTCCAACGCAAATATGATTGTTTTCCATGATGCCAGGTATGACAAAATAAGAACTTTAAAGGAAGGTGAATTCTCCCTGACAAAGCCGAAATCGGAACTTCACAAGGGTGAAATCTTTGGCGAAAATTGCAAGTTGAAAGTCTTTAATTTCTTTGACTTAAAAGTCGATTTACCCGACGTACAAATAGACTGGTCTTTGCAAGAGTCTGAAGAATCTTGTGACGTGACGATTTACTACTAGGTGCGAAATGATCTGGTTCTTGTTTGCAATCCTGTTGTGCGCTTTGGCTGGCTGCTCTGAGTACAGTTCAGATTTTGATGTTGTTGACGCACGAGCAAAAGATCCTGTGTCCCAGACCCTCAATGTTGATTACTTTGGCGTTGATATTAATTATTATCGTTGGGAAATGTGCTCATCCATGACTTATGAGCGGGATTCCATAGCCCTTGAATGTCTGGATAGTTCCTTTAATGTGGTATCTAGAATTACGGATTATGATACAGCTGGTTATAGGAACCAAACTGCTGTATTCAAGGATTTGAAACTGCAAAGTCCTTTTGTGGAAATTGTCCAATATGGACACCTTATGTGGAAGTATGGCGTTCAAATGTATAGCGTTTCTGTTGAAATGCGAAACTTGAGAAATGCTGTAAATATGGATACAGTAAGATTTAACGAATCTACGGATGTCTTGATCAGGGACAGGCTGCGTCGATATTTGGAAGAGGGTTTGCCTTTTTATGTAGCCGAGGGAATGGCGAAAAAGGATTTTAAAGATTTTTTGAAATCGAAAAATCTCAGTGCTTCATACATTTTTTGTAACGCTCTAAAATACCCCGAAACAGAAAACGTTCAACGTCATTTAGAAAAATTTCAGCGCGAATTTGCCTTGGATACGCTTTCGAAAGATTCTCCCATATTGACTACCTTGGATTCCATGCTGACTGCTGATTCTGTCATTCCTGATTGTAATATGGATTACTTGGCGTTGGCCTATGACTTCAACCAGTGTTCTCGTTCGAATTATGTTGATTCCATTATGAATCCTTATAGCAAATGGTATGGGACCGTTTTGTATTGCGATTCCAGCAAGTGGCGAATAATTCCAAGGGACGGTTTGCCCTTGTTGTGTATGACTTACAATAAGGATGAATTGCGCCTGACAAAAGATTCCGCTTTTGTGGTTTGTGATGGAAATGGCTCTTGGCGTGATGCTGCGTTTAAGGAACCTTATCTTACTCGTTTCTTGGGAAAATGTGATAGCAGCGAAACCTCCATAGATACCTTGGGGCATAGCGCTCTTTGTGCAGCAGACGGCAAGTGGTATATCTATAAAAGCGAACTGGAAAGACAAATTGGAATTTGTGGTGTTAACGTGGAATTTGGAACCACCAAGGTGTTAGGGGACACTGCCTATTATTGTAATTCAACAGGCGAAAAGTGGATTGTCTATAGTGAGCTCGAACGACAAATTGGAATTTGTGGTATTACGGCAAAATACGACTCCATTGCGGAGTATGAGGATGGTTATTATTCTTGCACGAAAGCTTGGGCTGACAATCGGGGTGTTCCTGGCGTTTGGAACCTCCTTGATGCTCAAGCTTGGATTGAAAGGACCATTGGGAAGTGTTGCTCAACGATCCCTTGTGGTACTCTCGCTTCGTACGGAAACCATGTTTACTATTGCGAAGATAAAGCGAAAAAATGGCGTGATGCCAATTCTCGTGAGTTTACATTATTTACCCATCCTAATGGAGGTAATTGCAATAGAAACAGCAGTCATATACAGGTGGTTCCTGTTAACGATGAAGGTTATTGGATGTGTGTAGATGATCCCGTTGGTGGAATTGATTATGGCTGGACGCGTTTGGATCGCAAGAATCACAAGGAGCTTACCACCTATTTTAATAATGGCTCTGGTGAAAGTACAAAGGTTGTTGCAGTGGATTTGTCGACTAAGTACTATAACTATGCCCTATACTTGAACGGAGATAGGGATGATTCTTCGCTGTATGGAGTGGTATATCCCTTGGGTTTTTACGAGATTGTTCTTACGGATGATTTGCTTTTGCTTGATCGCCCTGTCGATGGGGTTATTGCTGCCGATGAAAATTGCCCCATAGGATTCCATGTGGAAGGAACCATTTGCGTAAAATCTAGGACTAATTAGAAAAATCGCGGCTTTGTTGGCTTACTGGTTCTAAGCTTTATAAGAGGCAATCTTTTTACGTTGAACATTCCGCTTGCCTTCTTGCCGAACTAACAAGAAATCCTTGTGAGTTGACTCGCGAGGCAATTCGCCGTCCTTATAAATATTGTCGATATGGAAACTAACGTTTTGTTGCGTCGTCTCGTAGAGCTCCGCAAGCTGGACCTGGGTCACCCAGACATCTTCATCGGCAAAACGGACAGAGACGTTTGTCTTGCCGTTTTCATCTTTGTACAGCAATATGGAATTGTCTTCAGGACGGACTTCTTTCAGACACTGTATACCCTCAATGTTTAAATCCAACCCAAATGTTGCCCCAAGTTTACGTTTAGACGGTTTTGGGAGAATTTGCACTTGAACTGACCCTTGATGCCACCTCTCCACAGGACTACGGTTATTCCGTCCGTTGCGTCCGCAACTAACCCGACGAAACTGTATGAAAAGAGCTAAGCCAAGAAGCCTAGCTCTTTTTGTGTTGAGAACGCTATTCCCGCTGGAAATAATCTCTCGGGGAATTAAAACTTTACGGAGTGCTTAGTCTCTTTTTTCACAATTTCGCCGTTGATGTTGCGATAGTGTTGCGTTTGAGTTCTATTTGCTGCTGGCCTAGTTATATCGCTTCTGTTGTTTTTAGGTGCGTCTCTTGGGGCCTTTTCGATGTATACGCCATCTAAATTGTCTGCAGAAGTTGATTCCTCCGTCTGGAGTACCGATCCTTTCTTTAGGACTGCCAGGAGTTCCTTGTCATTTTCCGTAGAGGAAGCAAAGGCCTTGACTTCGTGGGTGCTGAATTGTTCTTTTCCGTCGTACCAGTCTTCAATGTTTTTCAGTGGCTTGACGGTAATTTGAATGCGAGAGAGAACTGTAGAGTAGGTTTCACCGTTATTGACATAGGTCACTTCAATGGGCTTGTTCTTGGGACCGCGAAGCATAAGTTTTGCTTCTTCGCTGGATTTTCCCTTTAAGGAAATTCCATCAATGGCTATAATCCGGTCGCTGACCTGGAGATTGCTTTCTGCTGCAGGTGTATTGGGAATAATGTCAACTATTTTGATGCCGCCATTCTCTTTTTGAAACGAAATGCCGATGCCGCCAAAACTTTCGGATGCGACAGTTACGCCAATTGCGAAAAAAAAAGGTGGCAATTATTTTACTTACATTGATCATTTATCCTCCTAAAAAATGGTGTTAAAACTTTACTGAATACTTGGAGTCGTTTTTTGAAAATTTGCCTTGGGCGTCACGATTGTGATGCAAAATAACCTTAGCTGTTTTTTTATGACTGTTGGCTGGTAGGGAAGATGGTGTGGACGATAGAGAGTATTCTCCGTAAACGAGCGCCTTTTGCTGTGTTGTTTCTCCTACGTAACAGGTGTCGTTCAGTAGAGCGCCGTAATTTTTAATATCAATGATGTCACCTGGCGTAACGGATATTTTACTGGGAATAAAGACAAGGTCCGACTTAAATCGCCTTACCATTGTTGAATCGTTGCCTTTGGGCAAGGTTAGCTTGCTATTCTTCAGTTTTACAGCCTTTACGGTTGTGACTTTGTGATCAACGATTCCTATTATAGGAACAGATGTAGTTGTGTTGTTCATATCATGTACACGATCATACTTTTCGTATACAGAGTCTATCATTCCACTTACATTTACTGTGAAACTCAGTTGTGTAAAGGACGAATCTTTTAGATAACTGAATGCTTCATTGAATGTTTTTTCGTCAACTATTGCGAAACCTGCATGACTAATGACTTCGCAGATTGTAATATCGGCATTCCTGATAGATTCGGCCTGCGCAATAGTATGTGTGAGAAGAATAAGGACAACTGAAAGAAGATTTTTCATAATAGATGACATGTTTGATTTTCGTGAAAAGATAACAAATTGTCTAACGCTTTTGAAGCATCATGAATAAAACGATCTTTTTTTAAGTTGTATGCAATTAAAAATGTTTTTATATTTGCGCGCCAAACGATGTTTTTTGTTGTTGAATAAGAAAAAATAGTTTGTATTCAATGACCATTAGGAGGTGAATTAATGAAAAAAGTTTATTTTATGATATTCGACTTGCGGACTTTTCTTCGGCAAGTTCCTTTTCACGTTGTTTAAGTTTCCGTTCCAATTCACGATTCTTTGTCGCGAGTTCTTCAATGGAGACCCTCTTGAGGCGGCGTTCTTCCTCGTAAGATGGCAAATTGTTCTGCCTTCGGTAATCCTGGACCCACCTGCACACGGTATTTGCTGTGACACCAATATCCTTGGCAATCTTGGTCGCGGATTTTTCCAGAAAGTCCTACGCCTCGGTCATGACCTTTTGCAAGCAAGCTTGCAACGGTCGCGACTCTCGGCTTGTAGACTTTTCGCCTTTCAGGACGAGTTTGACCGTTTGCAGCTTCATTTCTTCATTGTAATGGACTCTAGACATTGTTTTTTCCTCGATTCTGGAATGAAATGACTTCGTCATTTTGATTCTGCATCTCGGTCATAAAAACATGTAAACATGTTTTTGCGACACTCGGTTTGGAAATCATTTAACAATGAATATGAAAGCATGATTTATCCTCTTATTAAATCACGCCATGGTCCAAAAATATATTTTCAATAGAGTCCACATTTCTTGTTGAAGAACCTTATGAACCTTGCTCGTGGAATTTTCGCAATAGCCCTGCTGAACCACCGCCCAGTCGCCTTCATCGGTCACAATGAAATTATGCTGGTAAAGCTGGAACCCATCCTGTACGGCAGTGTTGTCCACCTTGGCGCAGAGGCAGGTCTGCTACACCAGTACGTTTGGGCATTTCTCAAAGGTACTCAAATTTAAAACGGCTTGTCAAACTCAAAAGGGCATTGAGCTTGCCTTGAACACCTATATGGTGAATACTGTTGTATAGTAAAACTTTAATTTTTTGTATAGAAGCTATAAAAAGCGTGAATTTTGTGTAAAAAAAATAATTTTGTATAATTTTTTTATTGACGAGGTAAAATAACGAAGTTAATTTGTCGTCATGCTGAAATCCATAATTGAATACGAGGACTACCGTCAGTACATGCAGGACTTCTACGAAGACCGCAAAAGGACCGGCGCTTTCACCTGGCGGGAATTTGCCAAGCGGGCTGGTTTCAGTTCGCCGAATTTCATCAAGCTGGTGTGCGAAGGTAAGAGCGGTCTTTCTCCCCTCAGTGTGGAGCGTGTGGCATCCGTCATGGGTTTCGTAGGGATTGAACGTGTGTACTTCCGTTCCCTGGTGATGTTCAGCCAAGCCAAGAAGGATTCCGATAAAAAGAATGCCTACAAGGAAATGTGCGATATCGCTGGAGCCCATAGGGTGCGCCTGCTGGAAGGGGAGGCTTACGCATTTTATGAATCCTGGAAAAATACCGTGATCCGGGAACTGGCTCCCATGATGCCAGGGGCGAAGCCTTTGGAAATGGCCAAAATGTGCATACCGTCCATCACAGCCGCCGAGGTTAGCGAGACTTTGAGTTTCCTGGTTAAAGCGGGGTTCTTGGAGAAGGATGGGGAAGGTTATCGCCAGACCAACAAGTCTGTGGCAGCATCGGCTGCGGCCCTACCTATGCTGGTGCGCTCCATGCATAAGCAAATGAGTGACTTTGCCAAGGAGTCCATGGACAAGGTCTCTGTTGAAGAACGCAATATTTCGGGTGTCACCGTGGGTATCGACCGAGAGGACTACGAAAAAATTGTTGGTGAAATAGAGGAATTGCGGAGAAAGGTGGTGGCCATTGCCACCGAGAAGAATTCTGCTGAACAGGTCTATCATTTGAACCTGCAGTTTTTTCCGCTGACCCGCAATACAATAGGAGGTGAAAAATGAAGAAGTATATCTATGGCGCTCTGTTGTCTATGCTCTGTGCCTGTTCCAGCGAAAAAGTGGCGGGTGGATCCGCCGAACTTCCAAATGCCGATAAGTATTCCTTTGTGGAGATGGATGATGCTGAAAAGGAGTATTTTGAAGGAGACGCGGATTCGTTCCCCTGCATTAGGCATGATGGTCCGGAATACGAAGTCCTTTATAATTTTGTAAGTCGCGTGGGTTCTTGTGAGGTCCGCAATTTTAGCGATGGGGAGTATAAGGAAGTTCTCCAGATTGAAATTCACGGGCAGGGTTATAGTGACAAGTCTATGCAACTTGTGAAAAAGGATAAGAACTGGTTTGTTGTGGAGCGAATCTACGAATTGGAATCTGGAGGCTCTTTGGACACGACCTCGGGATATCATGAGGAATTCGGCAAGGATTGCGAAACCAGGCATGGTCAATTCCATGAACAGGAACATGCCTGCATTTTGAAGCTGGACATGATAGATACGGCCGCTGTATGGAACGCCTATCGCAAGCAGTATGTGGATGGATGTCGTTCGTTCCAGGAGAGTTACGAAGCGGGTATGGATACCCTGGTGGGTGTGTATGGTTTTAGTTTGGGCGATTTGAAGGTGTGCTTTGTTGGAAGTCCGGCTGACGTGTTTCCCCATAAGCGACTGGAGTTTATTGAAGTTCCTGGTCTCAACAACTATTGGCTGGACTACCATAACGCCGGTATAGGTCGAGGCGAGTTGCAGTTTTCCGTATCCGTAAACTTTCTGTATACAGAGAATGAAGAATTTGTGAATGATGTGAAAAATCCGGAATTGGTCTACCTCGGTGTCAGTGTATACGAGACCATGGAGTTGTTCGAGGATCATTGCCAGCGGGATAGTCTTTTCTTCCAGGAAAAATGCGAAGGGATTGGTGGCGAGATGGTGTCTGAAGGGGATTGCTCTGTAGCCAGGGCAACTGAAACTTTCGCCAAATCCGAAGACTTCTTCATGAATTATGAGTGTGCGGGTGTGGTGCCTGTAGCAAAGGCGGAAAAGATTCTTAATAATCTGGCCCAGGAATTTGCAGGAGTTTGCCGGGAGGAGCTGAAGAGGTTCAACATGGAGGATTATCCCGAAGGAATAATGCTTGATTCGTTGAACAGCTTCAATTTTGCAGAATATTTGACGAAGTAGCATTGCGCTTCATTGAATCTGCGGGATCACTTTCCTCGAAAAGATTGTATTTTCAGGGGAGTGAGTCTTCGCAATAGAGCTGCGTTATGAGATTTGTCAGTGGAATCAGTCTATTTATCTTGTCTTTCGCTACGTCAGTTCTTGCCGACGTGGTGTTCTCCGTGGATTTTGAAAATCGTGCTGTCGGCCTGTACACCAATAAGATGGCCCAGGAGGACTTCCCTAAAAAGGCGGGCGTTTCCAGTTGGTATGCCATGGAGCAGAATGGGGGCCAGAATGCAAAGATTGTGCAGGACGATGAAGAGCACGGGATGGTTCTGCAGCTGAAGTACCCAAAGGGTTGCGTAGGGCCCAATGACGAGGGCGGGCGCCCCGCCTGCGCCGGGCAGGTGAAGCAGCCGCTTAATGTTTCTGCAGAAGAAATGTGGGTGGCATACGATATTCAGTTCGAGCCTGGTTTTGAATTTGTGAAAGGCGGCAAACTGCCGGGACTTTGTGGCGGTGAATGTTATACTGGCGGAAATCGCCCCTCTGTAGGTGACGGCTGGAGCGCCCGCATCATGTGGCGCGCGGAAGGTGCTGTGGTGCAGTATCTGTACTTTGTGGATCAGGCGAGTACCTACGGCGATGACGCCAAATGGAACCTGGGCGAAACTGCGGAACAAAAACATTTTGTGCCGGGTAAATGGCACCGTGTGGTGACCCGCGTGGTTATGAATTCTGTTTCCACCGAAGGCACGGGCGACAAGAACGGTATTGTGCAAAGCTGGTTCGACGGAGAACTTGCTTTAGATTTGGATACCTTGCGTTTGCGTGATTTCCAGGACCAGAAAATAGACGAGTTCTATCTCTCTACATTCCATGGCGGAGACGATGACACCTGGGCGCCCTCCACAGATGTGTTCGTGCGTTACGATAACTTTGTAGTTTCAACGGATTCCATTCCTGTGACGAACGCGAAGCCTGGCGCATCTGGCGGGGACGACACAGACGCTGCAGAAAATGGTTCCGAGGCATCGGCTATTAAACCTGCGCTTCCCAATAATCGTGACGGAAATCGCAGCGACAATCGTGTTGGTGATTACGTCGGCAAACGCAGTGCCAAGCGCCCCGGCGAAACCCCAAAATATTTCAAGAACGACAAAGACTTTAATGCCATCGGGCAGCAATTATAAATTTCTAAATTTGCGGCCATGCCTAATGCCCTAATTTTTGACTTGGATGGAACCCTTTGGGACACTGTCGCTCCCTTGACTCTCATATGGAATCAGGTGTTCCAGAAGAACGGTACGGGCAAGGTGATTTCTGAAGATGACCTGCGAAATGTGATGGGGAAGAACCTTCAGGAAATCAGCGCAATTTATTTCCCGGACATGGAAAGGTCTCGCCGCGAAGACGTTATGAATCAGTGTGCCGTGGCCCATTGCGCCTACCTGGAGGAACATGGCGCACCGTTGTATTTGGACCGCGGAACGCTTTCTCAGCTTTACGCGAAATACGAGTTGTACATCGTCAGTAATTGCCCCTGCGGATACATCGAGGCGTTCTTGGAATCCTGCAATTTGCAGAAGTACTTCAAGGATTTTGAAATGTCCGGACGCACTGGCAAAAGCAAGGGCGAAAACATCAAGGCTATCTGTGAACGAAATGGATTGTGCGCGGGTGCCGCCGATGCGAATCTCGCGCCAAGTGTGGTTTATGTTGGCGACACCCTGGGCGATGAAACTGCTGCAAACTTTGCGGGCATTCCCTTTATCCACGCAGCTTACGGTTTCGGCACTGCCAACAACCCTGCCGCCGTTCTCCATAACTTTAACGAACTGCCGGGAGTTTTGGAAAAACTTTTCTAGAATTTACAAATCTTTGACAAAGTAACCCTTGCCAGATTTTAGATAAATTCTATAATTCCTCCCGAGCGTTACGAAAAGTCTCCTGAACACCTGATAAAAAATCAGGTGTTTTTCTGTTTTGTAGAAAAAATTTTTTTCAAAAAAAGGAGATACTATGCCCAGAAAAAATCCAAATAATCTGCCACAGACTTACGCTACTTGGATTTCTGAACTCAAGAAGCGTTATGCCCAGTCGCAAATCAAGGCCTCCATTGCTGTTAACGGCGAATTGATTGGCTTTTACTACAGCTTGGGTCGCGACATTCAGCAGAAAAAATTCCAAAATACTTATGGCAGCGGGTTCTATAAAAAGCTCAGCGATGATTTACGCCGTGAAATCCCGAATGCCAAGGGTTTTTCGCCGACGACTCTGAAATACGCCGTGTATTTCTACGATTTGTATAAGGATTATGTAGAAGGACAAAATCGTCAGCAACTTGCTGACGATTTGAAGAAAATTCCTTGGGCTCACCATATGGTCATTATTGATAAGTGCAAAAATTCCCCTAAAAAGGCTCTTTTCTTCGTAAAAAAGACCATTGAAAACAACTGGTCCCGTTCCATGTTGCTCACGTTTCTTGATACAGACCTGTATGAGCGTGAAGGTAGAGCCGTTACTAACTTCACAACGACTTTGCCCAAGGAGCAGGGGGACTTGGCTCGTGAATTGACTCGGGACCCGTATTGCTTTGACTTTGTGGAAGTTCGTAGCGATTTTGAGGAACGTGAATTGAAAGACGCTCTGCTCAAGAATATTGAAATGTTCCTGATGGAACTTGGACGCGGTTTTGCCTACATGGGGCGAGAATATCGTTTGCAGGTCGGTGAAACTGAACAATTTCTGGATATGCTTTTTTACAACACCAAGTTGCATTGCTATGTGGTAGTTGAAGTGAAAACAGGGAAGTTTGAACCTGCGTATATTGGACAACTTAGCACTTACGTGGTGGCCGTGAATCACTTGTTGAAAAGCGCAGAAGACAAGCCTACGCTTGGCATTTTGGTGTGCAAGGACAAGGACGAGGTTCTTGCGCAATATTCCTTGGAGGGCTCGGTCAATCCCATTGCCATTTCGGAATTTGAATTGTTGAAAATTTACCCGAAGGATTTCAAGAGTTGCCTGCCCTCTATCAAGGAACTGGAAGATCAGTTAGGTGGATAAATTTTATTCCCCGTACTTGCTCCAGTCAAAATCAACCTTATTTTTTGCGTTGTATTTGACGATGATTTCCAGGGCGGTATAGGGCTTCAGAGAAAATGTATCAAAGGCCTTTGTTGCGTTTTCGGTAGATGCGCCTAGGCGAAGTCTCAATCCAAATACATGACCTGGTTCAAAATAGCTTAGAGTTCCGCCAAAATCTAGACCTACAGATGTTTGATCGACAGGCCAATCTTTTTCGTTGGAATCAATATTTATGATTCTGCTGATATTTACGGTGGGACCGATGTATGCGTCGGCTTCCCAATACTTTGTATTGAGATAGCGGTAGTGAAGATCTAGACCGATGACGAAGCTGTCGTAGATATAGTCGTTTGTATTTTCGGAAATTTGCTCAGGACGTTTTTTTAACTCCTTATCGGGGAAAATTTGCATAAGGAACTCGGCACCAAATTGCTTATACCCACCGCCTATGAACATAGATACGCCTATTCCGGGGTCGATATATGAAGATAGACCTCCAAGGGGGAAATCAAGTGCAGGCCCTATGCCAAAGGAAAAATAACCGCCATATTCTTCTCGATTCCAGTAACGCTTCACCAGGTAATGTCTTAAATCTTGATTGGGGATTTTGTCCAAATTCTCTTCTATAAGAGCTGCCATTTTTTCTTTTTGATTTTCTGATGAACGCTTTTTGAAAGCGTATTCATTCAACGCGATTATACGGCTAAAGTCATCTTCAATTTTTAGAATGTCATTGTAGGCACCATCGCTATCTAACCAGGAATAAATTTCTGGTATTGAGATTGCTCTACTCGCTACTCCTTGGAGGCTTCTATGAGATTCCCTGTACTTTAAGGTATCGTAGGGAGTCAATCGGATTCCGTTTCCAGAAAGAAGATTCAACCACTTGTAATCTTCATCGGTAAGGGCTGAGCCAAAGATGGGGTAGGTGGAATCTGCTGCATTGATGATTTTATCCATAGCTTTGGAAATTTCGCTGAAGCGTTTTTCCCGGATAAGGTGTCCGATTTCTTGATGCAATTTTGGAATGGGATTTCTCGGGATGCGGAAGGAATATTTGTATGGAAGAACCTTGAGTTGGTTGGGGTCTAATTCCTCGGGCTGATTAGTTGAAACCTGCTGAGAAAATCCGTCTCCAAAAAATACTCTCTTTGAATTTCGTGGTATATGAATCAGGCTTTTAAGTAAATCGACGGAATTTTCTATCCCGTTTTTTGCAGGGACGTAGTAGGGGGTGGTGATGACGGGCAGGTAAAGGTAAACCGTTGTATCGGCTTCCTTCCATGAACGAGAATTGGTGTCGTAGGAATAGGTGGCTTTTATACCAACTTTGATTAGTTGGGTTAATACCTCGCGTGAGTCACGGATAAATCTTAAATCAGAAAATGAATGCAGTTGGTCTAAGGTAGCCCTCCGTTCTAGAACACTTTGAGTGGAATCTAGCCAGTTGTCCCATGCGGTGAATTGCTCCGCTATTTCGTTGTCCACATTGCTTACGACAATCGACCGGTTTGATCGCCAATCTGGGTCGTCAAAAATGCATAGGACTGGGTTGTCGTCCCAACGGGAAGAATAGGCGTTCCACTTGCTGGAGTGTGCTACCACTTCTATGTGATTGACAACCCCGATGACCGGAGTGAATTTGTTTTTGGGGTGATCCAGTTTTTCTTGAACGGTGGGCAAGCTTTTGAATATGCTTGGAACCAGGGAATCAATGACGTCTTCTTGATTTGGTTCAGGTTTGCAATCTCCAAAACAGCAGAAACCGATGGTTGATAAGTCATTTTCAAGTAGGTTGCGTGCAATCCCGCTGACGCACAATAACAATATTGCATATAAAATCCTCATCGGTCCTCCCAACTTGAACATAATCTACAAATGTTCCCCCAGCATCTTTTCCATCCAGATCATGTTGTACCATTGCCCGAATTTGTAGGCGCAATCGTGGAAGGTTCCTACTAGGGTGTAGCCTAGCTTTTCGTGAAATTTCTGGCTGCTGTTGTCCAGGTGGGTGCTGCCTGGTTTGGGGCTTGCGATGCAGGCGCATGTGTTCAGGAATCCACGGGATTTCAATTCTCGTTCCAGTTCGCTGTATAGCGCGCGGCCGTAGCCTTTGCCATGTTCGCCCATTTTGACGTAGATGGATGTTTCTACGCTGCGATTGTAGGCGGCTCGTCCCTTGAAAACTCCCGCGTAGCAATAGCCTAGAATTTCTGTGCTGTTCTCGTCGGAACCCGTGGCGGCTCCTGCTCGTTCTATTACCAGGTAGGGGTACTTTTCCAGCGTTCCCCCAATCCTTGCTGCAAATTCTTCTACGGTGGGGGCGTCATACTCAAAGGTAATGGCGGTGTCTTCTACGTAGGGTTTGTAGATGGCCTGTAGCGCGGCGGCGTCTTCGATTCTTGCGGAACGGATCTTGATCATGGTGACCAGGAAATCTAACAAAAAGCAACTTAACAGGAAAAATTTTTAAATGTAAATTTGCACCTATGAAATGTTTCTTCGTTAGCGATTTGCATATTGATTTTTACGCGCCCCTGACACGGACCGTATCTTTACTGCATCGCTATTTTCAGGAATTTTTCGACAGGAATTTTTTGCCGGCGGATGTTTGCTGTATCGCAGGGGACATTGCCAACAATTATTTTACCTACGTCGAATTTCTGAAGTTTATCGCGACGAAGTACAGCCGGGTTTTTGTATGCCTGGGAAATCACGATGTCATTTGTGAACGTGAGGGCGTTTTCGGTTCGGATCGAGATTTCCCTACGTCCGAAAGTAAGATTACCTTTTACCTGGAAGAGGCTGCGAAAATTCCAAACCTTCACCTGCTGGAAAATTTGACGGTAGATGTTTTTGCCGGGTGCATGGGCATGTGCGATTTTACCTACAAGCATGTTCCCGACGCTTCTGTAGAAGAGTATAAGATGATCTGGTCTACCCGCTGGTTTGACGGTCGCCATTGGAATTACAAAGGCAATGATACGGAGGCCCTCTGGAATCATTATGCGGGAATTATGGACAGTTTGACGGCTGCCCGCCCGAAGGTGATGATGAGTCATTTTTTGCCCATGGAATTCGGCATGGCCGAAATGTATCTGAAGGATCCGCTGTCGACCTACTTCTATTTTCAAGGTGAAAAATTCTTGAGTAATCTGGATGATGGTTCCATCTGGCAGGCGGGACACACCCATTCCGCCATCAAGAAGGTAGTTCGGGACAGCCTCGGAAAAAATCATTTGCTGCTTTGCAATCCTGTTGGCTACCCTGATGAAGAACCGTATCGCGAAAACAATTTGCATAGGGAAGATTTCCTGTTGGATATTTAGGCATCCGGTTTTTTATGTTTAACGTACCCTCGATGCATCAAATTATTTCCTGGTTTGGCTGGGGCCACGAGGCGGGTGCCGTCGCCGCAGTCAGCTTTATGGTGGCGGTTGCCATTATCTTTGTGCCGGTTGTTGCGGGTTTTGCCCTATATGCCTTGGAGCGTCTCCAGATAAAATTGCTCGGAATGATCAGCGTGAATTTTGCGTATGCCTTTGTGAATTTCGTGACCTTCCCGGGGACTTTTATTCATGAGACGTCGCACTTGATTTTGGCGGTCGTTACCGGGGCCAAGGTGACGGATGTATGCATGTTCGAAAACAAGGATGGTTGCCTAGGGCATGTGAGTTATTGTGCCCGGGGGCCGTTCCCCATGCAGATGGTTCAGCATGCCTTGATTGCGGTGGCTCCTACTGTGGTAGGATTTACCGTTGGCTATTTCCTTTTGCAGTATATCATAAAAACGCCCCACACTTGGTGGGGCTATATAGGGCTTTGGTATCTGTTTGTTTCGCTGGTAGATCATTCTACCATGAGTGACGCGGACCTAAAAAATTATTTCCGGGGCGTGTGGATTTTTATCGTGCCGCTGGCCGGAATTTTATTCGCCTGCGAAATGATTATTTGATGTTTTTTCCGTCGGAGAAGGCGTTGCCAACCTTTTCGCCGATGGCATAGTAACCATGTCCTGCCGTATCGTAGCAGATTGGGTTCAGTTTTTTGATGTCAATTTTTTCTTCGGCGTCGAGGATGGATTCGTCGGCGGTAACGTTCACCACTTCGCCTAAAAGCAGTTCCGGTTCTTCGGCGTAGCTTACCATCTTGCATTCCAGGGTGAGGGGCAGTTCTGCAATGAGGGGCGCGTCGACGTTCTTGCTCTTGACGGCGGTAAGTCCGGATTTTTCAAACTTGTCTGCCACTTTGTGGCCGGAGTTAAGTCCAAGGAAATCAATTTCCTTGATGTTTTCGGCGGTGGCCATGCTAACGGTAAAGCACTTGCGTGCCTTGATGTTGTCCATGGTCTTATGGCTGTTGGCTACGTAGATGGCGACCTGGTTCATGTCGCTGACGGAACCCCATGCGGCCACCATGGCGTTGGGCGTACCGTCTTCGTTGTAGGTTCCGATAACCAATACGGGCTGGGGATAAAGATAGGGTTTGGCACCAAGATTTTTACGCATAGAAATTTCCTCTTTCCATTGAAAATAATAAAAAGATTTTCAATTACAACAAAAAAAGCCTGCATTTCTGCAGACTTTCATGATGGGAGAAAATTTCACTAGAAGTTAACGAATAGGCCTAGGTCAACAGCGAACCCGTCGGTGGTAGAGAAGCTGCCGAAGGGGTTCTGCAGGAACTGCTTTGTGAATGCAAGTTCTGCGGCAACACGGCCATATTCAAAACGGGAGCCCAGGTTGACTGTGGTCGTGTTGGCGAATGTGGTTCTGCTGGTTGCGACAAAATCAGCCAGTTCGTACTTTTCGTAGGAGAATACGTTCCAGTCAAGATTTGCGCCGCCGAAAATCATCATATGCTGATTCAATGCGACTTCGCCAAAAATGTTAGGTGTGACGAATGCGCTGAATCTTGTATGGCTATCCATGATGTTTTCGATTTCATCGTAGATGGCGAAGGGGAATCGGGTGTTGACGCCAAGATAGATGCGGGCATCTTCAGCCTTGAGGACAGCTGCGCCAATGTTGAATGTAGGCTTGAACTCGATTCGTGAAGAGGTATCGGAGACGGAGCTCTTGGTAATGACGTGATTCTTTTCGCCCTTGATGACTTCTTCCACGGTGACCTTGGTGTCGGTGGTAAAGCTATGGCGCAAACCTTCCACTCCGAAAGTCCAGAAGACTTCTTCACCGGAGTAAGAAAGGGCTAGCTTTCCGGTAGCGTCCCAGATGTTCTGTTCCCATTTATTGAAGGGGTCTGCGCTGTATCCTTCGGATTCGGGTTTTACGTAGTGGCCGCTTGCGACGATGTCGAAGGAACCGACCTGCAATGAGGCTGTTGCGCCGATGCTGGAGCCGCCATAGGTGATTTTTTCATTTTGTTCGGTAATGGGATATTCTGCATCGTTCCACTGTTTGCCGAAGGATCCGTCAACGGAAACGCCGAACTTCTGGAATGCCACACCGGCGGTGAGTAATCCCATGCTCTGGGAATTGTCGAAGGCGAGGAAGTATGTGGTGGTATTTCCGAAGGCCAGTGCAGCCCTTTCGTTGGTGGGTTCAAGGTACAGTCCCTTGATTCCGTACATCTTGCGGGGTGCGGCTATATTTCCGCCGATGGTTGCGGCTGCGGCTTCGTTACCTACAGCATTATAAATGTTGGCATGCAAGACATCCAGGGGGCCCTTGGTGGGCTTTTCTGCGGTTTGTGCAGGTTCCTGAATGGGAGCGGTGGAATCCTGGGGGACTGCCACGGAATCGCTGGTGGTTGCGGTGTCGGCTACAGCGACCTGCTCTGGGGTGGTTTCGGCTGCGGGTACATTTTCTGCAGTTTCGCGAGCAGTTTCGCGAGCAGTTTCGTCAGCGGCTTCTGCGGGGGTTGTCTCATTTGCGGCAGGGGCAGTCTCGTTTGTTGCGGGAGTGGAGGCTTCTGCCGTGGCCGTTTCTTCGGCACTCTTTTCAGGGTTTACGGCAGCGGTTTCTTCTGCCTTGACCTCTTCTGCGGGGGCTGCTTCTGCTGCAGCGGGGGCTTCGCTAGAGGCGGGAGCTTCCGCGATGGCGGCTGCATTTTGTTCAGCGGCAGGTGCTGCTGTTGTGTCAGATACGGTTGCGCTAGGAGTGGCTTCCTGGGCGTAAAGATTTACAACGGTGCCTAAAGTGGCGATAAGAAGAGACATTTTCATATTCATGTCTTCAACATAAACAAATCATGACGAACCTTATTAAGAATAAATCATTTTTTTGGGAACAGGCGTATACAAAAACTTCAAGAATTTTGGTGCATAATCGAGAGGAGAAGTTTAACTTTGGAAAAAACGACGGAGTAAATTAATGTCACTACTGCGCTTATCAGGGCTGTTTTTAGCTGGAATTCTGACTTTATGGGGCTGTAACGGAGAGAACGTTACTGAAGTCTCCTATGAAAAGCTGGATGAACCTATTGGCGAAAGAATCGGCCCTGTCAGTCAGTATGGAAGGCTGATTGCCGGAGTGAATTCCGAGGGCAAGGGCCGAATATACGGCAGTTGCAAGGGCGTATCTGATGGTAACGAAGTTCAGGTACGAGGCATGAGCCTTTACTGGAGCCTTTTGAAACCCGCTACAAAGTTTTATTCCGATACCGGCATTACGACCATGGTGAACGACATGAAAATCGAAGTGATTCGTGCCGCCATTGGTACCGAAGAAAATTGGGGCGGGACATTGGGATTTTTGCTGGATCCGGATGCTCAGCGCGAATTGATCGATCAGGCTGTTAAGGCGGCCATAAAGAATGACATCTATGTAATTATCGACTGGCATTCCCATAGTGCGCATAAGCAGTTGAGTGATGCTATCGCCTTCTTCGACGAAATGGCTCAAAAATACGGCCAGTATAACAATGTGATTTTTGAAATTTTTAATGAGCCTACCAGAATTGTCTGGGAGCAGGTGAAGGCTTATGGCGATACCGTCGTCGCGACCATTCGAAAGCATTCTGACAATTTGATTCTTGTGGGTAACCCCATGTGGGACCAGTCGCCCAATTGGGCTATAGGAAAAGAGATCGCCGATTCACTTCATAATATTGCCTACACATTCCATTACTACGCTAATAGCCACAGCATCAAGCTCGAAGGACGGAATGCCGAAGAAGCGATGAATGCGGGATTGTCCCTGTTTGTTAGCGAATGGGGTACTGCAAATGCAAGTGGAAAGGGCGTGCCTGATGTAGACCGCAATGATCAATGGCAGGAATGGATGGATGAACGCAAGCTTTCATCCGCCAACTGGTCCGCTTCCATGATTAACGAAGGTACTGCAGCATTTGCGCAGGAGAGCCGAGTAGACTCTCTTGTGTATACGGTATCCGGTGAATTGGTGAAGGGATATCTATCTGCAAATCCCGATTCTTACAAGGCCTGCAAGGCAAAGTAAGCTTTAGGAAAAGCTATCCGACAATCACTTTATAAAATTCCATGAACTGTTCGGGGGAAAGTTCCTCGGCACGGACAGTGGTAGGATAATCCAGGAGTTCGATGGCTTCCTGGATTTTCTTCTTGTCGTAGGCGCGACCGAAGGAATTGGCCAAGGTCTTACGCTTCTGGGTAAAGGCGGCACGAACGAAATCGAAGAATCCCTCGGGAGCCTGCAATGCGTCTGCGCGGGGGGTGAGCAGCATGGTGGCGCTGTCTACGTTGGGCTTCGGTGTAAAATGCTCGGGACCGATCTTGCGTAAAATCTGGGTGTTGGCGAAAGCGGATACCAGAACAGAAAGGCTGCCGTAATTGCTGCTGCAGGGCGAAGCGCAAATGCGTTCGGCAACTTCCAGCTGCACCATTCCCATAAAGCCCTTGGTCAGATGCAGTCGGGGCATGAGCCCTGCGATAATTGCCGTAGAAACATTGTAGGGCAGGTTGCCGGTGACCCAGGGCTTTTCGTGTGCATCCAGAAAGGCCTGCAAGTCGAATTTCAAGAAGTCGATGTTGGTGATATGGAAGTTTTCGCGGTCGCCGAACTTTTCGTTCAACACAGCCACGCACTGTTCGTCGATTTCGACGGCTGTCAGTTCCACGCCGCGGTTCAGCAGGTGTTCTGTCAGGGCGCCATGGCCGGGGCCGATCTCGAGAACGGCTTCACCCTTTTCGGCAGGCAGGTCACCTGCGATGGCGATGGCGGTGGGAACATCCAGAAAGTTCTGGCCAAATTTACGACGACGAGCTCTATCCATGTCTATAAAGATAGAAATTCCTTCAGGTCGGCCATTCTTTCGCGGCCGTCTTTCAGACCCAATTCATAAAGGGCTACAAGTTTTGAAGTGTCCTTTTCGACGCGGCTGATTTTCAAGTCTGTTTCGGGGCGGAAAACGAAAGCCTTTCCATTGGCTTCCCATTGGGCCAGAGTTTCGAGGCTCTTGTTGTAACGGATATGTCGATCGCCAACGGCCTTTACGAAGTTAGGATACTTGCGGTAGACGATCTTGTATACGGGAAGAAAACTGTTCGCCTCTTTTTGGTAACCCTTGTGTCGTGTGGTGATGACAACCTGCTTTTTATAGCCGGTGCGGTCCATGAATTCAAAGGGGATGCTGTCGGCGATATTTCCGTCAAACATTTTCTTGCCCTGGTAATGAACCAGGCTGCTCATGAGCGGCAGCGAAGAGGAAGAACGGATGGCATCCATATCCTGGCGCAAGTCGTGAACCTGGAAGTATTCGGCGCCACCAGTTTCCACGTTGCTTGCGGCCACATAGAATTTTGATTCGGCGGCATTCTTCTTGAAGGTGTCAAAGTCGAAAGGATCGATGACTTCGGGTACTGTATGGTAGCAGAATTCCAGGTCAAAGTAGTTGCCGGTACGAATCCAGTTTCCGAAGCTCATGTAGCGCTTGTCCTTGGAATGGACTGTATCCAGTCGGAAGTTTCTATCCCGCTGTTCCGAAAGGTAATTGCAAAGGTGGGTTGCCCCTGCCGAGGTTCCGGCGTAGCCGCCAAACTTTAAACCTTCATCTAGCAACGCGTCAAGAACGCCGGCGGAGTAAGCTCCACGCATACCGCCACCTTCCAGTACCAAGGCGGTGTCTTTCAAGAATACTTTAAACATTCCGTTTTCTGAATCCTGGATCGGTTCCATAAAAGATTAGAAGTTCACGAATGCGCCAATGGACATGGCAATTTCATCATGATCCGAGAAGCTGCCGAAGGGGTTCTGCAGGAACTGTTTGGTAAATGCCATTTCGAGGGCGGCAAATTCATACTGGAGACGCATGCCGAGAATGGCTGTGGTTTCTCCGGATTCCATTTCCAGTGCCTTTACAGAAACGTTGTTGATGTAGGAATCACGATAGTCTGCTACGTCCCAGCAATAGCTGACGCTGCCGAATGCCATGACGTACTGGCCCAGGGCCACTTCTGCCAGGACGTTGGGTGTCAAGGTCAAACCATATTCGTTATGTCTGCTGACAACGCCATCGATTCGGTCGTACGCAATCAGGGGAACGGCTGTATTCAGACCAAGGAATACGCGGGCTTTCTGGTTCTGCAGAATGGGGGCGCCCACATTAAATTCGGGAATGACTTCTACACGGGTCGTGGTGTCGGTAACGGTCGACTTGTAGGTCGCCTTATAGGTTTCGCCGTTTTCTGTGAATATGGATTCGGTTTTGCTGCTAGTGCTGGCTTTGTACCTAAGGAAGTTCAGGTTAACGGACCAGGACAAGGCATTGCTTGTGGTATGAGCTACGGTTAGCTTTCCTCCCAGGGCCCATTCGTCCTTTTCGTGTTCTTCGCCAAATTCGCTGATGAAATAGGAACCGTTGGGGTTGGCGTAGGTCACTCCTAATGCAAGGTCGATGTTGGCCAGATTTGCAGATGCTGTTCCACCGAACTGAGTGCCGGGATTGGTAATCTTGTATGTCGTGCTGGAGGAATCGATGTCGTTATCGATGTAGCTCCAGGATTTCCCTGTTGCGGCCTCTAGGCTGAAACCGAAGTTTTGCCCGGCGTAGCCCAAGGTAACAAGGCCCAGTTCGCTGTAGTTGGCGGCATTGGTCTTGTTGTTGTCAAAGGCCAGGAAGAATGTGCTGCCTTCTCCGAAACTTACAACACCGTATCCGTCTACAGGTTCGATGTAGACGAACTTGCGGTTGTGCATTTTGTGGGGCATCGAAATTTCACCGGCGACGTTGGCGGCTGCGGCTTCATTGCCGACGGCGTTGTAGGCCCTGCCGTGGAAAATATCCAGAACGTGTTTTTCGGCAGTTGCCTGGACTGGTTGCTCGGCGATACTTTCTGCTTCCTGTTGTGTCAGGGGCATGGCTGGTGTCGTATCCCAGATACTTTCTGCAGTTTGGTCTAACTCTGGATTTTCGGCTGCAGGGATTTCTTCGACGGGCTGAAGTGCTGTCTGGGTTGCTGCCGAATCGGTAGGTATAAAGGAAATGCCTGCCGGCTCCACATAGCTGGGCTCTTCCATGGGCATAGGCTCGGGTTTGGGCATAGGCTGGAGAAGTTCCGCACTTTCGCTAACAGGAACGGGGGCGTTGGGATCCACATATTCAGGGGCAGGTTCCGCAACGGCATTATTCTCCATTTCGGAACTTTCAATGGGTGCAAATGTATTTGACGTATCGCTGGAGACGATGGGGGCAGGAATTTCGGAGTCCTGCGGTGCCGCGGGCTGGATAGATTCTCCGTCCATCGATTGCAAGATGGTTTCTGCTGAATTATCCTGAGAGGGTTGCTGCGTTAAAACGGGTGCATTTTGAGCCCAGATTGTTGCTGATGACAAGCTGATTGCGGCTAGAAAAATTTTCTTACTGATGTTCATGGAGATAAACTTAATCATTTTTTCTATTTTTGGTTAAAAGGTATTTTTAGGAAGTGTAATTTCCATTGAGGTTTTTATGTCCGTTGCAATGCAAGATGTAATGAAACAGTCCGGTGTGGCCTTTGGTACCAGTGGTGCTCGCGGCCTGGTTTCTGCAATGACCGACCGTGTGTGCTATGTTTATGCACGCTCCTTTATCAAGTACTGCGAAGCTAGCTACAAGTGCGAAAAGAATATCGCTATTGCTGGAGACCTTCGCCCAAGTACTGGTCGCATTTTGCAGGCTCTGGTGAAGGCCGGCCAGGATGCTGGCTGGAAGGTGACTTATTGCGGTCGCATTCCTTCTCCTGCCATTGCACTTTATGGTCTTGATAAGAGCTTGCCCACCATCATGGTGACAGGATCCCACATTCCTGCCGACCGTAACGGTATCAAGTTTAACCACCCCAACGGCGAAATTACAAAGGCCGACGAACAGGGCATTGTTTCTCAGTCTGTTGATTTTGACGAAGCTTTGTTCGATGCTGCCGGCATGTTGAAGAATGCTCCGGAACTTCCCGCTGTTGAAACCGAAGCCGAAGAAAATTACTGCAAGCGTTATCCCGAATTCTTTGGTGAAAAGGCTTTGCAGGGCTTGACCATCGGCGTCTACCAGCATTCCGCTGTTGGCCGCGACATTGTGGTCCGCGTTCTCGAAAGCCTGGGCGCCTGCGTAAAGCCCTTCGGCCGCAGTGACGTTTTTGTTCCGGTGGATACCGAAGCGATCCGCCCCGAAGATGAAGAACTGGCCCGCGAATTTACCCACAAGGATTATGTGGACGCCGTGTTCAGTACCGATGGCGATAGCGACCGCCCGCTTCTGGCTGATGATGTGGGCATGTGGCTCCGCGGTGACGTGCTGGGTATTTTGGCATCCCAGGCTCTGGGCATCAAGCGCATCGCTACTCCCGTCAGCTGCAACACCTCCCTCGAAAAGTCCGAAAGCTTCGAAAAGATTTGCCGTACCCGCATCGGTTCCCCCTATGTCATTGCCGGCATGGAAAGCCTTATGGAAGGCGACGCTTCCAGTTCCGTAGAAGACCGCCTCGCCGCAAGTGCTGCCGCCGGCGTGTCCGTCGCCGGTTACGAAGCCAACGGCGGTTTCCTGCTGCAGACCGATCTGAAGCGCACCGCCTATGATGGCGTTACCCGCACTCTGAAGGCTCTGCCCACTCGCGATGCATTGCTCCCCATGATTGCTGTCATGGTCATGGTTCGCGAACAGAAGATGTGCGTGGTAGATCTTCTCCGCAAGCTTCCCAAGCGCTTTACTGTCAGCGACCGCCTCAAGGAATTCCCCACCGAAATTTCCAAGACCAAGCTTGCAGAAATCCGCGAACAGAAGCTGGGTGAAAAGTTGTTCGGCAAGTTCGCCGCCAAGCCCAGCAAGTTCAACAAGGGCGCACCTTTCCACGGAAAGATGGTCTCCCTTAACGAAGTGGACGGCTACCGTATGGAATTTGATTCCGGTGACATCATTCACCTGCGTCCCAGTGGCAACGCCCCGGAATTCCGCTGCTACGTTGAAACCGAAGGCAAGGAACGTTCCGCTGAACTTCTGGCTGACTGCCTCAAGGTCATGGAAGGCTGGCGTAAATAACATAAAGGTTAAAGGGTAAAGATAAAAGGATAAAGGTTTAAGTTGACCTTTATTCTTTTGATCGTTTGGCGGTTCTGTCCTGCGGCCCTCCTCATTTTTTTGTATCTTAAATCTCATGATGAAGAAACTTCTTGCTACGCTTACCCTATCTACAGTTGTCACCGCCTTTGCCGGCGAACATTGGAATGTGGATTTGGGCGGTGTTTCTATGAAGTATCTTTCGATGCAGGTGTCTGCCCGCAGTGCGGCTATGTCTGGTGCCGGTGTTGCCGACGCTTCCCGTGCGGCCGAAGTGAGCCGCAATCCCCTGGCTATGAGCTCTGTAGAAAATGCGGAGTTCGGCGTGAACCAGCTGGTGTTTGACGATAATTCCGCCGACAACTTTGTATCGGCTTATTATGGTCTGCCTTTTAGTTTTGGTACGATGCCCTTGACCTACTCCATGACGGTGGATTTTCTGGGTTACGAGGATATCGAAGGGCGTGATGAGTTTGGCAACGAAACATCTAGCTATGGAGCCTACGCCTGGAGCATTCAGGCAGGTCTCGGTAGCCGCGGTAAGGTTTTCAACTGGGCTGCGTCCGCCCGCTTTGCGACCCAGACCATTGACGATGAATCCGCTGTGGCCTTCCTTGGAGATATTGGCGGATCCTACCGCGTGAATAAGTATCTGGCTTTTGCAGCGACCTTGACCAACTTTGGCTACATGGGCGATTATGACGGCGAAGATGAGGCTGCTCCTATGGCGTTGCAGGCTGGCATTACCGGTATTTTGCCCATTACCGAAAACTGGAATATCCATGCTTCTGCCGATGCATACCGTCGTGCGGATACGGACCCTTATTGGCTTTTTGGCGGCGAAATTAATTACGCCGACATTCTGGGTTTTCGTATGGGTTATGCCATCCGTCCCGATACCGAAGATGGTATCAGTTGCGGTCTGGGCCTGAATTTCGGGATGATCGTGTTTGATTACGGCTACAGCCCCCGCCCGGCATTTGAAGGCGGCCAGCATTACATTACCGTGGGTCTAAAGTTCTAGGCCTCCGTTTTTCTTGATTTGATAGGCCAGGCAGCCGCGGCTGATTCCTAGGTTCTTGGCGGCAACGGATTTGTTCCATCCGGTGTTTTGCAGTTCCGTGAAGATGGTGCCCCAATTGGGGGCTGTGGCGTATGGCCTTGTGCTTGCAATGGGAACTGGAGTTGTGAAACTCTTCCCGGAATCTTGCAGGGATCCCTGGTTGTCGTATTCATCGGTGATGATTTCGTATAAGGTTATTCCGTGGGGCTTCAGCAGGGCGTAGCGTTGCAGTACGTTTTTCAGCTGACGGACGTTCCCGGGCCAACGCTTTTGAGAAATAATCCGTAGTTCCTGTTCGTTCAGGGAGCAGAGCAGTTCATCTTCGGCGTTTGAATTATGGGTGTGATAGGCGTTCTCGATGGGGTATATTTCTTTTAGGGCGTCAGCCCATAAGGTTTGCGATAACTCCCTGATGTCATCCCTTTCTCTAAGGGCTGGAATTTTTACCGGGAAAACGTTCAGCCTAAAATAAAGGTCTTCACGGAAACGCCCGGCGGCCACTTCAGTTTTCAGGTCGCGGTTGGTGGCGCAGATTAGCCTGAAGTTTACCGGTATGCTCTGGGTTTGCCCCAGGGGCAGAACGGATCTTTCTTGCAGGACTCTTAACAGTTTGCATTGTGTGTCCAGCGGCATCTCCCCAATTTCATCTAGGAACAGGGTTCCCCCTTCGGCGGCGCGGACGACGCCCTGTTGGTCGGTGGCTCCGGTGAAGGCTCCCTTTCGAGCTCCTTCAAGAATGCTTTCGGCCAGATTCCTGGCGATGGCGCCACAGTTCAGGGCCACAAAGGGGCCTGATTTTCGGTGGCTGTTGTCGTGTATGTAACGGGCGGCAACTTCCTTTCCGGCTCCGGATTCACCTTGCAGGAGTACGGACATGTTGGATTTTGCGGCGATGAGCATCAAATTTTTGTACTTCATAATTGATATACACGTGTTTTTCCCTTTTACGCACCCCTCTTTATTACTATTTTTACGCCCGCGCTGATTTTTTTACAAAAGTCGCAGAAAATACGGCTGATTTTGTAGAGGCGCATCACATAAAGACAAACAAATAGGGCTGGCCAGGTGGGTAGTCTTGAGCGGCATCCCGGGTGGGGTGTGAATCGTGATTGAGCGGTTCTGTTCGAAGGCGAGAGGTCTGGTGGTCCAAAGGATAAAAATGTCTAGAATCGTATGTAAGTTCGGCGGCAGCTCCGTTGCCGACGCTGGTCAGTTCAAGAAAATCAAGAACATCGTTTCCTCCGACGCAAAGCGCAAAGTGGTTGTGGTTTCTGCTCCGGGCAAGCGCAATCCCAAGGAAACCAAGCTGACCGACCTTCTCTACAGCACCTATGATCTGGCTTCCAAGCACCTGGATTTCTCTCAGCCCTGGAACTTGATCCGCAACCGCTATCTCGAAATTTGTTCCGACCTGGGTATCGAACCCAAGGTTGCCGAAGACCTGGACATCCTGGAAAAGCAGCTCCGCGACGACGTTGAATCCATCACCACCGATTACCTGGTGAGCCGCGGTGAATACCTGAGCGCCCGCGTCATGTCCGTCTATCTGGGCGCTGAATTCGTGGATACTTTCCCCATCATCACTTTCGATGAAAAGTACCGCATTCTTCCCTCCAGCTACGAAACCATCGCCAAGGCCCTTTCCGACGAGAACAAGCTTTACGTTCTTCCGGGCTTCTACGGTTCCAACACTCGTGGCGAATTGAAGACCTTCAGCCGCGGCGGCTCCGACATTACCGGCGCAATTCTCGCCAACGCCATCGACGCAGAAACCTACGAAAACTGGACCGACGTTTCCGGCATGCTGATGGCTGACCCCCGCATCGTTGAAAACCCGCTGCCCATCGAATACGTGTCCTACCGCGAAATCCGCGAACTGGCCTACTCCGGCGCAAGCGTCCTTCACGATGAATCCATCGCTCCTTGCCGCGCCAAGAAGATTCCTATCAATATCCGCAACACCAACCGCCCGGAAGACGCCGGCACCATCATCGGCCCCACTCCGGAATCCACCAAGCTTCCCATTACCGGCGTTGCAGGCCGTAAGGGCTTCTCTATGATCTACATCGAAAAGTCCATGATGAACAAGGAAGTTGGTTTCGGTCGCCGCGTGCTTGCCGTTCTGGAAAGCGAAGGCCTTTCCTACGAACTGTGCCCCAGCGCCATCGACTCCATGAGCATCGTTGTGGATACCAAGAAGCTGGAAGCTGTTGAACATGTCGTCATGGAAGACATCACTCAGCAGATGCATCCGGACCGCATCAAGATCTTCAAGGGCATCAGCCTCATCGCTACCGTGGGTCATGGCATGACCAACAAGATCGGTGTCGCTGCAAAGCTCTTTACCGCCCTTGCAGAAAACCAGGTGAACGTCCGAATCATCGACCAGGGTTCTTCCCAGATCAACATCATCACCGGTGTGGATGAAGACGACATGAACAAGGCCATCAAGGCCATCTACGACGCCTTCACAAAGTAACTCTTAGTAGCGTGAAAAACAGCCCGCAGTTCAACGCTGCGGGCTTTTTTGTACCTAGGTGTGGTCGCTGCGGCGCATGGGGAGGGGCTGGATGGGAAAATTTGGTCGCTGGATGGGGCTGAAACACGAAATTAGGTTACTAAACGGGTAAAAAACAGCTTTTTAGTAACCTGTTTTACAAATAAATTAATTATAAAACTATGTTTTAGTTAGAAATCAGGTTACTAACTAACCGAAAAATCATGTTTTAGTAACCTTTGGGATATGGGTAATTAAGAAGACGTTCCTTTTTTGAGACTTTTGTTTGCGTACAAAGTAATAATCGGGTTACTAGATGCCTTTATATTACCCATTTAGTAACCCATTTTGACAAAAAAGTCCTTTTGCATGGCAACAAAATTGGCCGAACCATCAATTATTTGTATATTTGAGGCATAGTTCATAGATCGCCATCCTGCATAAAACCGGAATTTGCCGGCGGACCGCAGAGGCGGTCTTTTTTTATGCCCTAAAAAAGGAGTGCAGATGCAATTTAAAGAATTGATTTCGCCGGATAAGCTGGTGTCTGTTGTTCAGGCAAAAGCAGAAGAGCTACTTGCTGCAATTACCACAATTGATAAGCGTTTGAGGAAATCAATAGAGGGGCGTCTCCGTATGGCCCGTCGCAAAAAATTAGTACATTACTTTCATGTAAAAAGTTCTGCCGATATTGTTGGCGATTATATTCCTCAATCAGATGTGGCGACCATCAAAGCTTTGGCGCAGAAGGATTATGATAAATGCGCTCTCAAGGAACTGCAGCGGGAACTTTTCATAGTGGACAAGTTTCTTAAGGAATATCAGCCGGAGCGTCTCAATGCGGTTTACAGCAATCTTGCTCCAGAACGTCAGCATTTTGTACAGCCAGTGCATCTCCCCGACGAGGAATATGCGGAGCAGTGGCTTGCGGTAAAGTACAGCGGGAAGGGGATGGCTGCTGACGCGCCCCTGCTGGAAACCTCCCGCGGGGAGCGGGTCCGCTCCAAGTCGGAGGTCATCATCGCGGATACCCTCGACCGCCTGAAAATTCCTTACCGCTATGAATTTCCGCACCAGCTGAAAGTCCGCAGAAACAGCCGCGGGCGAGGTGTCGCTGCGGCAATAGACCCTGCTGGCGCCGCATTACGCAACCCGCAGGTCAATCCGCCCGACGACATCCGCATGCAGAGCCGTCAACCCGAAAACTTCTGCAGGCAAGGTGACGGATCTCGCAATCTGCAAGGCAGTCCATCCGAAAACTTCTGCAGGCAAGACAACTCGCGTAAACACGATAGCTCTCGCCGCACTGTAGCGTTCCATCCGGATTTCACCTGCCTCAATCTCCGCACCCGTCGCGAATTCATCTGGGAGCATTTCGGGCGAATGGACGATTCCGAATACATCGCAGAAACTCTGGGAAAATTCGAGACCTACATCGCCAACGGAATCTTCCCCGGCGAAACCCTCATCTTCACCATGGAAAATCAGGAACGCCCGCTGAACCCCGCCACCGTGGAGGCGCTGGCGAGGAAATATTTGCTGTAATATTTTGGATCAAACCATGTTGAAAGTAGTCAGCATGTTTTTTGTAGAAATTATGAAGCGACGATGGAATTTTAGATAAATTTTCTATAATTACCTTGTACAAGTGAAAGGAAATCCTATGAAGAACTTTATTGCAAAGATTGGTGCTATTCTGCTGGCTCTTGGAACGGTTATGGCCTTGAGTGGCTGCAGCGAAGATTCTGGAACGAATCCTTATGCCGATGCAAAAATGGTTGACTCTCGCGATGGCAAGACCTACAAGACCGTGAAAATCGGTGGCAAGGTCTGGATGGCGGAAAACCTGAACTATCAGACCGGCGAAAGCAAGTGTTACGACAACAAACCCGAAAACTGCGACAAGTATGGCCGCCTTTATGTTTGGAGTGAAGCCGTTACCGCTTGCCCGGATGGCTGGCACCTGCCTAATAAGCAGGAACTTGAAGATTTGGAAATAACGGCCGGTCAAAAGGCTGGTGATATTGACATGGCAGGAACCGTGTTGAAGTCTAGTACTGGCTGGAATAGGAATGAATATGGCGGCGAGAGTGGAAACGGTACAGACGGCCTCGGCTTTGGGGCGTTGCCCGCTGGCCGCTACGTCAGCAACAACGACAACTTCTACCGCGAGGGCTACAGCGCGCTCTTCTGGTCTTCTACGGAGGGCGATAGTAACGATGCGTACTGCCTGGGTTTGGTCTCCAACGGCGAGGGCGCCTACGTGAGCAACGACCTTAAGAATTACGGCTTCTCGGTTCGTTGTGTCAAAAATCTCTAGCCCTACTTAATCCTGTCCCCGCAATATTCTTTTCTGCCGCAGTTCTTGCAGTGGGCGCCCATCCACAGGGTGTCAAATTGGTTGATGGCGGCTTCGACGATTTGCGGGTCGTTGGTGAGAATGCCTGCCTCGAAGTTACGCTTTAATGCGCTTTTCATGCCGATGCCGGCGCCTGTCAAGTTGGCACTTCCGATGTAGGCCACTTCCAGATCAAAAATCACCATCTTGAAATGGACGCGGGGGCAAAGCACGCGTTCCAGGTCCGTCGCCAAAATTGGGAACCGGTCGAAGTCCTCGCGGAAATTTGGCCCGGGTTCTTTTGCGTGTACCAGGCGCACGCCCACACCGCGTTTCAACAAGCCTCCAATCTGCCCCAGCAAAGGAATGGCCTCGCCGTTCTGCTTTACATACAAGTCCTTAATGTCTGCAGTTCCGATCCATAGGGTGTCGCGAACTTTTGCGATGCGTTCAATGACCTCGCTGTAATGTTCTTCGTTGGCGATGTACTTGGTGAAAATTTCTGCCATCTTTTCTTTCTCAAAACAGGTAGCTTTTACTATATTGACGTAACAAAAAAAATAATTAATAGATCGCTATCCTGCCAGAAACCGGATTTTGCCGGCGGACCGCAGAGGCGGTCTTTTTTGTTTTTAAAACGTTCGCGGATTGCTGAATCGTTCGCGGCTAAAATGGTTGCAGTGGCTGAAACAGAAAAGGTGGTAAAATGAATCGCAAGAAAATGAAAGAAGCTTTGCTCCCTCATCCGGTGCGCTTTGAAAAATTGGAAATGGTCGGCGGCAATTACATTGGAGACCCCACGCTCTTGACTTTGCCCTGGAAACGCGTCGGGGTATTCGCCTCGCGTTCTACGGATCCGGCCATGGGGATACTTCGGGAACAGTGGGCCATGTCCAAGGGGCGCAAGCGCTGTTGCATCATCGGTACATTTCATTCTCCGGGGGAATGTGAGATTCTTTACCATGTGCTGAAATTTGGCGGGTCGGCGGTGTGGCTTATGGGGTGTGCGCTCCCTGCGGAACTGCCCAACTTTTGCAAGGGTGCCATTCGAAAAGGCCGCCTGCTGATGGTCTCCTGTTTTAATCGCGAACATCATTCCTATGCCACGGCCCGCTATTGTGCCCAGCTTGCCGACAGGTATTCAAGCAGTCTTGCCATCTGGTCTATGAAAGAGGGTGGCCTTGTGCAGTCCATTTACAACCGGGCGAAAAATAATGGCAAGAGGGTGGAGGTGTTCTAAAACCCTTGATTTTGACCCGCAGGGTTGGCGGGTTTTTCTATTTATTTGGTTGTCAGATTTATTAACGCAAACTGGAAAAAATGAAACGGATGAAATTTCTTGGGGTCCTTGTGGCGTGCTGTTTTTACGGAGTGCTTTTTTGCGCCATTACTTCTTGCGGCCAGTCCATTACCGATGATCGTGACGGGCAGAGCTACGGCGTGGTGCAAATCGGTTCTCAACTCTGGATGGCTGAGAACTTGAACTTCGCTGGCGACGCGGCTGGCGATGCCTTCGACAAAACTATTGCAGCAGAAAGTTTCTGCCCCGAGGGCGACAATCGCAACTGCAAAAAGTACGGTCGCCTCTACACATGGAATGCGGCGCAGAACGCATGCCCTGCAGGTTGGCGCCTGCCCACCGCCGATGAATTTAATGCCATGTTCCTGGCTGTTGCCGCAACGGATACTCGTGGCGCCGCCATGGCTCAGGCAACCAACATTACAACTGTCGGTAAACTGCTGAAATCCACCAGCGGCTGGTTCAAGAATGGCAATGGTACAGACGCTGTAGGTTTCGCCGCTCTTCCCGCAGGCTACATGGCAGCGGCAGAATCCTCCGATAATCAATCCGATAGCAATCAACCCGCTGTGGGCAAGTTTGACGGCATCGGTGGCTACGCCTATTTCTGGAGCTCCACCCTGGATGCGGTTGAACCCGCCTTCGCCCATTATCTCTTTTTGGATTTCAGCAGCCCTGCCGCCGAAATGAAATCCTTCGACAAGAATTCGGCCCGCTCCGTCCGCTGCGTCAAAAACTGATTCTCCTGGCGGATTATTTCGGTGGGCACGTCATTTCGTTGTCGTTTTTTTATTTTTGATAAAAAGGGGCTTGATGTCATAAAGGTCCCGCAAACTGTTTAACAGGAATTTGGAAAATGGAATTCACTCTTGAAGAAATGCGTGGCCAGCTGGCCAAATTAGAAACGAGAATTTCTGCCGCTTGCGAAAAGGCTGGACGTTCCCGTGAATCCGTGCTTCTGGTTTGGGTGAGCAAGTTCCATCCGGCCGAAGCTGTAGAAAACGCAATTGCCCTGGGCGCAAAGGTCTTTGGCGAAAACCGCGTGCAGGAAGCCGAAACCAAGTTCAGCGAACGTCGCGCGGCTCTCGATGGCTCCCCGGTGCAGTGCCATGTCATAGGACCTGTGCAGAGCAACAAGTTGAAGAAGGCGGCCATCGTCGCAGACTGCATCCATTCCATCGCAAACATGGAAGCCGTTGAAAAGTTGGAAAAGGTTTGTGCTGGTCTCGCCGATGCCGCCCACCCCGAAGGCAAAACTCTGGAAATTCTCTTCCAGGTGAATGCCGGCGAAGAAGAAACAAAGAGTGGTCTGGACGTTGCCAATGCCGACGCCTTCCTTGCCGAACTTGAAAAAGTCGCGGGCGCCTGTGGCCCTGACGGCAAGAGCGAAAAATTCCCTCACCTGAGATTCCGCGGTCTCATGACCATCGGCAAGAACACCGGTGTTGCAGAAGATTCCCGCGAATGCTTCGCCTTCCTCCGCAATCTCCAGCAGAAGTACCTGGCTCGCGGCGGCGTATTCGCTGCATTCGATCAGCTGTCTATGGGCATGACCGGCGACCTGGAAGTCGCCATTGAAGAAGGCTCCACCATGATCCGCGTAGGCACAGCCCTCTTCGGCGAACGCGACTACAGCAAGCCCGTTAACGATCCTGTGTAATTAGAAATGTATTTTGTGTTAATTGCGATAGTTGTTTTTGGCGTCCTGTTGTTGCTTGTCTCTCCAAAACAAGAAAAACGAGAGCGGGTTAAACGACGTGATTTCGTTCAACGACAAAAATTCCAAAAAACGAAAATACGATACAATCCACCACATAAAGATTTTTCGCAGACAAAACCTTTTGATGAGAAGGCGTTTTGGAAATCCCAAAATGTCAAATATCGAAATGAGAAAGAGGCTTTTATCGATCCAAAGAATGCCGAAAAAATTGATGCCAGTCTTGCAGATGACAAACATGGAAAAATGTTTATGTTTCGACTCATTCGGGATTCACTGAAATTGATACTGTTCTTCTGCATGAGACTGGAATCTATGTTTTTGAAACGAAAAATATTTCTGGAGCCATTTCTGGTAGCATAGAACAGAAGCAGTGGAGTCAGATTGTCAATAGTCGTGCTTCCCATTCCTTCTATAATCCTGTGTTGCAGAATATGGGACATATGCGAGCTCTTTTGCATAAATTGCATGTAAGGCTTGAGAAAACACCGATTTATTCTTTTATTGTCTTTAGTGATCGCTGTACATTACGTCTTGCCCCTGTAAGTGGAACTTTTGGACGGGGTGATGATTGCTGGCGTTTGCTGCATTTGAGTGAGTTGAAAGGTGTTCTTAAGGAGTCTATGATGAAACGGCCTTCTATTTATCATTCAAAGCAACTTGAAACTTGGTGGAAAGAACTGCAATCTTGTATAAATGTTGATGAATCTGTAAAAAAATCGCATGCAGAGTCTATTCAAAGGCTGCATCATCACAATTAATGAACTATAAAAAGTTAGCGGATTTTATTCCCGCTTTTTTTCATATTCAAACTTTTTTATATACATTTGTAAAAAAGCTATCAAGGAGAATTTTATGGCAATCGCACTCGCCGCCGTTGGCGTTATCGTTGTTCTGGTCATCATCGTGGCTGGCATTTACAACGGCCTGGTCAAACTTCGCAACAACCGCGAAAACGCATTTGCAAATATCGACGTCCAGCTGAAGCAGCGCTACGATCTGGTGCCCCAGCTGGTATCTTCCGTCAAGGGTTATGCCTCCCACGAAAAGGAAACTCTGGAAAAGGTCATTGCCGCCCGTAATTCCGCCATGAGCGCCTCCACCGTCGACGAAAAGGTTGCCGCCGACAAGGCCATGTCCGGTGCCCTCGCCGGCCTCAAGGTCACATTGGAAGCTTACCCGGAACTGAAGGCCAACACTAACTTCCTGCAGCTCCAGAACGAACTTTCCGACATCGAGAACAAGCTGGCCGCAGCCCGTCGCTTCTTCAATTCCGCTACCAAGGAATTCAACAACGCCTGCGAAGTTTTCCCCAACAATATTTTCGCTGGCATGTTCGGCTTCCGCCGCGCCGCCATGTACGAAGCTACCGAAAGTCGCGATACCCTGAACAAGGCTCCCGAAGTCAAATTCTAGCGACACGCTTTGAGTTTTGAGCTACGAGAAAGTTTTACTACTCATTGCTCACAGCTCGCTACTCACGGCTCATGGCTCTATGAAATACGTTGGAATGCAAACCCAGATCTGGCGGAACAACAGGAACACCGTCATCCTGTTGTTTATGTACCCTATTATCATTTTTGCCATGTTCTGGGCCTTTGTCTTTGTGATGGACTATTTCGGGGTGTTCTGCAGTTTTACGCCTGACGCCCTCATCAGCGGATCGCCCATAACCACCATTGGCGATGTCTGCCGCGAAAATCCCATGACCTATGGCACCCGCTGGCCTGTGGTGTGGTTCTGCTTCTTAAAGGCTCTGCCTGCGGTGGCGATCGTTGTCACCACCTGGTTTGCCCTGGCCTACAGCAGTAACGTTTCCATCATCCGCCGCATTACCCGCGCCCGCCCCCTGGAACGCAAGGAAAACGTCCGCGTCTACAACATTGTCGAAAACCTCTGCATTGCGGGCGGTATCGAAATGCCGCAAATCAACATTGTGGAAGACCCCGGCCTGAACGCGTTCGCCAGCGGCATCGACGTAAAGACATTCACCATCACCCTGACCACCGGCACCGTTGAAAAGCTGAACGACGAGGAACTATCCGCCGTAGTGGCCCACGAACTGACCCACATCAAAAACCGTGACACCCGACTGATGGTGGTGTGCATTGTCTTTGTGGGCATGGTTTCGCTGATGCAGACCGTCTTTATCGAAATCCTCAAGGGCATGGTCCGCGGCTCCAGGCGTTCCCGTGGCCGAAGGAAGGGCGATGGCGGAGCCATAATCATCATCTTCTTTGCGCTGGTAGGCGTGGTCATTACCTCGATCGCCTATTTCTTCAGCTTCATCAACCGCCTGGCCATTTCCCGCAAGCGCGAATACGTGGCCGACGCCGGTGCGGCGGAACTCTGCGGCGACCCACTGGCCTTGGCAAGCGCCCTCCGCAAAATCTCCGAGACCCCGGGCCTTGTGAACGTCCAGCGAAACGACGTGGCCCAGCTCTACATCATCCATCCCGAAGAAGAGGAAGACAACGGCGTTTTCCGAAGCATCGCCAAGAAGGTGGATTCCATTTTCTGGACCCATCCCGACACCCCCGAACGAATCCAGATCCTGGAACAGTTCTGATTATGGGTGGACATAGGGCAGGTCCCGCTAACTATAAAAAATGCCACGGTTAAAACCGCGGCATTTTGAATATAAAGGGTTCGTTATTTTTCGCCGGCAGGAACGTCTTTTTCGCCGCTGGCAGGTTCGTCGGGCTTTCCGTTCTTCTGCTTCTTGATGGCCTTCAGCTGTTCCAGGCGTTCCGCAAAAAGTTTTTCCTTTCCGATCTGCTTGGGCTTGTAAAGTTCCAGACCTTCCAGCTGCTTTGGCAGATGTTCCTGGGCCGAGTAGCCGCCGGGGGAGTCGTGGTCGTATTCATAACCGTTGCCATATCCCAGCTGTTTTCCCACGCGGGTCACGGAGTTTCGGAATGCCCGCGGAACAGGTAACGTTCCCGTCTGGCGAATTACGTCATCCGCCGCAAAGCCCGCCACTTCGAGACTGTTGCTCTTGGGTGCCAGCGCCAGGTAGACTGCCAGTTCGTCCAATGCGATAAGGCCTTCGGGATTTCCCAGAAAGTCAAACGCTTCCCGCGCACTGGTTGCCAACAGCAAGGCGTTAGGATCTGCAAGGCCCACGTCTTCCATGCTCATGCGGATCATTCTGCGCAACAGGTACCGCGGATCCTCGCCACCCTGCAGCATTCGGTGCAGCCAGTAGATGGCCGCATCCGGGTCGCTTCCGCGAATGGACTTGTGCAGTGCAGAAATCAGGTTGTAATGTTCCTCGCCGCTCTTGTCGTAACGCAAGGGCTTCTTGTACTGGAATTCCTCCAGCAACTTTTCGTCGATCACCTTGCGGTCGCCCAGGTTTCCGCCAATCCATTCCAGCTGATTCAGCAGGAATCGGGCGTCCCCTTCGGACTGGGCGATCAACTTGTCGACCACCGCCTCGTCCACTTCCACATTTTTCAGCTGGAGTCCTCGAGGATGGTCGCGAAGGGCGCTAAAAATCAGGGTGCGCAAGTCTTCCTTGCTCAGGGGCGCAAAAAGAATCAGCTGGCAGCGGCTAAGCAAGGCTCCGTTCACTTCAAATCCCGGATTTTCCGTGGTGGCGCCTATGAGCGTCACGGTGCCGTCTTCCACGGCGCCCAGCAATGCGTCCTGCTGGCCCTTGTTAAAGCGGTGAATTTCGTCGATGAACAGGATCGTGTCGCTGAACATGGCCTTCAACTTCTTGGCTTCTGTCAGCACATCCTTTACTTCCTTCACGCCGCTAGAAACTGCGGAAAGGGCGATAAAGCGCTTGCGGGTCTGTTGCTGGATCACGTGGGCGAGGCTAGTCTTGCCGCAACCCGGCGGCCCCCAGAAAATCATACTGGGAACCTTGTCATTTTCGAGACTCTTGCGCAGCAAACTCTGCTCGCCAAGAATCTTGTTCTGGCCCAGGAATTCATCCAGGTTCTGCGGGCGTAAACGTTCGGCTAAGGGCTGGTCCATCTAAAATGTTTCCTGCGGAATAATCCAGGATGTTTATTCAAAAAGTTTGACGAAGGATTCCGGCATATCCCTAGTAGGGCGCCCGTCTTTCAGAAGGCAGTGGACCGTAAAGCCGGTGGTACACAGCTTATTGTTCACGAACAGCTTGTAGTCCAGTCTAAAACGCAGCTTGTCCACCTGGACCGCAGAGGTCTCGATCTCTACGAATTCACCGTAGTGGGTGGCACTCTTGTACTGCACGCCCAGTTCCAGCACGGGGCAGGCGAAACCCTGCTTTTCCATTTCGGCATAGTCGGCGCCGCGGTCCCTAAAGAACTGGGTGCGGGCCTGCTCGAACCATACCGCATAAACGGAATGGTGTACGATACCCATCTGGTCGGTTTCGGCGTAACGGACTTCGATCCGTGTGCGTTCCTGGCTGCTTTCCATAAAAACCTCTAATTTACTGCACAAAATGTAACTACATTGCCGGGCTCTGTCAAGCCGGAACACACGGCCAGGCCAAAATTGCGTAGTCGCTGTTTAAAGTCGCTATTTCCGCTGCGATTTTTGCCCGAGCGAAGTCAAGCCAGGTTGTATTTCTGAATGTTGACTGTTTAGCTGCAACTAGAAGGCTGCGGTGCTAAAGCCGAATACAGACTAAAAATGACGATTGCATAGTAAGTATGTTCGCTAAAATTGTTTTTGACCATCTAGCATGATTCTAAAAGGTCATTTTGAGACTCCTTAAACAGGCGCATTTGAGCCTTGCATTCGGTCTTTAAATGTTTTGCCGCTTTCCTAAAAGACAAAAAGGTAAAACCGCCGCTGATGGGAATTCCTAAAAAGGGAATCGCATGGCACGCAATAGATGCAAGTTTACCCTTAGCCAAAGCCTGTAAGGTAACTCGAATTTTCTGATTCGTCCATCAAGTCAGGGAAACCGTAAATGTAGGCGATCTTTTGTGAAAGCATCAAAACTTGTGCAAAATACTGACTCATATCTGTCGCAGCCAAGCCCAATGCTAAATAAGGATTTGACGGTGCTCCAGACGCGGCGGACAATGCAGTCACTGCGAGAGTATGATTTTTTATGGCCGCATCAGCAATTGTATCCAGAATTTTTTCATTAACCAGATCATACGGTTTCAGTTCACAAATGGGCCAGGAATTTTTAGTGCTAATTCAAATGACTTTTCAAATAAAGTCAGTCCCATGGAGGTTGATTTTTTTCTTCTACAGATTCTAATTCTGATGAATTGGATGCTTCATTCAAATCTTCATTGTCTTGGTCTTTCATTTCACAAACTCGTATTTACAGTTTAGCTCGCCTTATCTATTAATTTGACAATTTTAATATACTGAACGTTAATGTATGCAAAATCACCTTTTTTTGGTTCATTTGAGCCAATAAAAGTCCTTGTAGACGAAAAAAAATTTTTTGTATTCTAACATATTGACTTTTGGAATACAAGATGTTATATTGTATTCCATGAATTCAATTATAGAATACAAAAACTATCGCATATATATCCAGGCGTATTATGAAAAACGTAAGGCGCTGGGTTTTACTTGGCGTGATTTCGCAGCCCAGTCGGGGTTCAGTTCGCCTGTTTTTTTAAAGTATGTGAGCGAAGGGAAAAAGAACTTAAGCCCCGTTGCGGTGGAACGCGTGGCTAACGCCATGTCGTTGACTGGGTTTGAACTGGTTTACTTCAGGGCCATGGTCCGCTATGATCAGGCTAAGAATGATTCTGAAAAACAGTCCGCCTTTGCTGACATGGAGGCCGTGGCTGATGCGAACAAGACGCGAATCATGGGCATTGATGAATTCACGTATTTCAATTCCTGGAAATACCCCGTCATTCGTGAATTGGCTGTCGCTATGCCTGGCGCCAGTTTGCAGGATATTGCGGATGCCTGCTGCAGGCCGATTTCTTTGACGGAAGTATCGGACGCGTTGGAATTTTTGACGAATGCTAGACTTTTGAAAAAAGACAAAAATGGAAGATACAGGCTTGCTGAAAAGATCCTTTCTTCGGGTTCTGCCGACTTTGTTCCTCTGGCCGTTCGGAACATGCACAAACAGATGGGCACCTTTGCCTTGGAATCCATTGAGAATGTCCCTCAGGACGAACGCAAGTTTACGGGACTTACCATGGGAGTTTCGGAAGAAGATTACGGGCGAATTGTTGCTGAACTTGCGGAATGCAGGCGTCGCATCATGTCTATCGTTTCTTCAGGTAAGAACGTGGATCGGGTTTACCGCTTGAATATGCAGCTGTTTCCCATGTCGCAAAAGTTGAAAAAGAATAATGAAGATTTCACTGAAAAAGGTTAGGAGGATCCTATGAAAAAAATAACCAAGTTGTCGTTGGTCGCTTTTGCTGCCATGAACGTGTTTACCGCATGCTCTTCTGATAAATCCGCTGGTGTAACGGAGGAAGCTGATGGTAGATTTGATTCCTTGAATGCAAACACTCTTTTGGCGTGGAGCGCTTCTGCAAAACAATACCGAGTGGCGGTTTCTGGCGCGGAGCAGTCGGGTTCCGCGGGGGTCTGGCGTTATTTTGAAGAAGCTGGCGAGGGCGGTATCGCTGAAATTTCGTGGCCCGTATCTCTTGGTTCCACGGAAGAAACGCTGCTAAATCCGGTTATCGATCATTGCCAGGGAATCTGTGGCGAATTCCGCTTGAAAACGGACTCCTCAGGGGAAGAACCGCGCGTTGGGATTGGGTTTAGTATAGAAGGCCTGAATTTTTCTTCGCAAGATGAAGTGCAAACGAAGCTCTGTGTAGAGTATTCATCCTCGGCGGCGTTGAAGATTGTTATTGATTTCGGTGATGACGATGAGTTCGCTCTCAAGCTTCGCGCGTCTGAAGAAATGCGGGAAAGGTGTTCTGTTTATAGCCGTATGAATGGTAGCGTGGCAGAGTCGATCTACTTTGTGTTTGAAAGCGATAAGGATTCGGAGGGCTCCTTCAACATTAGCAAGATTAATTGGGTGAAGGAGGTCCTTCAGTAAAGATCGATTTCGCTTTTGCGGTGGTACTCAATTAAAATCGAAATGGTTAGGAGGGGGTGGTCCTATTGAAAAATAGGGCCACTTCTTTTTTTATGCCGGAGTGAAGGTGTCGTCTAACTCCTTTATTGACAGGGAAATAGCGTATTCACAGTTTATTAACAATCTTTTCGCTACTTTTTTTGAAATTTTCATGAAAAAATTAATTTTTTTTAGAAAAATGCGCGTTTTTCGTTGACAAGTGTCAATATTCTTGTTAAATTTGGCTCACTCTAACATCCCTAGTACGGATGAAAGAACGCCAAAGTAGCTCAGCTGGTAGAGCAGCTGATTTGTAATCAGCCGGTCGTAGGTTCGATTCCTATCTTTGGCTCGACATATGGGTCGTTGCCCGAGTGGTTAAAGGGGACGGACTGTAAATCCGTTGGCTTACGCCTACCGTGGTTCGAAACCACGACGGCCCACTATGAAAAAGATAGCCGCATGGAGCATGGATTGTTCCATGCGGCTTGTATGCCCAGGTAGCTCAGTGGTAGAGCACTTCCTTGGTAAGGAAGAGGTCTCGGGTCCGACTCCCGATCTGGGCTCTCACTAAATGGAGATAGAATCATGGCAAAAGAACATTTTGACAGAAGTAAGCCGCACTGCAACATCGGCACCATCGGCCACGTTGACCACGGTAAGAC
>NZ_JALCZV010000020.1:20383-76578 GCF_023373925.1 Fibrobacter sp. HC4 | reverse complement strand
AACGACGTCTAGTAAAGTTGTCGCTTCGCTTGTCTTGAATCAATTAAGCCTTCTTCGGCTTTTCGGCAGGGGCGGCATGATTCAAGCCCAGAAGCATCATGATTTCTTCACGGCCGCCCACGACGTTCGTTGCGTTCACGTAAAGGCTTTTCATGTTGCCGTCGTTCCAGACTACTTCTGGAAGGGAGTTGGCCGCTTTATTTTCTTTTTTTTCGTTCATGAGAATAGCTCCAAATAAAATGGCTATGTTCTACTAATTAGTAGGACTGCCATTTTATGTTGAATTTACTGAAAAAATACTAAAAAATGGTCTAACCCAACAAAAATTAGGTTAGACCAAGTATCTAAGATAAAGTTTTTAGATAGTTATATTACATCTACACTTTGAAAGAACATAGCCAATTTTATTTTTGAACGTTACACAAGGGACGTACTAGGAACGGGGATTTTTACCGAAAAATTCCTTGTAGCACTTGGTAAAATAGGAGGGAGCGGAGAACCCGACGCGGTAAGCCACCTCGGAAATACTAAGGCTCGGATCCTGCAAAAGCTCGCTGGCCCGTTGCAGACGACGCTCGCGGATAATCTCCACAGGGGACTTCTGGGCTAGACTTTTCACCTTGCGGTACAGCTGCACGCGAGAAACGCACATTTCCTGGCTAATATCTTCTACGGAAAGAGTGGGACTGTCCAGCTTTTTATCCACGCAAGCCAGGAATTTCTCCATAAATTCAATCTTTTGAGGGATTTCTGCGGACTTTTCCGGTTCCGTCGGCTGATTTTCAGTCAAAGTTTGGGTTGTAGCGTCCAAAAGTTGGTCTCTTTGTTCCTCAAGTTGGTCTCTTTGCAGTTCCACACGGGCCTTTTCAGCATCAAGTTCCTCATTTTTGCGGATCAGTTCGTCATTTTTCTGACGAAGTTCCTCATTCAGGCAGTCTTTTACACGATTTGCATGAATAATCAGGATCAAGAAAACGAAAACAACGCCAGTGAAAAGGCACATGGCAATGCTAAGCATGGCTCGAGTTTCCGATTCATCCTTGATTTTACCAACCAGATTGTGCATCTTGGCGATATAGCCCGCCCTTTTTTGGACTTCGCGGTACTGAAGCAGCAAAACATTGGCATTTTCCTTGGTAACAATGCTGGTTTCTAGTACATTGTTCTTTTCATAGGGTTCGCCACGGAGAATTTTTAACGCAAGTTCAATCAGCTCATCGCCGCAGATGGGGTAAATGCCTGAAGCGATCAGCAGACCGTCACGGACATTTTCCATACCGCCATCGGGAATGGGCAGGGCGTCCACACCCAAATACAGAACTTCATTTTTCTGACCATCCAACTGCCCGCGGGACGAAAGCACCTTGCGAGCCCCCAGGGCCATGCGGTCGTTATCCCCAAAAACCAGGTCGATGGGGCCATCATAATACTTGAGGATTTCCTCCATGGCCTTGGCACCGGATTCTTCCTTCCAGTCGCCCTCGGCGTAACCCACAATTTTCAGATCCGGATATTTTTTGATGGCGTCCGCGAAACCCTGATGGCGCTCCTTAGCCGGAGAAGAACCCTTGAGGCCACCGATTTCGGCAATGTTTCCCTTGCCTTTCAGCTGGGCTGCCGCAAATTCTCCCATCATATTTCCGATGGCGTAATTGTCTGCTCCCATGAACGCTGTAAATTCCACGTCGTTCATCTTGCGATCATAAAGGATCACAGGCACCTTCATGTCCTGGGCCCGCTTCATACTTCCAGAAAGGCCCTTCACCTGGTTAGGAGACACAATCAGAAGGTCTAGTCCTGTATTCAGAAGAGAATCAATCTGACGGCTCTGCTGCACATCATCGTCGTCGGCAAAGGCCATACGGATTTCCACATCCTCATTAAAATAGGATGCCAGCACCAGCTCATCTTTTAGCTGGTAACGCCAATCCGTTAGCGAACACTGAGAAATTCCAATCACATACTTGTGTTCGTGACTGCCACAGCCCATAAGGGTCGCGCACACAAACGTAACAAATAACGCCCCAAACATTTTCATCATGTTTCCAATATACAATAAATTTTCGGTTCTGTTTTCTATATTCCCACTACAATGCAGCCGACTCAATCCTCATTCAAGAATTCTCTGAAGATCGCCTTCAAGCGTTCTTTGCCAGTACTTACAGGGTACTGGTTTCTGGGCATTACTTATGGGGTGTTGGCGGAGTCCATGGGCTTCAGCTATCTTTACCCGCTGAGCATGGCGCTGTTTATTTTTAGCGGGTCTGCGGAGTTTCTTGGCCTGGGAATGCTTGCGGCGAATTTCAATCCGCTGGCCGCTGCAAGTATGGCTCTGGTGGTGGGCGCACGTCATCTGTTTTACGGAATTTCCATGCTGGACCGTTATCGCGGTATGGGGTGGCGAAAGCCCTTCCTGATTTTCTGGCTTACGGATGAAACCTTCGCCATCAACTATAACGCCAAGGAATCAACGCCTACGGAAATGCTGTTGGTGAGCCTCCTGGATTACCTTTACTGGATATCCGGCGGCTTTATGGGCTACATGTTCGGTTCCCTTCTGAAGGTGGATATTCACGGTCTGGAATTTGTGGTGACCGCCATGTTTGTGGCCATCTTCATGGATCAGTTCCTGAAAGAAAAGGAACATCGTCCGGCGTGGATTGGAATCGGTTGCACGGCGGCGGCGCTGTTCATTTTTGGAAGTCAGTACTTTGTGATTCCTGCCATGATTGGTATTCTTTTGCTGTTGACCACTTTCCGTAAAAAGTTAGAGGTAAACCTTTGACATCCCAACAACAAATATTGACCATTGCCATTCTGGCCTTGATGACGGTGTTGACGCGAGCCTTGCCTTTCATCATCTTTTCGGAAGGGAAGTCCCGGAAAAAAGAAACGCCCAAGTATATTCAGTACCTGGGCAAGGCTTTACCGCTAGCTGTTTTTGGAATGCTGGTGGTGTACTGCCTTAAGGATGTTCAGTGGCTTCAGGGGGTGCACGGCATTCCCGAGGTAGTGGGCATTTTGACTACCGCGGCAGTTCATGTGTGGCGTCGTCAGCTGTTCCTCTCCATGGCTGTAGGAACCGCGATCTACATGATTCTTATTCGCGTTCTGCAGTAGCCTTCATCTTCTTTGCGAAATCTGCCATACGCTGCAGGTCGTTTTCGTTAGGTCGTGTTGCTGCATCGGCCCAGCGTTTCTTGCAGGCTTCAAGGTCTTCGCCCCTGTGGCCGGGAACGCTTCCTTCGAGGCGTCGCTTGATTAGTGCCGGGTTGACGGCTCCCTGGCAGCTGAAGGTCCCGAGGATCCTGTTGCCTGGTCCCAGCATGGAACCTGCCCGGGCAAAGGCCGTGATGGTGTGTTCCGTTCCGTCGTAGGCACCGTGGGTCTGGAACAGGGCGACCTTCTTGCCGGAAATTCTAGAAAGTAAAATGGAGGACTTGCGGTCGGGAGCGCCCTTGCGGAGCCAGTAACCTACCATGACTCCATCGTAGCCGGAAAGTTTTTCTTCCAGCTTTCTGTCGAGAGTTTCCGATGAAATGGCGAGACTGTTTCTGCAGACGTCGATGGAGACAGATTCCTCATCGTCTTCTTCGCGAATATCTGCGGGTCCAATAATTTCCTGAACGTTCAATAAATCGGCGCCCATTTCACGGGCGGCCACTTCAGCCAGTTTGCGGGTGTTCCCCGTAACGCTGGAATAAACAACAATCCATTTCGCCATGTCCCTAATCTAATACCAAAAGCGCGGGGCAAAAATCATTTTTTTCTTATTGTTGAACATAAAAAACGCCCGCGTTTCCGCGAGCGTTTTTAGCTTAAAGCTTAAAGTTTAAAGTTTAAAGTTTAAAGGTTAAAGGAAAGCGGATTTTTTTCTGAATTTCTTTCCGCTTTCTACATTCACCTTTCCGCTTTACTCTATCCGCTTTCACCTACTACATGCAGGTGTAGCCACCGTCAACCGGAACCATGATGCCGGTAACGTAGCTGGAAGCCTTGGATGCAAGGAAGATTGCGGCGGTATCCAGTTCGCCTTCGTTTCCATAGCGTTCTGCCGGGATCATAGTCTTGGCATTTGCCTGGAAGAAGTCGGAATCCAGGGTTTCCTTGGTGAGCGGGGTGTAGAAGTAACCCGGGCAGATGGCGTTAACGTTGATGCCCTTGCTGGACCATTCAGCGGCCAGGGCGCGGGTCAGGTTAACAACTGCGCCCTTTGCGGCGTGGTACGGTGCAGAACCGCAGATCTTGTTACCAACAAGGCCGTACATAGAGGCGATGTTGATGATACGGCCATACTTTGCCGGGAGCATTGCCTTCTTGGCGACGGCGCGAGCCATCTTGAAGGTGCCGCCCAGGTCCACGTTCATTTCGTGGTTCAGCTGGTCGTCGGTAATGTCTTCTGCCGGAGCGACAGCGCCGGTACCGGCGTTGTTGATCAGGATGTCGATGCGGCCAAGCTTTGCGAGGATTTCGTCAACGGCTGCTTCGACCTTGGCTGTGTCGGTAATGTCGCACTGGACTGCGATAGCTTCGACGCCGTAGGTTTCAGAAATTTCCTTGGCGACAGCTTCGATCATTTCCTTGCGGCGGGCGATTGCAACAATCTTTGCGCCCTGATTTGCAAGTGCCTTGGCCATCTGAACGCCAAGACCAGTGGAACAACCAGTAACAACTGCGACCTGACCGGTCAAATCGAAATAATTCTTCATCTTTATTCCTTGTGTGATGAGTTTTTTAATGCGAAAATAAAATACACTTTAAAACCTTTAAAGTGCTACAAATTGGAGCAATTTTTCAAAAAAATTACGGAAGTTCGTTGAAAATCACAAAAAAAGACCCGATTACGGGTCTATTCCGTCGATCTCGACGACTTTCTTGTTGTTCGTTGAGCCTAAAACCACCCGAACATCCCGCTTGTGAACCTTAAAATGGTCCGCCAGCAGCTCGCAGATGGCTTCGTTGGCGGCACCCTCTACCGGCGGGGCCTTGACTTCCACCTTAAAGCTGCCGTCGGGCTGGGGCGTTACCGATTCCCGCTTGCTGCGGGCGTGAACCTTGATATTGATTCTCATGGGGTTCCTGCGGGCTTAGGCCAGGACGTTTCCCATGGTGGGAACATTGACCTTGGCAGGAGCCACGCGCTTGGGTTCCCGTTCCAGGGCTTCCATTTCGCGCTGGTCGTTTTCCATGGCGGTCAGCAGGTCCTGCTGGCCCTTGATCAGGGCGCGGCAGCGGATGAAGTAGTTGGTGCGCAGCTGTTTCAGCTGTTCGATTTCGGCGCGGAGGTCTTCGGCTTCACGCTTGGTACTTTCCACTTCGCGGACGGCGCGGGCCTTGGCTTCGGCGATAATAATTTCGGCTTCCTTTTCGGCGGTAGACTTTACTTCGTCTACAGTCTTCTGCATGGTCACTACGGCGTCCTGGATTGTCTTTTCAATCTGGCGGTAATAGTTGACGCGCTCTTCGGCCACCTTCAGACGTTCAGTCAGGTCGGTTCGCTCCCTGGACATCTGTTCAAAGGCGTTGGCTGCCGTTTCCAGGAATGCCTTGACTTCTTCGGGGTCGATGCCGCCAAAGCTCTTCTTGTGGAAAGTCTGATTTCGGATATCTAGAGGTGTCAGTTCCATAATTAACCTTGTAAAGTTGGAAGTCCTTTTTAAGACGTGTAGAAATATAATAATAAGAATTCCCAATTTAGTCCGTCTAACTTTATAAAGTGGGTTAGAGGTGCCGAAAATTGAAAAAAAATCAATTAAAAATGTGGACTTTTTTTGTTTTCTGCAGAATTCGTTTTATATTTTGGTGCAGGATAGGATTGATGAGAATAATAAAGAATTTCTGGAAACAGCAGAACACCCTGGAAAGGAAACTTTTCTGGTCGATTCTTGTTGTGGTGACCCTGGCTTCTACGGGTTCGGCTATCTTTACGGTAGCTGAAGGGATGAGCGCCATAGCTGCGGCCTGTGGCTTCGGCTGTGTACTTGTCTGCTTGATGGTGGCTGCCGTTGCAGTAAAAACTTCCCTGTATAACCAGTGTTATCTGGTGATGTGCTGCCTGCTCACCTGCTTTTTGATGCCGTTGCTGTTCTTGTTCTGCGGCGGTATTACCAGCGGAATGCCTCTTTACTATGTGACGGCCATTGCCTTGATCGCCTATGCGGCGCGGGGGACGGCCAAGATCGTGGCTTTTTCTGTGTCGGTCCTGGTGAACGCCATTGTGTTTTTGGCGTCCTGGGTCTACCCGAACCTGGTGGTGGCGGAATTGGATCGGGATGGCGCCTACCTGGATATTCTGGTAACGAGCCTCTTCACTTCGTTGACCCTTTTTGCTGTGGGGGCGTTCTCTTTGAGGGCTTATGCCGAAGAACGCAAGAAGTGTGAAGTTTTGCTGTATAAATTGGATTATTTATCGCAGCGAGACCCGCTAACCGAGATTTATAACCGCAGGCACTTGATTTCCCACTTGCAGGATGTGGTCTGGCGCCGTCGAAATGAATTTTACCTGCTGATGCTGGACCTGGATGACTTTAAGCGGATAAACGACCGTCTTGGACATCCGTTCGGGGATCAGATTATCAATGCCGTGGCTCGAATTCTGGCAAATCATCAGGACGAAGGTTGTGGGGAATGTGTTGCCCGTTACGGCGGCGTTAATTTTGTGTATGCCATGAACGCGTCGTCCGAAGGCGAGGCTTTTGCCAGGGCGGAAGTTATCCGCAAGGAAGTTCGCCAGCTCCAGTTTGAAGATTTTCCAGACGTTTCCGTGACTATAAGCGGTGGTTTTGTGCCTTGTTCTGGGCGGTCTTTCTCTGATATTCGGCAGGTTTTGAGCCACGTGGATGAACTTCTGGTATTTGCGAAAACCCATGGAAAAAATCAAATTCGCAATGGGGCTGATTAAGAAATTCGTGGAAAAGGTGTTGATAACCCCGATTTCTTAGACTACCCCCCTTGATTTATCCTTGAACTTTACTAAATTTGCATTTCAAAAATTTGACTTTTAATAAAGGTTACTACAATGAAAAGAACTTTCCAGCCTCACAATCGTAAGCGTGTCAACAAGCATGGTTTCATGACCCGTATGGAAGACCGTTGGGGTCGTGCTGTTTTGAGCCGTCGCCGCGCCAAGGGCCGCAAGCGTCTGACCATCAGCGACACTATCTACAAGAAGTAATTTGGGAATTGGCTCGTGGCCAGTCTACGTTCTTATAGGCTGCCCAACCAGCCCGCTTACCGGCAAGTAGCCGTCCAAGGGAAGTATGTCCGCGGTTCATCGTTCTCGATGAGGTGGATTGATAGTCCGGACGGTTTTTGTCGTTTCTGCTTTTTGGCAAAAAAGAAAAACGGTAATGCCGTTTATCGCAATAGGTGCCGCAGACTTCTGCGCCCGTTGTTCTATGGGATGGTTCCCCAGATCACCAAGCCTGTTTGGGCTATGATCATCGTAAACGATAAGGCCGAAGAAGTTACTTCGGAACGTTTCCGCGAAACCGCCGAGAAAATCTTCAAAAAGATGGAATGGAGCCATGCAGACTCCGACGTCAAGAATGGATAAGATACGGGATGTTGCCCGGAGCGTGATGATTGCTCCCATACGTCTGTACCAAATTATCCATCCTTTTTTCTTTAGTGGCGTCTGCAGGTTTCAGCCGACCTGTTCTCAGTATGCAATTGAGGCTATCCGCGTCCACGGAGTCTTCAAAGGTTTCTATCTTGCGGTTTTTAGAATTTTAAGGTGCAATCCATTTTGCAAGGGCGGCTACGATCCCGTACCCCCTAAAAAGGAAAGAAGATGAACAAGAATACCCTAGTCGGAACTATTCTTATTGTAGCCATCATGATCTGGTGGTTCAGTACCAATGCCGCTAATAACGAGGCCTCCATGGCAGCCAGGGCCGCCCAGAAGGCTGCTGCAGATTCTGTTGCTGCCCTCCAGGCCGAACAGTCTGCCTCTAATGGTAGCCTGGTTCTCCCGGTAACGGGAAATACGGAACTGAAGGCCGCTCCGGTTCTGGGTGGTGCTCCTGCGGTTGCCGCAGCGGATTCTTCTGCCAAGGATTCTGCAGCTGTTGATTCTTCCGCTGCACCTGCCAAGGTGATTGAAGCCCGTTCCGTCGTGGTGGAAACCGAAAAGTTCATCATGACCCTCACCAACAAGGGTGCAAAGATCCAGAGTGTGATCGTGAAGGCCCTGCCGGATTCCGCAGGCAAGTTCCCCGAACTGATTCAGGATACCACCCTCGGTGCCCTGGACCTGAAGATTGACGGTGCTGACCTGAGCGAAGTGCTGTTTGATGCTGGTGAAGTTCCCGCTAAGATTGATGTGGCTTCCGATACTACAGTGCAGTTTGTTTTCAAGGACGCCAATGGTAACCAGGTTATCCGTAGCTATGGCTTTACCAAGGATGGTGCTGCTGTTCGCCAGTCCAACAAGGTGGTGGGTTTCCGCGCTAACGGTTATGAACTGTCCTGGAAGGGCGGCATGAAGGAATCCGAAGACATTCCTCAGGGTAAGAGCTTCGGTGGCGCCTCCTACTTCTTCAGCGAAGTCGTCTACAATAATACCAGCAATGTGGAACGCGAAATGGTCCGCGAAGAAACTTCCTTCAACGATGGCCGTCTTTCCTGGGCTGGCCTTCGTCGCAAGTATGTCGCCATGACCATGCAGTTTGACACTCCGGTTCCTGCGACCCTCAAGGCAAAGCCCATGAAGGTGATGGAAAACGACAAGGATCCCGGTACCTACAAGCTGACTGTTTCTGATGAATTCCATGGCGACGAACTGGCTTACAACTTCATGGTTCTCCCGCTGCAGTGGAACGAAATTGAATCCCTGAACCAGGACTACGAAAAGATCATCGTCAGTGGCTGGACCTGGTGCGGAGCAAACGTTTGGTTCGTATGGATCTGCAAGATGTTGCTGAAGCTCCTGAACCTGTTCTACAGCATGTTGCCCAACTACGGTATCGCCATCATTCTGGTGACCTTCATTGTCCGCGGTATTACCACTCCGTTTACTGTCAAGCAGATGAAGTCTACCAGCGCCATGAGCAAGCTGAAACCCCAGCTGGATGAAATCAACGTGAAGTACCGTAGCGATCCTCAGAAGAAGCAGGCCGCTATTATGGAACTTTACCAGAAGAATGGCGTGAACCCGCTGGCTAGCTGCACTGGTGGCTGCCTCCCCATGCTGTTCCAGATGCCGGTGTTCATGGGCTTGTTCTTCGTGCTTGGCCGTGCTGTGGAACTCCGCGGTATGCCGGCATTCCTCTGGATTACCGACTTGAGCCGTAGCGATGTTATTTTCGATGGCTTCAGCATTCCGTTCCTCATGCCTGCCGGTCTCGCTGTTCTCCCCTGGATCATGGTGGTTACCACCTATTTCCAGACCAAGGTGACCATGGGTAGCAACTCCGCGATGGATCCTGCCCAGGCTAAGATGATGGCTTGGATGATGCCCGCCATGATGTTCCTGTTCAGTGCCGTGATGCCTTCTGGCCTTGTGCTCTACTGGATTGTTTCTAACATCTGGTCCATTGTCCAGTACAAGATCATCAAGCGCGATCAGAACGGCTCCGATTCCAAGACTATTAAGGGCAAGAAGGTCCAGGACGCTGAAATCGTCAAGTAGTCTGCTGGCTTTCTAGACTGTAGTCTTATAGAATTGAAAAACTCCCGAGTCTGAACTCGGGAGTTTTTTTATAGTATGAATTTTTCCGTTTGACTACTCGTATTCTGCGCCGTCTAATTTGCGGCCGAGAATCTTGTATTTCATCTTGATTGCCTTCCGCAAAATGGGCCAGCCGATTTTATGGAATCCCTTTTCCAGCAGGGTGTCTCGGGTCTGGGTGATGATGTTCCCTGCGGGCTTGGGGAGCCATTCTTCCTTGAAATCGTTTGCGAGACCTGCTTCCTTGATAAGGGCTGCGTAGTCTGCCGAGAGGGCGTCGTAGGCCTTGTTTCGGATAAAGTGCATTCTTTCCTTGGCGTCGAATCGGTGCTGCAGGAGTTTGCGCTTTACAAAACCGCAACCTTGTGCGATCAGTTCCGGATAGGCGAACATGACAGGTCGTTCTGTGTAGAAAAGACTTTCCGTCTGAACTTCAGCTTCTAGGAATGCGTTGGAAAGCCCGATTTCAAGACGATGGACCACATCGTAGAAAGTTTCCTGTTCGGGAGTTTCCATGAGGTGCATATAGAAGGCCCCAAGTGCTTCCTGTTTTAGATAAAGGAAGAAAGACTGCAGGTGGGGAGTGACTTCGTTGTTCATGGTAAGAGAAACCGCGTCGGCAGTGCAGGTTTCGGCCCGCTTGATAAAATCGGCGAAACGGTTCTGGTAGTAGACGATAGAATCGTTTACCAGCAGGATTCGTTCGATACTGGTCAATGGGGCAAACTTGCCTTTGCCTTGTGCCAGATCCTTGAGAAAACGGTGCCACATGCCGAAGTCGAAGCCGTGGTTTTCTGTAAGGTAAAGCCTGATCCCGTTTTCTTCGAGGAACGTGTTTGTTTCTGCAGAAAGCGGACGGTTATTTGTCAGAAGGACCACGGTAAAGTCGGTTTCTGCCAAGTGCTTTAACGCAAAGCGGACGTAGCCGGGGAGGTCTTCCCCGACTTGGTACGAAGCGTATAGGACTAGCTTGGAATTTGTAGGCATGATTACCTGCGGCGGGTGCGGACCTTGCCTTTACGGGGCTTTTCGCTGCGGCTTCTGGGGGTAGCGCGAGTTTCCTTGGCGGCTGAACTGTGTCCGCGGTCGGCTCTGCCTCGGGCGGCACGTCCGGTGCGTTCGAAGCTGGGTGCGTCCATGTCGGAACCACGGCGGCCACGACGTCCTCGTCCGCGCATGCCTGCGGAAAGGAATGCCGGCATGCCGTCATCGCGATCGTCATCGTCGGGCTGACTCAGGTAGCCCATGGCTTCTGCGGCTTCGGCTCGGTCCATGCGTTCGTTGTAGTTGCGAGCGTCTTCTTCCACGTCGCGGCGGGTGCGGCGCTGCTTCTTGGGCTCGGGAGAGAGTTTCTCGATAATGGAGAAGTCCACCTGGCCGCGTAGCGGGTCCACGCGGAGCAACTGAGCCATCACCTTGTCGCCACGGCGGAAGGTGCGGCCACAGCGCTTGCCGAATGCAAGACCCTGATCCGGATTGTATACGTAGAAGTCATCGCCGGCGATGTCGCGGTAGCGGCACAGACCTTCGGCGATGGGATCGTTAATGGAAAGGTAGATGCCCCATTCCTCGATGCCGTTGACGGTGGCCTCGAAGTTGTCGCCGATGCGGTCCTTCAGGAGCCAGGTAGAGCAGACCTTGATGGCCTGGCGTTCCACCTTCATGTTCTTGATTTCGTTGGCGGAAATCAAGTCGCATACGTCAATGACGCTTTCCTTGCGCTCTGCGGAAATTTCCTTGCCCTTGCGAGCCAGTTCGCGATGGCACCAGAGGTCGGCGTAACGGCGGATGGGGGAGGTAAAGTGAGAGTAGTCCTGCCAATTCAGGGCGAAGTGGCCGAAACTGTTGCTGTCGTAATGAGCCTTCTGCATACTACGCAGAATACGGTTCATCAAGGTCTCGTCGTCACCAGCCTTCTGCACCAGGTGTTCATAGAGCTTGAACGCGGTGGGATTCAGGTTGGTGTCGCCGCTGCGGGGTTTGCCCAGATCGCGAAGCATCACCGGAGCGCCCTGGAACAGGTTGGGGTACATATAGTACAGTTCCATGATGTCCTTGGTGTCGGGGGCTTCGTGAATACGGTAGATGCCCTGCAGACCGCGCTTCTTCAGTTCCTTGGCGCAGCAGTTGTTGGCAATCAACATACATTCTTCAACCCAGGAGTTGGAGATGTCTGTGGTGCGGGGGTAAATGTCAGTGGGTTCGCCGGCTTCGTTGAAGTGGCAGCCCAGTTCGGTACTCTTGAATTCCAGCAGGCCTTCCTTGGTACGGTTGGCTTTCAGCTTGGCGGTAACTTCGGCCAGGTCCTGCATATCCTTGTCACCTTCTTCCCACAGCTTCTTTGCTTGCTGGTAGGTGAGGGAGCGGGTAATGCGGACGATACTGCGATGGAAATCCCAGCTGAGAACATTGGCGTTCTTGTCCAGCATGATCATGCAGGTGTGGGCGCAACGGTCCACATCTTCGTGGAGGGAGCAGATGTCGCTGGAAAGTTCGTCGGGAATCATGGGGACTGCGGTCCAGGGCAGGTACTGGGTGTAGCTGCGTTCCATGGCTTCCTGGTCCAGGGCGCTGCCCTCGGGAACATAGTAGCTTACGTCAGCGATATGGACTCCCAGCTTGTAGCCGCCATCTTCTGTACGTTCGATAGAAATGGCGTCGTCATGGTCCATGGCGCCTTCGGGGTCGATACAGAGGATGGTGGTCTTGCGGTAATCCACGCGACCCTTGAAATCTTTTGCGGTAGGAGCCTTGATGGTCTTGATGTAATCCTGGATTTCCTTGCTGAAGCCCTTGGGAAGGTTAGACTCTTCCATGAACTTCTGGGTAATCTCGGACCAGGAAACGTTCAAGATTTCGGCGGAATGGTCCACCTTGGCTAAATAGCTGTGCTTCAGACGGGGGTGGGGGTACAGGGTAAAGCTGATGACTTCCCCTTCCTTACCCGGAGCCTGACGGCGGTGGCACATTTCGAACTGCTGTTCTGAATCCAGTTCGGTGACGATCCAGGATTCTTCGCCAGTCTGGTGCAGTACGCCTCGGCGGACGCGGGTGCTCTTATCGTCGGTGGTCTGGCGGCGGCTACGGGCTCCCGGACGGCGGTTGTCGCCATCGCTTGCTTCTGCCAGCTTTTTCAGGCGTTTTTCACGCTTTTCTTCCAAAGGTTCGCCGTCACCAATCTGGTATTCCTTGTGATTGGTACGCTTCAAGACGCCCTGGCTGACCAAATCGGCCAGAAGCTGCTTGAATTCCATTTTCTGTTTCTTGGGAAGGCCGAGGGAGGCGCGGAGTCTGCTCCCAACCATGGGTTCTTCTCGGAGAACGGCGACAATCTGCTCGACTGTCGGTAATTGCTGTGCCATGTTAAGCCTCCTTTTATGCTTCGGCCTGGGCCGCTGCCATTTCCGCCTGCTTATAGGGCAATGCGGATTCAATCAAATCGTGTACTTCGTCGCGGAAGTCTGCCATAGGTTTATCGGCGTAATCTTCGTATTTGTAAACCGGATGGACGACAATCTTGACTTCACCGGGAACGAGCGAAAACTTCGTCTTGGACAGACGTTCGCCGGTTCCAATTAATGTAATTGGCAAAATTGCAAAATGTTCTTCTTTCGCCATGCGAAATATTCCATTTTGGAACTTCAGCATTCGGCCATCGGCACTACGGTGTCCTTCGGGGAACACGCTGATGGTGTAGCCCTTGGAAAGTCGGTCACTGACCAGCTTGCCCATGCCGGCATTTTTCTTGGGATCCTTGTGGTTTACTGGGATACAACCTACGTGGTTGAGGACCCATCCGAAAATGGGGATGTTCCAAAGTTCGCCCTTGGCGATAAAGGAGCTAATGATGATGCCCGGCCAGATAACGTTGATGTCCAGGAAACTCTGGTGGTTGGACACGATAACGAAATTGGTGCCTTCGGGGATATTTTCTTTGCCGATCACGTTCAGCTTGATTCTAAAAATCTTGAACAGTACGTTAAAATAGGTGATACAGACACGGGTACATTCTTGCCATTGACCCAAAAGTCCACCACGGAAAAGCATGTAGGGGACGCCGATGATGATAAGGGAAACGGCGATGGTCAGGTAATAAAGTATTGCTCTAATAAAAGATACAAAAGCCATAATTGGAACCTTAATGTTGTGATGCGATGGGTCCTTGTTCTCTTGTAGACAATCTACATAAAAAAAGGGACCCCTGCGTCATCAAGGGTCCCGTACTAGATGTTTTTTAGCTTACTTCAACTTCCATTCCAAGGTTTGGCCGGCTGCCAGGGGAACCACTCCGTTGACGACCTGGGGAACAGTCCAGTTTTCCTTGACCACTTCGATTTGACTGGTGGTTCGGGGAAGTCCGTAGAAGTCTGCACCGAAGCCCGCGATGAAATTGGCTAGCTTGTCCAATGCACCTGCCCGATCAAATTCCTGCACGAGAAGCGGGATGGCTACGGGGGCGCTATAGACGCCAGCGGCACCGCAGGGGCATTCCTTCTTACCCTGCTGATGGGGAGCGGAATCGGTGCCCAGGAAGAACTTGGGATTGCCGCTAAATGCGGCTTCGCGAATGGCGGCGCGGTCTTCGGGGCGCTTGGGCAGAGGTTTGCAGAAGTGGTGGGGACGCAGGGCGTCGCCAATCACATCGTCCAGAGTCATCATCAGGTGATGAACGGTAAAGGTGGCTGCCACATTGGCGGGCAGACGCTTTACGGCTTCTACGGCCTTTGCACTGGAAAGATGTTCAAAGACTATCTTCAGCTTGGGGAATTTTTCGGCCAGAGTTTCCACGCGCTTGATGAATGCGGGTTCGCGATCCAGGCAGAATTCGCCCGGTTCTTCACCATGGACGCAGAGAATAAGGCCCAGTTTTTCCATCATGGCCACTACGGGGAATACGGCTTCGAAATCACTGATTCCGTCGGCGCTGTTGGTGGTGACGCCTGCAGGATAGTACTTGCCTGCCACGACACCTTCTGCCATCATGTCCTTTAGATCCTGTTCGGTGTAGTTCGGATTCAGCTTGAAGGTCATGAGGGGCTGGAAATCCGGGCGGACACTCTTGGCGGCTTCAAGAATCTGCTGCTTGTATTCCTTGATGGATGCGGCAGATGTCATGGGGGGCATGGTGTTGGGCATGATGATGGCACGGCCGAATTGTGCAACAAGGTCGCGGACATAGCCGGGCATCAGTTCGCCCTGACGGAGATGGGCGTGAAAGTCATCGGGTAAAGGAAGGAACATAATAGTGAACAGTGAATAGTTGGGAGTGAATAGTGAAGAGTTATGAGCGATGAGTTATGTGCTAAAGTTAGGTGCCTTCGGCGCGATTATCTAGCTCATTGCTCTCGGCTCAAAACTCACCGATGAAAGGAGCCGTAGGCGACCGCCCTCGCGCCTCTTATCCGCTTGTTCTTAGGTCTCGGAACAGTTCCCTGGAGATTTCGCTGTTGGAGGTTCTCCAGTATTCAAAGGAGTTGGGTTCCGTAAGAACTTTGCGGTGCAAGAAGCAAATATTGCAATCCAATTCTTTAGAAATCAGCAAGTCATGGGTCACGATGATGATTGTTGTCTTAAACAGCATTCGCATGTTGTCGATCAGAGGCAACAGGTTTCGGCGATTGTAGTTGTCCAGACCTGCGGTAGGTTCATCCATCAAAAGGAGCTTCGGGTCCATGGCCCAGGATCTTGCGATGGCCACGCGCTTCTGCATACCCATAGAAAGCTGGTGCGGGTAAAGGTCTGCTTCTTCACGGACTCGCATCAAGTCCATGGCCATGTTGATCTTTTCGTCGATTTCGTCGGGTGAGCCCATCTTGTGGTATCGCAGGGGGAGGGCGATGTTATCTCGCACCTTCAGATTGGAAATGAGGGCTCCATTCTGAAAAACCAGTCCTACCTGACGTTTTGCCACTTCCAGTGCCGTTAGACGTTCCGGTGGGATGTATTCACCAAAATAATATAGGTTCCCCTTGGTGGGGCGCACCAACCCTGCAATGATTCGCAGAATGGCACTTTTTCCCTGACCGGATCCACCACCGATACAAATAGTGTCGCCACGGGTCACGGTAAGATTCGCTCCGGTCACTAACTCTTTCTGGGGGTCGTCTTCAACTTTCTTGAAGAATCCCAAGGCTCGGGGCTTTGAGAAAATCGTTCCTGCCAGATCGTTGTAGGACAGGTGAATATCTTCCATTCTTAAAGCTTCGTCAATCATTAGATAATCGAGTTGATGTTGTTCATGTAGTCGACGAAATAGAATATAGAAAGCACTACGTCTGCGCACACAATATACAGGAAGGACTTGATAACGGATCGGGAGGTGGCCTTGGGGACCTGGCGGATGTCTCGCGGAATATTCAGTGCCTGGTAACAGGCGTTGGTTGTAATGATTGCCCCGAAAACGAGAGGCTTGATTATGATATAGACGAAATCTGTAAGGGTCAGTGCGCTCAGGATTTCAGTGGTCAGATAATCCCAGGTCAGCTGGATGTTGATGATATTTCCGGTGAGGGCGATCATGGCCTTGGTTACGAGGAACCCTGCACAGATGGCGCTTGCACTGAAGATGATGTTCATGAAAAACAGGGCGATGCATCCACCAAAAAGGCCCGGCATAACAAGGAATCGAATCGGGTCCACACCCATGGTGGCCAGCGCATCAACTTCCGAATTAATGACCATGCTTCCGATGTATGTGGTCAGCGAGGATCCACTTCGGCCAGCGATAAGGAATGCCGTAAGAATGGGCCCTAATTCTCGGATGATTACAATAACAATCAGACTTCCAACCACATCGGAGAAACCCATCCTGCCCATGAGGGAGATTACTTCGATGATGACGACTGTACCGAACAAGGTGGCCACGACGAACAATACCGGAAAAATTTCTACGCCGGTAAAGAACGTCTGGGTGATGATATTCTTGGTGTCTGTCTTGAAATTACGGTTGCGAGAGAAAAGACTGGTGATGGCGTTCCAGAAAAGAGCGCACTGCTGCCCAAAGGTACGATGCAGCAAGAACATTCCCAGGTAGTGGAATATCTTTGCCGGGGGGCTGAGCTTCTGCCAGTTTTTTGATCTCTTTGTTCTCACTAGACCTTTTCGCCTTGGTTCATTGCTTCAAGAATTTCAGTCCAGAGCTGGTCAAGACCGAATTTTTTTAGGGAGCTCACGCAAAGAGGGTTAGATTCAAGACCGAACTTTTCCTTGATGGAACGAAGTCCCTTGGCAAGTTCAGACTGATTGACCTTATCGCGCTTGCTGGCAACGATCAGCACGGGGCATCCTGCGGCGCGGATATTTTCCACGGCGTCGATGTCTACGTCATGTCCGCCGTGGCGGATGTCTACCAGATAGACCAGACCCTTCAAGTCCTTGCATTTTGCGATGTAGTCTCGAATGGCGGTGGACATCTGCTCGCTTTTGGACGAACTGACCTTTGCGTAGCCTACACCTGGTAAATCTACTAGAAAAAACTTGTTGTTGACTTTGAAGAAATTGATTTCGCGGGTTTTTCCGGGGGTAGAACTGACCTTGACCAGTCCGTTCTTGCCCATAAGTGCATTCATAAGGGAAGATTTTCCCACATTGGATCGTCCAAGAAATGCGATTTGAGGGAGGCGTTCCTCGGGAAGCCCTTTCATGTTTACGGCTGCCGTTACAAAGACTGCCGAGGTGACGGTGAAGCCGCCCACTTCAACGGGGGCTTGGTGCTTTACGGGTGCGCTCATAGGCTTACTCTTCCTTCGAAGGCTCTTAACATGGTGACTTCGTCTACAAATTCAAGATCGCTGCCCATGGGGATGCCGCGGGCCAGGCGGGTACGCTTAACGTTGACTCCGTTGAGCATGCGGTCGATCATGAGGGCGGTGCTGTCAGCTTCGGGGCTGGAACCTAATGCCAGGACCAGTTCTTCGATCCCTTCGGTCTTGATGCGGTTGACCAGTTGGTTTAAGTGGAGTGCCTCGGGACCGATACCGTCTAACGGAGAAATGACTCCCCCCAGTACAAAATAAAGTCCGCGGAAAATGCCTGACTTTTCAAAGGGGATGATGTCTGAACTTTTTTCTACGACGCAGATGGACTTTGCTCCTGCCCTGGCCTTGCAGGTGGGGCAGAGGTCTTCATCGGTAAAGGCGTAGCAGTTGGGGCAATGATGAACTTTGGTAATGGCGTTCACCAGGTTCTCGGCGAAGCGTTCCACGTCGGATTGCTTGCGGGTGAGAATGTGGTAGGCCAGGCGTCGGGCTGTCTTTTGCCCGATGCCGGGGAGACCTGAAAATTCCCCGATGAGAGCTTCAAGACTTTGTGGTTCTACCATCATAGGCTATTTTCCGGTCTGGCGTATAACATGAGCAGCAACCATTCCTGAATGTGGCGCATACCAACCCAGACGACTGCATCTTTTATGTTGTCTATATGGTCGTGGGCCTGGCTGTCGGAATTGACGAACTTTAGAAGGTTTGCGGCAATTTCCGGATGTTTGTCCAAGTTGCTGCAGAGTTCTTCTAGAGTGGGGCGGATCCGCAATAGCTGGAGCAACTGCAAAATGGCTGTAGATGTGGCGTCAATTTTTTGACCGGTGACCATTTCGGGTCGGGCGAAATAGAACCCTTGAAAATAATCGTAACCGGCTTCTACGCAACGCTTGAAGGTTTCTTCGTCTTCGACTTTTTCGGCTAGGAGCTTGATGTTCCTTGCCTTGAAGAAGGCGGCGGCCTTGCTCATGCTGTCTAGGCTGTTTTCTACAACGTCCATCTTGATGTAGCTGACGTAGGGGAACAGCGGGGCGAAGCGGTTGATGAAGTTCTCTTCGAAGATAAAGTCGTCCAGGGCGATTTCGAAACCCATGGACTTATACTCCTCGATGGCTTCGATGACGCGATCGTCCACTTCTACACTTTCGAGAACTTCCAGAACGAAATATTTAGGATTCAGCAGGCCGAATAAATTGTCCAGCAGCATGTTCCTGCTGCAGTTGACAAAAGCCTTGCTGCTGCCGACCAGACGCTGGATGCCGATGTTGTTCAGTACGTTCTCCAACACCTGTGCGGTTGCCAGCAGGTCGCTGGATATAACAGCCGTACTGCTGTTCGGAGAATCTCTGAACAGCAACTCATAGGCGCATACCTTGCCATCGCGGTCAAGGATCGGCTGACGGGCTAAATAAGCGAGTGATTCCATGGAGAGACGTGAGGTGCGAGGTCGCTCGCAAAGCTCGCTTTGAGGTTTGAGCTGAACAATCGCGCCGAGGGCGCCCTAAAAAGAGCGCGAAGCGCCATGCTTTCACTCAAAGTGCCGGAGGCACGACCTCATTGCTCAAAGCCTTACGGAGTAAGGCGACCTCGTTGCGTTAAATTCGGGCGGACTTGATACCGAAGAGCAGGATGCTGCGTGCGCCTGCGTCCCAGAGCTTGTCCATGATGGCGTTGGCATCTTCCTGGGGCACCATGGCCTTTACGGAGTACCAGTCACGACCGTGGAGCTTGGCAACGGTAGGAGCATCGAGACCCGGGGTCAGGGCTACAGCCTTGTCGAGAACGTCTGCGGGGCAGTCGTATTCGATCATCATGTAGGACTGTGCGACCAGCTTACCCTGGATGCGGCGGATCAGGGTGTTCACTTCTTCCAGGTCGGTCTTCTGGGGGTTGCAGTAGAGGGCTGCGTTGGAGCGGAACAGCGGTTCGCCGATAATGCGAAGGCCAGCCTGCTTCAGGGTGGTACCGGTTTCCACCACGTCGACGATGGCGTCTGCAACACCGAGGCTTACGGAAATTTCCACAGCGCCTTCCAGAACCACAAAGTTCATGGGCTTCTTGTAGTAGCCTTCAACAATGTTGGGGAAGGAGGTGGCGATGGTAGAATCCTTCAGTTCGTCCAGAGTCTGGATGGGGCTTTCGTTAGGAACTGCAGCGCACATCTTGGAAGCGCCAAAGGGCAGGTCCAGAACCTTGACAGCCGGGCTCTTGGCTTCGGCGTTGAAGTCGATGCCGGTGATACCTGCGTCGATGATGCCGCGACCCACATACATGGGGATGTCGCTAGGGCGCAGGAAGAAAAATTCGATACCGTTCTTGGTGTCGATCTGGGTCAAAGTCTTGTAGGGCTTGGATGCCTTGTAACCGCAGGCCTTCAGAAGTTCCTGGGTGGGTTCAAAGAGCATGCCCTTGTTCGGGAGAGCTACTTTAATCATAGTTTAGCGTACACTTCTTCGAGGGTGAGACCTTTTTCTGCCATCATGCAGGCCACATAGTACAGAACCTGGGAAAGTTCCAGGCACTGGTCGTCGCGAGTTTCGTAACGGGCGGCCATCCAGCTTTCGCCGGCTTCTTCCACCAGCTTCTTGCCGATACCGTGAGCACCCTTCTTGAAGAGTTCAGTGGTGCTCTTGCCTTCGGGCATGGTTCTCTTGCGCTCGCAAACCAGCGCGTAGATTTCTTCAAACGTCATGATTGACCTCTTTTTGATATTTCTTTACGAGGTACAAGATAGAAAATTCAAAAAAGTCCACTTATGCATTTTGAATGTTCAATAAGGTTTAACGTCCTATTTTGCGGAACATCTATTTTATATTTGGAAATATGAAGTCTTTCGTGAAAGTTCTTGTTGCTGTGGCTCTTGTATTGGTGTTGGGAGTGTCACTTTACCAGTTTATCAGTTCTCGTGAAAAGGGGATTGCCCCGCAAAAATTGAGTTTCCCTGAAGCCCTTGAAAAAGCGGACCGAATGGAAGTGACTGCGGCGGGCCTTGGTAAAATTGAACGTAACAAGATAATTGATGGTCGGTTGTACCAGAACTTTGTACAGATACTCCGTGTCGGTCTTCTTTATGAACATCCGCAGGATACTCTCGAATCTGACTGTAAAGAGGGTACCTATATTACTTTGTATCGCGGTGCGGATTCCCTGGACAGATTCCGTTTTACCACTGCGTTTAACCGAGAAGGTTCGGTGGGATACTGGAGTACTCCCAGATTGCATAAGATTAATAAATTCCTGAAGGATGTGGGCGTTCCCTTTAGAGGTTGCAAAATCGAATCTGACATGGTTACTGAAAAATCTGAAAAGACCGAAGTAATGACTGTTCCCAAATTCAAGAAAAGACATGGGAAACGGGATGCTGATTCTTCTGAGATCCAGTATGAAGTAGACAGAGACGGTAACGTGTTTGAGTTGGGCGATTCTGTAAAAAAACAGGTTGCCGTAACGATGGAACTTTTGAACGAACTGATTTTCCCGGCCGATACGGCTCTTGGAACGCCGCTTAGTGAACTTGTACGAGACTGCAACCGGGCCGAAGTGATTTTTAACTGCAATGAGGATTGTAAGAAAGAGGTTCGCGTAGCTTCTAAGAAGGTGGTGCTTGATTCTGTGCAGCTGGCGGAATTCAAAAAAATGTTGCTGAACCCCACGTTTGAAACTTTTGCTGGTTCTACTGCGTCTCGTGCCGAAACGGTTATTACTTTGTATAAAGATTCCGCCGAAGTTCTAGAACTTTGGACTATTGGCTCAGGCTTCGGAAATATTGACAAGCATCAGCGGGACAAGGATTTTGATAGAGGTGGCGCCTGGTATAAGAAAGAGCCCAAGGATTTGGATGCCTTCTTCGCCCCAATCAAGGCTGCCGCATTTGAATAGACATCCCGTTATTTCTATATTTGCCACCGATTTTTTTAAGGTGGAAGAAAATGAACAAGTTTGCAAAGAGTATTTGTGCTTTGTCCGCTGTGGCCGTGACGGGTGCCGCACTGATGGCCTGTGCCGGCGGTTTCAAGGTCAAGGATCCGGAGTCCTTCAAGAATAAGTCCGGCGTGATTGGCGTGTTTCGCCAGGCCGCTTTTTATTGCAGCGATGTGAATCCCCAATACATGACTTTGGGCGACAAGCGAATCCTGGTAAAATCCGGTTGGAGCAGCGAACAGGACAACCTGTTTGTGAACGAAATGAATCCCGGCGTTGCAACTCTTTATTCCTACGAATATACTTGCGGTGAAAACGATAACAAACTGGTTCTGGATACTGCCGATAATGGCAAGCGTCCGTTCCCTATTGCCGTAAAGATTCCGGATGACGGCTTCTGCAAGATTGTGATTTCCTTCCTGGAAAATGACAATCTGTTCTCTCACAATGACGCCCTGTTGCAGGAACAGTTTGAGAAGGAGAAGGTGGCCCTGAATCCGGATAATGTTCCTTACTGCGATATTATCGATACCAAGGGTAACGTGGTCTCCTTCGTCAATCGCGATTCTTTGATTGATGCCCAATATGAAGCAGCACTGAAGAGCGCTCCCAAGTTGACTAGCGATGACATTCAGCCCCTGGTGAACCTGGACCAGAATTCCAGCGTCGCTACCTTGAGCGGCGACAACACTCAGGTGATGTTGGTGACCTGGCACAATGATCCGGACCAGTTCAAGGATGGTCAGATCATGACCTTGAAGAAGGACTTCGTGTGGGCCTTTACCGACAAGGAATTCATGAAGTGGTTCAACGAAAATAAGGATGGCGTGAACAACTGGACTTTGCGCCTGAAGCAGCTCCTGGGCAAGGCTCCTGACTTTGACGGAACTTACTTTACCGTATTCTGGGTCCCCGTGAAGGATGTGTTCCGTCCGGCATTTGTTCCCGATCCCACCAATGACGTGATGAACGTGGCGTTCCCCAGCTCTTTCGAAGAAGACCGTAGCGAAAGCGCCATGTGGTTCAAGAAGTGGTTCGACAAGACTCGCTCTCAGGCCTATAGGCGCGAAGGCGGTTTCCCCTGGACACGTCTGGGCTATACATACGACTGGGGTCGTACCGATGGCGGCAAGTATGGCCTTACCGAATTCATTGTTAGGGAAGGTGCCGAAATCGAAGTGAAGTTTACCCGTGGAACCAAGGGTTTCCTGGCCTGGACTAGGGACCGTAAATAATAGGGTTCTGCAGGTCTAGTACCGCTAACTTTTAAAAAGAGCGGGTTCACCATTTGAGTGAACCCGCTTTTCTATTTGAACTCAATTTGGGAATTCTATTTGCGGACTAGAGTTCGCCAGAGTTGCTGGCCTGCTTCCTTGAATTTTCGCTCGAATGCCGTTTCCGGATTTTCGGGATTGAAGGATTCGCAAACGACAGTGGCTGAAGTGTTCACGATGCGGGCTGCTTCTGCAAATTCCTGTGCGTAGATGTCCCAGTTGGTACGAAGTTCCGTAACGGGACTCAGGGACAGCAGCGTAGGAAAGATGGGGTGCAGATGGAATCGTCTGCCGGCTTCGCTTTCCTTGGGCCAGGGGTTGGGGTAGAACACGGCGTGATGTTCGATGATCCAGTTGCCTGCAAGAACTTCTTCCTGGGCTAGACGCCAGAAATCCAGAAGTTCGGCTCGGATCCAGAAAGCGTTGGCGGGCTGGTCTGTGCCTGCGGCCTGTTGCTGGTGCTCGTTACCGGCCTTGTTCAGGCGAACTGCAGACTTGTCCACTCCGATGACAGGAATGCCTGGAAAACGTCGGGCCAGATGTAGCGTGCTTTCACCTGCGCCACAGCCCGAATCCAGAACGATGCGGAACCCTTCGGCGTTGCCAGAGACCTTGTTCCCATTCTTCTCGTAAAAAGATTTGACGTAGTCCTTTGCGACCCCAAAAGCCTCGCGGGTATGGTCGGCTATAGGACGCAAAAAACGGGTCGCAATATACTTGCGAACCGTTTCGTCTAGATTTTTGTAAAGACCGTCTTGATTAGATGTTACCGCATGAACTGCGTTGTCTGTCATTACTTTTCCCAAATGCTCTGTCTGTCGCCACCAATCAGTTTGACATCATCCATCCAGAAGTCAACCGTATTAGTGAACTGCCAGGTCAAGATGGTGACGCAGCTGAGGCTACCCTTGGTTTCGTCGACGATGTCGGCGGTCGCCACGGTAACAGTTTCCCACTCGTCAGAAAGTTCCTTAAATCCGTAGGACTTGTTTTCGACGGTGATGGAACCGTTTCCGTCGGTAGGCTTCTTGTGTGCTTCGTCTTCGATGATGAAGTAATAGCTGCCAGTACCTCTAACCTTAAAACTAATGGAATCGACGGAAGAAAGGTCGTAACAGATAGACTTGTCGTTACTGCCGATGCCGACGCCCACATTAGCCCAGGGGTAGACTAGCAGGGCGCCCTTGTCGTCGGTGTTCGTGTCGCGCAAGGTGTCGAAATTGAAGGTGACGTGCAACAGACGCTGTTCACCGTCGTCGTACATCTTCAGGTATTCGCTGGTATCGCCTTTTGCAACGACAATCTCGGTACCTGCATCGATGATGACATTGGAATGATGAGACTGGAACCACCAGCCGCCATCACTGGGACCAAAATACTTGGGACCAAAACGATGCTGGTTGTTGCCGTCTTCGAAGTCGTCCAAAAGCAAGGCTTGGCGTTCGTTGGCAAAAGTGCTAGTGGAGGATTCCTTACCTGCATCAATCTTCAGGTATGTGCTGGTGGTATCCTTTGCCTTTTCGTTGGGAATGTACACCAGGTCGAAATGACCGGCAGGCAGGGAATCCAGAACGAATTCGCCGTTGACAACTTTTGCGGAATGGTCGAGGCCGCGAACCTTGATGGTTCCTTCATCGATGTAACCCAGGAAACCGTTGATGGTTGCCATATCGGCCAGGTTCACTGTTCCAAGATCTACTCCGGCGTCAGAAACCTTGACCTTTGTCTGGATGGCCTTGCCCTCGAGGGAGGCTTCCAGAATGTAGCTGCCGCTGGCAACGCCTTCAACAACTACCTGACCGTTCTTATCGGTTTCGGCGGTGTAGGCATCCTTGGAACCTTCGAGGCTTGCGCTTTCTACAAGCTTAACCTTGGCTCTTGCGGCAGGAGTCTTGTCGGCTGTTAAAATCTGTGCGGTAATGGCGTTTCCGGCTTCGGTGCCAGAGGGGCCGCCGCCTGCAACCTTGTCGTCAGAACATGCAGAAAGACCGAGGCCAAAGCCAAGGACTGCTGTAACTGCCAATGTTCTATAGGACTTGCTCATACCCAAAAAATAAAAATTTTTTCCGAATAGTTCCATCATCCCTCCTTCTTTGGCGGCTCGGAACCCGTGCAAGGGTCATCCACTTTGTTGGAGAGGGGGAACATGGCGATATTCAGTGCGTAAACTCGGTCGGCGCGTTCACTCTTGCGGGCGAACTGCAGAAGTCCGCGGCGGAATTCCTCGATGCGGTGGCGGATTTCCGGCAGATCGGACTCGTCTGCGGTAAATACCACGCTGGAAATGTCACGGTCTTCGGGCTTGTGGCGGTCGATAGATTCCAGGGCCAGTTCCATGGTATGTCTATGGAAGTCGCGGACAGCGGTGCTTTTGACTTCGCCGCCGGTACTGATAATCTGGTCGGTAATGTTCCATCCGCCGTTGCCGTCGGGTACCACCAGGCCCAGCTGCTTCATGACGCCCAACGCGTTGCGGGCTTCATCCTGGGAAATGGCGGGATTCAGGTTGGATGCCAGCTTGTTGATGTCGCTGGTGTCCTTGGTAATGCCGATAAGGGCGCGTAGAGCTGCGCATGCCCAGCTGCCGAAGTAGGAAAGTTCCGGTGTAGAGAGCACTCGGGTTTCCAGGGAGCGCAATTCCATAAGGCGGTAGTACAGTTCGGAAAGAGCCTGCTTTGCCTTGGTCTTGTTAAAGCGGTAAAGTGTCTTGAAATATTCCGCACGGCGGTCGTCGAGTCCGCAAAGGCGGATGAACACCGGCAAGGTGCTTTCGTTCAGGTGTCCCTCTTTCTGGAACACGCGAACAAGCCAGGCCGGGTCAACGCCGGTCTTCTGGCCAAGATAGCGGTATGAGGTGAAAGGATTGTCTTTTTTCGTTTCGACAAACCAATCTCTCAAAAACTCACGATACTCTAGATACTCTAATACTTCGGGCATGTTCATAAATCTAAACAAAAGTAGTTACATAATGCCACTCTGGAAACCGGGTGTTGAGAAATGCCGTTGAAAAAAATACAACGAAGTGTAAAAATGCCTTTTTTTTGGAAAAAACTACAACTCAATCCCTGTTTCGCGTTCGGTGACCGTGCAACAAGCCGCCTTGAAGGTCTCGGGGGAGGCTATTATGGTTACAGATTCCTTGGCGCGGGTAATGCCCGTATACAGAATTTGGTTCGTTAATAGGGGGTGGCCCTTCTGCTTTGGGAGGTACATGGTTACATGTTTGTATTCGGATCCCTGGGATTTATGGATGGTGATGGCGAAGGCGCTTTCAATGGCTTCTTCTGGCAAAACCGCAATGGGATAGAATACATAGTTGTCCCTTTGGATGTTGGAATCCTGAGGTGGCGCTTTTTTTAACATCAGGTAGGGAGTATGCCCATCAAAAACTACAATACCGGTATCACCATTGTACAACTTGTACATTTCTTGGTTCTGGGTGATAATCAAAAGTTGACCGGGGAAATATCCGGAATCCTGAATGGCTATAGTTTCGGTGGGTTCTGTTTCTCGCGCAGTCTGTTTGGATTTCTTCCAGAGGCTGCGGAGTTTACTGCAAGCTTTCTTGTTCAGGTTTTCAACACCGCGGGGGCCGCGACGTTCTGCCGAAAGCATGCGCTGGGTGAGGCTCAAGTTCCAGAGTTCATCACGGAGTTCTGTTTCGCCAGTGGCCTTGTTCGGGTGAACCTGTTCTGCTAACTGGGAAAGTTTGCTGAAGTTGCTGACCCAGGCATTTACGATTTTTTCGATGCGTTTTTCTTCGATCTTTTTGGCGGTCTTACATTCGCTTTCGGATTCCAGTCGGTAATATGAAACCAAGTCCTTCATCTTTTCGGAACCGTTGTCTGCACTAGACATTGTATCGCCTTCGGAACAGAGGGCCGGATGCAACAGGAAATTATGGGGCTTGAAGTTGCCGATGTCCTTGGTTTCGGCTACAGTCTTGATTTCGTGAGCCAGGCGTCCGATGAGGGAATCATCGGTAAAACGGTTTGATATTTCTAGTTTGACAGTAAAGTTGCGAGTGCTGTTTTTGGCCTTTAGGATTTCTCCCAGAACTGCTCCCGAATCCACAGAGGGCAACTGGTACGGATCACCAAGAATAAAGAGGCGTGCACCTTCGGGAATGGCCTGCAACAGGGCGGCGAACATTTCAATATCGATCATGCTGGCTTCGTCAATGACGAAGATGGAATTTTTGGAAAACTGTTCATTCTTGTTGTAATGAAAGTCGCCTTTTTCTCGGGAGAATTTCAGCAAACGGTGAATAGTGCTGCTTTCCAGATCCTTCAGCTTCTTGAGTATGGGAGCGCCTTCTTCGCTTTCACGGATTTCGTCGTTGATGGCGGAAAGACCATCAGAAAGGCTTTCTCGCATACGGTCTGCAGCCTTGCCGCTGGGGGCTGCCAAATAGATAGACCAGTCCAGCATATCGCTGTTAGATTGCAATAGCTTCCACAGGATGTAGAGAACCACGGTGGTTTTACCCGTACCCGGGCCACCTGTAATAATCAAATTCTCAGAAAGTCCGCGAAGGATTGCCGTTGCCTGTTGTTCATTGACCAGGAATGGTTTACCGTTTATAGGCTTTCTAATTTTTGAAATTTCATCAATGCATTTCTTGATGGATGTAGCAGAAGGGTTGCTGCCGTTCTTGAACAGAAGTGCTGCCGACTTTTCAATGAGACATTTTGCATTGAAATGCTTGGCAAAATAAAGGTAGGGCGTTACGCCGGTGGTGATGATAAATGGCTTAGAATAGTTATCATTGTCAATGGCTTCGTTTACCAGGCGTCCTTCTACGATTTCAGAAAATTTTAGGCTCTTGAATTCGGAGATTCCCGCGTCTATAATGTCCAAAAATTCCTGCGGTGCGTGGAAGTTGTTTTCGTCTATTTCTGTTTCAGAAGCGCTGATGCTCAATTGCACAAGGCCTTGCCACTTCTTGGACCACATTTCAAAAAATTCTTCGGCGATAAGAGGCAGGCGGGTATTGCCATCGTCCAGCAACGAAAAGCAGAGAGCGAGAAACTTCTGTACCTTCAGGCTGATATCCGGCTGAATGTCAAACAGCAAAGAGAGAAGGTGCTTGTCGATGGCGGAAATCCCACGCATTTCCTTTAATGCGTTGTAGAAATCTTCAAAGTTTTCTGTTTCAATAAAGTTCATTATGTTGCCTCCTACTTGCTCATCAATTTTTTGATTTCGCCATAGGCATTTTTAAGATCGTCATAACATTTCCAGGTCTGGGCGTAAATTCCCTTGCCTGTTCCGCCCAGGGTGCCGCGGACAAATGCGTAGTAGATGCCGCCGAAATGCTTGTTGAAGATTTCTTCTTCAGTCAGGTTTTCTGCAGTACCTTCTCCATAGAACTGTTTCAGCCATTGAATAAGGCAGTAGCTGTATAGCACTCGTTGAATGGAATAGTCTGCATCAACGCGTTCCTTTAAGGCTTCTGGCGTATAGCGATTTTCCTCCAGAACGTCGGATTTCCAGTCCAGAATGCTGTAGAGGTTGTTGCCCTGGGCATCAGTTCGCACGAACATCAAATCGATAAAACCCTTGCAGAATCTGCGGAGCTCTTCGGAGGTTCCTGCATTCAGGTTGAACTGCATTTCTGCCTTATGATTTTCCAGAGGAATTTCTGTTAGGGTGAAAAATTCTCCTGTAGCGCAATTTCCTGCGATGGCGGGTAGTTTTGCATTCAGTGTATTCCACAAGTAGGCAATGGCGATGTCAGTCCATTCCTTCTTGTGATTCCAAATAGGTAACGCCTCGTTCTTGAATTCTTCTTCGACGACATTTATGCATTTGGAATCTGCCAAGGCACTTTCTAGAGTAGGCAGCTGTTGTCCGATTTCAAAGAACTTGGCTCGTTCAAAGACATGGTGGATGGCGTTACCCAATTTGCTTCCGCGAGGGAACTTCTTTAGATTTTCTTCGTAGTGGCTCTGATAATCGCGAGATTCCTCGTAGGCAAGGGTACAATCTAGTGCATTGACATCAATACTCTTGATGGAGACCTTGTTCTTGCCTGCAACATCAGCCACAGAAGATTCTTCGTTGCCGTCTTGATCGATGGGAGTATCGTCTTCGTTGCTGATGCCGTTGTCGGCCTTGCCCGAAAGGGATGAGTAGGAATACTGCATAATGCAGGCCTGAGGCACATGCTTCTGCAGGTCTTCCATGATGCCTTTTTGTTCCTGAATCAGCTCTTCGATATTGTCTGTGGATTCCGCAGAGGAACTGTTTTTGCTTAATGGCTGCAGAATATATTCCCGTACGAGTTTTTTCTTTTCGGCAATGCTCCAATCGCTGTCTGTTTTTAGAATTGTGTAGCAGGGATATTCAAAAATTCTGTTTTCAGCATTTTCGATACATACGGCATTTTCACAAAATTCCTTATGGGAATCATGTAGAAACTTGAATTCTGGTTTAACAGAAATAATGGCTCCGCTCTTGTCCTTTTTGGTCCAGTTTTCGTAGCGAGGTAGCATTAGAATAGATGATGCTCGTGTAAAGTCCACGTAGAACAAACGCTTCCATTCTTCCAGTTCTTCTGCCTTGCGAATTTCCTTGGCGTCGCTGCCTAAGCCCAAATGGATTCCATTGTCGTCATGATACAGGAAGGGACCTCTAGAAAGATTATTCACGCCCTTGAATCCTGCCACAGAAATTACCACGGGGAATTCCAACCCCTTGGAGGCGTGAATGGTCATGACCTGAACGGCATCGTAGTCGGTTCCCTTTTCAACGAGGCTTCCGTCTTCATCGTCGGCGTCATCACGGAATGCAGCCAGTCCTTCCAAGTGACGGACTAGATCTTCCAGGGAACAGTTGTGGCTATAAAGGAATTCTACGGCGTAGTTTCCGATCTGACGGAGCTTCGCCAAATTTTGCAACTTGGAAATATCCATTAGACGTTGCTCAATCTGGGTGTCGCTATAAATACGCTCCAGCATTTCGGCGTATCGACGCTTAAGAGCCAAGTCTCGCCAGACATTCAGCAGTTTGCGTTCCCTATTATTGGGGTCGTCAAAAACCTTGCTGTCAACATAATGAAGTTCATCCATGCTGTGATCTTCAGAAGAATTGTCTTTTTTGGTAAAGACCGTCTTAAAGAAATCGGTAATGAGAACTTCACTTAAAAGTTTACGGTTCCATGCAGAAAAATCCGGAGCATTCAAGGCACGGAACAGGGCTATCCATTCGGCACATTCACGGCTGTTAAACAGGTTGTTGTCTTTGTAACGACTGAAAGGGATACCTGCGTGTCGCAGTGAATCTTCCATGACCTCCATTTCGCTGCGAGTACGGGCCAGTACGGCAAAGTCCTTGAAGGAAACGTTGCGGTATTTGCGACAATCTTTCTTGTCGAAAACCTGGAGCTTGGTCTTTCCGTTTTCGAAGGAACACCAGTCTACGATTTTTGCCACAGCGGAACGTGCGAAATTCAGACTGGAAATTTCGTTTTCGCTAATCCAGATCGGTGCAACTTCCTTGCCGCTTATCATAGGCGGAACTTTAACTTGGCTTTCGTTGGTAGGAGCACCAGATGGTTGGAATTTTACCAGTTCGGGAGAGCTTTCTGCAGGAGTAAAGAAACTTCCCTTGAACAGTTCGTTGCAACCTTCAATGATTCCCGTTGTAGAACGGAAGTTGTTGTTGAGAGAAGTTCCGTTGTTGATTTCCAGGATCGCTTCCTTATAGACGTTTACGTCGGCTCCCTGGAAACTATAGATGGATTGTTTTGGATCGCCTACCACAAAAATGGAATGACCTTCGACGGCCTTGCCCTGATCTTTCAAAAAGATTGTGCGGAAAATATCCCATTGCAGTTTATTGGTATCCTGGAATTCATCAATGATGGCGAAGTTGAACTGCTGACGCAACTTTTCCTTGAGATTGTCACTTTCGGTGATAGCCTTATGCACCGAAAGAATCATGTCGTTAAAGGATTGCCTTTTGTCATCCTTCTTTGCTTTTTGCCACTTGTCAAAAAGTATGGGAATCTGCTTGCAGAGAAATTCCTCGTACTGGGCGCGATAAAGGTGTTTTGGGGCGCTCTTGATCAGTTCCTTGATTTCCTTGATTGCATTGAAATGGGGAAGGGTTGTCTCGGAGAATGATTTTGTTGTGAATGAGTGGCCGTTAAAAAGAATGTCCTGACTTTCGTTGGTCCATGACTTGATTTTTTCGGTGAACTCCGTGGCTCTTTTTTCTGTATTAGAAACGCTGTCGAAAAAAGTCAGCTCATCTTCAAAACCGGGAATACACTTCAAATCGTTATAACAGGTGGCTTTAGAAATTTTTTCAAGAGCGCTTAGGGGGACCTCCTGACCATTGATTTTCGGAAGACTGGGCCCGTCTAACGGAATGATTTCGCCTTTTTTACAACAGCCTTTATAGTTGTTGATGGCGCTGACAATGGTTTCCGTTAACTGGTTGGTCAAGGATTCTGTTTTTTCAGATGCGAGAAGTTTCTGGAATTTTTCGTCATTGACCCACTGGTCGCGAATATACTGTTCTACCAAGGTGGTAACCGCGGCATCATCGATCATACCCATATCAAAGGGGCGGCCCGCGTCGTAGGCGTATTCCTTCAAGGCCTTCTGACAGAAGGAGTGGATGGTGAAGATCGCTGCGTTGTCAACATCCTGGTTTGCCTTGGCAAAAAGGGACAATACGTCCTTGGAAAGTTCCGGTTCGTCAGAGTCATCCTTGTTGATTTTTTTGAATTCAAGGACTTCGTTAATCTTTTTGCGGATACGGTCCTTTAACTCACCCGCAGCTTTTTCGGTGTAGGTGACGATAAGAATCTTTTTGAGAGGCGTGCCTTGACTAATCAGCTTGGATACCATGAGCTGAATGGTATAGGTTTTGCCTGTTCCTGCTGACGCTTCGATAAAGAGGCTGTGTTTCGGATCAAAATTTTTCAGATTGAAACTTTTCAATGTGTCGCTCACCTTATGCCCCCTTCTTCGTTGCGGATTTTGTTCCCTTTGCTGTTTTAGCAGGTTTTTCCGGTTTTTCGTAGGCCTTGATTTCCATAAGGGACTTCATCTTGGCCTTCGCTTCTGCCCACTGCTCCTTGAAATTTTCGGAATCGAATCCCACATCCTTTACCGGATCGAAAAGTGCTTTCTTGCCGAAGTAGGACCATGGACCATCCAATAGTTTTCCTCTGTATTCATATATATCGTCGCTTTCCTTGATTGTGTCAAGAAGGTCTGCGGGGACAGCCTTACTGTAAGGCATCTTCCTTGTCTTTTCGCAACCGTAGGCTTCGCTGTATATACGTTCCAGCATTTCCCTAGCTTGAACGGGTGACATTTTTACAGATGTTGTTGCAGGGCCACCGATATTCTCGTCGCAAGAATAAATGGAAATGCCAATGGTCTGTTCCTTATTTGCCGAGTCCGGATGCTTTTCGCATTTAAGGGCGAGAAGGGCCAAGGCCTTGATATACGGGCTTAAGTATTTACTGAAATTGATTTTATCGGCAGTGCTGTTAGATGTTGTTATAGAAATGATTTCTGTAACATCTCCCAGTTCCTTGTTGTTGCACCAGTCCATGGTTCCGGAAAGGTTCCACTTGGTTCCGTCACCACGCAATAATTGCAGATCTTGCAAACGGTCTTTATACGTCCAGCCGTTGCGGAGTTCCTGAATTTTTTCTTCGCCCATCTGGCAAAGAATAAGGTTCTTTTTTACGTTCAGGTCTTTCCAGATTTTTTCACTGAAAATCTGGTCGGGCATCTTGCCCTTCAGCTGACTATCCCTCTTGAATTTTTCCAGTTCGTCTTCCTTGCCCGAAAGTTCTGCTGCCAGCATCATTTTCAGTAAGTTGCTTTCTTCCAACTTGTTAAAGAAAATCGGTTCAAAAAATTCTTTTTCGGGATCGTCATCATCTTGCTCCATCATCATCAGGCCGATTCGGAATTCAAATGGGTCTTCCAGGAATTTGCACAACTGGAACAGAGAAACTCGTTCGGGAATCTTGATGGCAATGTTCTTGATGTCAGTAGACTCGTCACCTCGAACTTTTATGTTGGTGCGGGCCTTGGCATTTCCGTCGTGGACCATGTCTACGTAAGCCTTTTTGTTACGGAGGCTTCTGGGCGTAAACAGTTCTGTAGTGTCGCGGGTCTCGTCCAGCGAGATTGATTTTTTATTCCATGCGATGCCATTCTTCAAAAGAAATTTCTGGATGTCATTGACGACGGACGTGGGGTAAAGTTCCGCATCCTTTTTAATGTCCTGGTCGACAAAGCTAATATGGAAGCTTTCGCTTACGCTCATGAGCTGACAGAGGAAGGCGTAGCGTCGCTTGGAGATAGGGGAGCCATCACCAGGCCAGGGGCGGCAGGATTTACGTAAGTCCAAAGTGTTCTGTTGCTTGGCTCCAGGGAAGTTGATGGAATCTCCACCAATAAAGAACAGGTGCTTTACAGGAATGATTCGGTTAGGGATGAATTTCATGAAGGTTATGCCATTCACGAACAGGTTACCGCAACTATATGCGGATCCCTGGACTGCCGTAATCAGACTCTGCTCGATAATTTTCCATGAAATGGCCTCAATGCCGGTATCCAGCTGGTAGTGAAGATTTTCCACGGATTCCGTCACTCGCTTGAAGATGATGGATTCTCCTCCAAGACCTTCGGGAGCGCCAGTCATGGCGAGCCATCCGTTTAGGTGATCGTTCAGCTTATTAAGATCCGCAATTTTTCCTTGGGAACCGAAGGCAATCCAGTCTCTTAAATCGTTAATGGCTTCTACAAAGCGGCAAAGGCTGGCGTTGTTGCTGGAGGCCATATCGGAGTATGGTTTTAGCGAGTCTTCCTCGCCAGAGAACTTCACCAGATTTTTTGTCATCTTGGCCAAAAGCAGTCGGCGGACTCCGTCGAGCCAGTCCTGTTTCTTTGAACTGCGGTCGCGATAAACATTGGTTTCTTCAATCCAGGTTTCCCAATCGTTAACTTCCTCTTCCTTGATGCCGCGGGTTTGCTGCACTACAGGATTGCGCATCAAGCTAAAGAACTGGGGACGTCCAATGGAGTTTCCCTCTAAAATAGAGAACAGATCCTGTAGGGCGGTTTCGGTTAAAGAGCTGTGGGCCGGTGAATCAACAATGGAAAATGGAATATGAAGGTAGCCGGAATTGTTATGGCCTGCCACGTCAGAAACCTTTCGGTCGGGAGTCTGGTCGAATACGGTCTTGATGGCTGTGCGGTAACTATCCAAGTCTGGTGAAACTACCAGAATGTCATTGATGCGGGCTCCGCTCTGCAGAAGTTTGCAGATGCTGGAATGCAAAGCTTCCACTTCACGAATTTTTGTGGGAGCTGCCGTTAATGTTAGGCTGTTCTCTTCTGTTGCCCCTTCGCCGATAATGTTGGTTCGGTTGGCGATAGCGTACTGCAATTTATGCAATAGGGTGTCCTGGGGCAAGTCGCTTGCCGATGAAGCACTCCCATTGCTTGCGTCAAAATCGAAATCGTAATTTGCGGCCTGACACCACAACTTGATGTTGTCGCGGCCGGATCTTCCCCAGGTGCAGAGCAGTGTGTTTTCGGACTCCTCTTCGGCGAGATTCTGATATTCCGGGATGTCGTCTGGATCGGTCGCACTGACTTCTGCAACGCTATTTCCCGCTTCGCCAAGATTTACATCCATGCGGCGTTTAACGCTGTTCAGTTCGTTGCCATTTTCATCATTCCAGGAACCGTTAGATGCAACCCACCTGCGAACAATCTTATCGCTGGCAATATCTTCCCAGAATTCCATACAGGGATTCTGGATGTAGGCAAAAACGTCGTGCTCCTCGGCAAACTTATGAAGAATCACCCGGTAGAACTGCCCCATACCAGATAGACCGAAAATGAACAGGGGCTGGTCCTTGATTTTTTCCAGATGGAATTTGGCGATGCCGTTTTCATCGAAGCAACTGTAGTAAAGGAAAGGGATGGTCAGATAGGTAATCTGGTCATCATTCTTGCGTTCTGCCTCTTTCTTGAAAACGCGGGTGAGAAGGGAGTCCTTGTTACCGTGCTGGTGAAAAATGGCGGAGTACAATTTCTGCTGCCATTTTTCGCGGACCGCCACGTCTCCATTGCGGTTGCCTGTAAAGAAAGGTTGTAAATCTCCCTGTTTCCACTTATCGAGAATCCCATCGGCTGCACTGCCATCGGCGTTCTTCACAAAATCTCTGGGACGGCTCGTCTCGTATTCCAAAAACAATGTGGCGATTTTCTGTGCGAAATCAAAAAGATGGGTCTCGTCCAGTTTGCCCTTGCCGTTTGCGTCTTCCACAATCAAGTACCGACGGACTTCGTCGCCCAGCTTTTCGTAATTGTAGTATCCACCTTCTTCCATTTTCAGATAGGCGAGAATCACATTGCACAGCATATCTGCCGTCAGCTTCTTTTTGCTGTTGTCGTCACCCACCAGAATTTCCATGAGGAATCGGTCGATCATCATGGTGCTGAGGCCAGCCAGAGCGCCCTTCTTCTGAATCCAGCGGAGCCTGAACCACTGCTCCAGTTTTGGATCCGGAAACACGACTATTGGACATACGAAAGGGTTCTTCCAACTGGTGGAAATGGCGTCGATCATTTCGTCGGCGAGGTTCTCGAGATTCAGTGCGAATTTTAAGTGAAGCATAGTGGGCAATATATTTTATAAAAAAAGGATTGTTCTATTTGATTATCGTTTTCAGCCCCGATTTTGTCAAATGATTTGGGAATCTGCAGGTAAGGAATGCTAATTTTTAACGAGAAAAAAGGAGTTTGCCCATGAGGAACGCTCGTGTACCTTTTATTTATGTCACATCACTTCTTGCGATGTTCTTTTTTGCCTGCGAGGATTCCACCAGTGCGTCCGGTTCTCAGGATGAACAGAGTCGTGTAGATACTGTCTATGTAAGAGACACCGTCAACATAAAAGGTGATACCATTCGCGTAAAAGGTGATACGGTCGTTGTAACCAAACAGGATACCGTTATCAAAAATGGCGATACCGTAGTGGTCTCCAAGAAAGATACCTTGGTCGTGAAGGGCGATACCGTTGTGGTGACCAAGAAAGACACCTTGGTTTTAGATGGTGATACCGTAGTTGTCCGTGATACACTTTATCTTCGTGATGCGGTTTACGCCCGTGACACGATTTTAGATACTCTTTACCTTGCGGAAGAAAAAATTCTTCAGGAATGCGCCAATCATAAGTTTGATGAAAAGTCCCAATTCTGTTATATGGGTAACGTATATCCCCTGTGCGGAGGCAAAACCTATAATCCCGATAGTGCGACCTGCGTGAATGATGTGACGGTCCTTGCCTGCGGCGGTACTGTATACGATAAGGCCAAGAAGATCTGTTATAAGAACAAACTTCACGATCGCTACGTCCGTATGGGTAAATTCAATTACGAATATTTTGTGGATGATCGTGACGATCAGTTCTATCGCAGCATCTCCATCGGTAATCAAACCTGGATGGCTCAAAATTTAAACTACGCCGTTGATAGCAGCTGGTGTGCTGGCGGTATCGCCACTAGTCCCGATGACTTTACTCAGGGCGATTGTGAAAAGTACGGCCGTGTGTACAGATGGGCTAGTGCCATGAATATCCCTGATGAGTATAATGAGATTAGTGCCGTAGGAACCGTGGTGGATACAACCAAGGAATATCAGGGAGCTTGCCCCAACGGCTGGCACGTTCCCAATCACCATGAATGGTATGCCCTCGAAGATTACATTTATACCAACATAGACCCCGATTCTTCGCATTCTATATCCGAACACCTGAAGTCTGATAGCTTGTGGGTCGATGGCTATGGTTGGATGGGTTCTGGCGATGACCGTGTGAAAGTTGAAATTCCGAAGGGAATTAACTCTGTAGGGCTGAATATACTGCCTGTAGGAAGTTTCATTTATTACGATTCAAAAGTTTACCCTTCGTATTTTGGCCAGGATTCCCGCCTTTGGAGTGTTAACGAAACGTACAATACCGGAGTCTATGTGGTGTTCTTTAGCTATTCCACCGATTACAAGACCCTGAAGTATTATAAGGGCTCTGCGGCTTTCAAGAATTGGGCTTGGTCTCTCCGCTGTTTAAAGAACAATAATTAAGAACGTAGGGCCCAAAAAACATCTATTTATAAGGGAAAATTTTATTCGTTAAACATGGAACGTCTAATCTTATACTAGATTAAAAGGCGTAAATTATTTACCGTAAACTCGGAGTTTTATTATGGAAATTAAATGGCGTAATCCTGATGCAAAGTTTGATCGTCTGGTTTTGGCTGGCGATATCGGCGGTACCAACACCAACCTTGGCGTTGTTGGCTACAAGGATGGAAAGTTCACCTTGATTCTCGAAACCGTATGTCCCTCCAAAGACATTGACGGTCTGGATGCTCCCATCCGCGAAACCCTTAAGCTGGCTGCAGAAGCTCGCGCTGACCTTAAGGTGAGCCACATCTGCATTAGCGCTGCCGGTCCTGTTGCCAATAACAAGTGCGTCATGACCAACCTCCCTTGGTCTGTGGATGGCGATGCCATCTCTGCTGCAACGGGCATTCCCACTCTCGTGATCAATGACTTCATGGCTATCAGCTACGGTATCCCCACTCTGGACGTGGACGATCCGGAACAGATCCACAAGCTGGTCCACACCGACGGATCCTCTCCCGCTCCCCAGGCCGCAACCAAGGCTGTGATTGGTCCGGGTACCGGCATGGGCGTTGGCTTCCTGGCATTCGACGGTCAGAAGTACATTCCCGCTTCTTCTGAAGGTGGCCACTCTACTTTCGCACCTTTCGACAAGGACTCCCAGGAATTCCACGATTACATGGAAAAGAAGCTTGGCGTTGTTCCCGGTGTAGAACCTCTGGTTTCCGGTATGGGTCTTCGCAACATGTACGAATGGTGGAAGGAAACCCGCGGCGTTCCGAACAACGAATACTTCCAGAAGATCGAAGAGACCGAACCCAACGATCGCCCCAAGTACATTTCCCGCGCCAGCGACAACGATCCGGTGGCCGCCGAAATGATGCGCCTGTTCGTAAAGATGCTGGCCCGCTTTGCTAGCGACGCTGCAACCCTGTTCCTCCCGCTGGGTGGCTTCTACCTGGCTGGCGGTACCGTACAGAAGGATCTGCGCTGGCTGGAACGCGATAACCTGTTCATGCAGTACTTCGAAAAGAACTATAACCCCAACATCCGCCCGCTTCTGAACAAGATTCCGGTGTACGTGATCAAGGATTATAGCATCAGCCTTTACGGCGCTGCAAACGCAAGCCTGAATCTGCAGAAGTAAGCGGTCACGCGCAGCGTGTCATCCTGAGCCCGTAGGGCGAAGGATCTAGCTAAAAAGTCCCCGATCAATCGGGGATTTTTTATACAAATTGCGATTTGTTTATGCTATTTGTATAAAGTCCGTTCGGTCTCAAGATTTTTTGTTTAAATTGAAAATAAAGAACTTCAAAAAAGGAATGAATTATGGCTGTAAAAAAGTCCGCTGCTAAATCTGCTCCCAAGAAAGCTCCTGCAAAAACTGCAGCAAAGAAAGTTGCCGCAAAGCCCGCAGCAAAGAAGGCTTCTCCGAAGGCTGCTGCAAAGCCTGCTGCAGCTGAAGAATCCGAAGGCTTTGACATTGAACTGAATGCAAACCCGGCCATGGGTGCCATTGTTGTCGAAGCTCTCAAGAGCGAATACTTCGAAAATGCCGCCGACGAAATGGAAGCTTTCTTCTCCAAGGAAGAAGTGAGCGATGTGGATGTTCAGTCCCTGCTGTTCAAGGTGTTTATCCAGGGAACTATCGCTGGTGCCGCTATTGCCGCTGACGAAGCCCAGAAAGGCTTTGAAGACGTCAATAAACTGCTGAAGAAACTGTCCAAGAAGTAACTGCTCAAAGTAACTAAAAAAGGCATTCCGTTTTATCGCGGAATGCCTTTTTGCTTTTAGTAAAGTTTTGCTTCCCAGGTTATGGCGTAATCGTCGTTATCTTCGTCATCTAGGAACGTTTCCGTATCCTTGATGTATCCGATATCCTTTGCTGACATGCATCGGCCAGAACTGACGATTTCGTCTTCTTCGTCATCGCCTGTCTGGCTGATAACGACGGGGCAAATCCTGATTTCGTCAATGCCGCGGACAACCGAAATGGGGTCAAAGGAAGTCGTATCGCGCCATTTCTTTTCTTCAAGTTCTAGGGGTAGCACTCCCGTTGAAAGGGTGTTCGCCTTGACGCTGTCGCTGTACAGTTCAACCTTGAAACGAACCGTCGGGTTGCTGGCCTTGTCAGACTTCTGCTTAAAGGACTTCAGCGTAATGGTGATGTTCTTGTTTTCCTGCAGGTAGTAGACTTCCACAACGGTATCCTTGGGTGTCACGTTGCTAGTATCTTGCGGCGTGACGTTGCCCGTAGTGTCCTTTGAACCATCGTCGTAGGTGTATTCGCCCTTGTCGTTGTAGTACGGATTGGAAATCTGCGGACAGTCGTAGGAACCGAATTTCTTGTAGAAATTGGAGCAGCGTTCCTTGCTGTAGGTTGCCAGGCAGTTATACAGATCTACGCGGCCCAAGTTGGCTTCCAGGGAATCCAGGAGACCTTTTTTAGGACCCTTGTGTTCGCTAAGAATTTCATTTTCGGCCTCGATAACACTTGTTTCGCTACAGGCGGAAAAAATAACGGCGGTAGATGCAATTGCAGATGCTACAAGAAGTTTTTTGATAAAATTAAATCTCATAATTCCTCCTTACTTTAGACTCAAATCCACCATTACGCGCCATGAGGGCATGCCACCATGGTTAATGGCGTGGAATCTATGATTGTCTTTGGTGGAACCAGCAGCGAGGAGTACCTGGTATTCGACAGAGATGTATTTGCAGTCGATGCCTGCACCGGCCCAACTGCTGAACTCCCAGTCGTCTGCGTAGAAATTACCTTCAACAGTGTAGTTTTCGTAGGCCGGATAAAGTCCTTTACTTTCAAGAACGGCCAGGTCTTTCTTCAGTTCCTTGGACGGATGCTTTACGGTATATTCGCGAGTTGTATTGATCTGGTCGAAAATGGACTTTGTGATATCCCCTGCAAGGCTGAGGAAAATGAACGTTGTGTGGCCGGTGTGAGCTCCGAGTTTCAGTGTAAGAGGAGCGTCAACGGCGATGTCATGATAGTCTACGGTAAGCTTGTTGTTGACGTCAAATTGGGTTTCCTTGTATGTGATTCCGTCCTTGATTTCGTCATTCTTTGTGAATCTTGCATAACGGTATATGGCGCCAAGGCGTCCCTGCAAGGCAAAGAAACTGGTAAAGTAGTATCGATAGAAAAGATATACGCCAAAGTTTCCGTCCCAGTCGCTGTTTTCTTCGAGATTGCCCAAACGCTTGTCCTTGGCTCTTCCTCCGATAAAGGAAAGACCGAAGTTGTAGGTGATCGAGGCGATGCTGTCTCTGATGGCGTTCTGGGTGCTGTCGTATTCCGCGACGCTCTTCTTCTTGCGCATGGCCTTGAAGCGGTTGGCGTAAGTCTTCTTTTCGGTGAGAGTCTCGTCTTCAACCTTGTTTGCTGTGTCTGCAACTGCTGCAGTGGTCGCCTGTGTCGAGGTGCCTCTCAGGATAAATGTCTGCTGACCGGGCTTCGTGTTCAGTACCGCCGGATTAACTGCAGTTGCCTTGGCTGCCGGCTGTGCTGATGCTTGTGTTGCGGGCTGTGCAGCCGGTTGAGGGGCGGGCTGTGCTGCGGGCTTGGCCTCAGGTTGCGGAGTCGGTTCTGCAACAGGTTGAAGTGCGGATTCTGCCGGGGGAGTGGGAGCTTGTTCCGGTGCGGCACTGGACTGCACTTCCTCAAATGCACTTTCAAGGTCAGACTGTTCTTCCTGCGGAACTTCGGCCTCGGCGGTCTGTTCTTCGGCGTTATCTTCAACGGCTTCTGTAGAAGATTCTGCTGCGGATTCTTCTTCAGCAGTCTCGACAGCCTGTTCTGCCTGTTCTTTTTTCTTTTTCTTCTTCTTGGATTTCTTTGCCTTTTTGGCACTCTTTGATGTCTTGGACTTTGCCTGTAGAACCTTCTGTGTCTTCTCCACAGATGTTGCCGGCATAGATGGCGCAGCCAAGACGACCGCAGCCATGAAGGCCAAGAATGTCAGTATTTTTCGAATTAAAGCCATTTGAAAAAACTCCCGAGATAAGCAAAAACTACCACTAAACTTACGCAATGTTGGCTTGTCGTGCAAATGTTTTTTCGAGAAAATGTCCTTTTTCCCGCATTTTATCCCTTATTTTTGATGAATTTGACTCGTTTATTCCAAATTGGAGTGCTTCTTGGGTGTCATTGGTCACATATAATGGGTGGCTGCTCCCTATTTTGGGGGTAAATGCTTATTTTTAACGTAAATGGAGGCGCTTTTTTTATGAAATCGCTTAATTGTGTTTTTTTGTCTGTTTTGTTTGTCCTGCTGTTGGTAGGTCAGTCTTTTGCTGCGCTTAAAGATACCACGGTCAGTAGTAAAACGTACAAGGTCATTGCAACGTGCGAAAACTTGGTGGAATTTTCCCGTTTGGTAAACACGGTTGTTTGCCCGTCTGGTTATGACTATGTGTATGGCGACAATAAATGCCAGAAAATAATAAAATCTGAGGCGTCCTTCCCCAATGCCGGGCTTAATGCGATTGTGACTGGTCCTATTGATATGACCTGTACCGAAAACTTTGAGCCGATGGGTTATGAAAATAGTGGTCGTCAGTATGTTGGTAATTTTAATGGCCAGGGATATCCTATCCGTAATTTGAAAATCGATAGTGATGATCAGAATGTGGCCCTGTTCGGTGTGATAACGACAGAAGCTGTGATTGAAAATGTGGTTCTTGAAAATGTGGAAATTAAGGCTACGGGTATACAGGAAAGAGGAGGAAGCCGCCCCATTAGTGTGGGTACTATTGTCGCATGGCAGGAAGATGGTACGGTCAGTGGATGTTATGCCTCCGGCTCTATTGTTACAGATGGTTTGGCTCAGAGTGTTGGTGGTATAACAGGCTATGCAACAGCTGGTACGATAAAGGATTGCTTGAGTTCTGTTGAAATTCATAACTTGAGTAACGCAAGCTTTGTGGGCGGTGTTGCAGGAACCCTTAGCAATGCAAAAATTGAACGTTGCGTGTATGGGGGCAATGGCGTTTACAATGCTGGCGATGGTACGTTGGGCGGCCTTGTGGGGCAGAAAAACGGGGGTACAGGATCGATTGCGAACAGCTACTATGACAATAAGACTGTTGATAAACCTGTCGGAAACGAAGATAACGGTTCCGGTAGCGGTGTAGGTCTTCCTGATGTAAATACGTCAGAAACCGTTGAAAATTTGAATGAAGGGTGTGGCGAAAAATGTATTTGGTCTAACGGATCGGACAATATCACCAATACCGGTATTTCCAACGATAATGTTGACAATACTGTGTACACGATCTATTTCGCTGCCGGTACAGGTTGTGCATTCCCGTCAGGTGCCATTACTTCCAAGGCTTTGAAGTTTGATAGTCCGATTACATCTACCGGTATTACGGAACCTGTTTGCGACGAGAAGAAGTTTCTCGGTTGGTCTTTGAATGCTTCTGCTACAAAACCGGATGAAAGTCTGGGCAAGGTGTTTGGCTCTAGCACGGTGTATGCCGTGTGGGAAGACTATGTAACCGTGACCTTCCATTCTAATGGTGGTAAGTTTGCTGGTGACAAGACTGAACTGGCTAAGAAAGTTGCCAAACAGTCTGTGATTGTCTCTTCTGATATTGAAATTCCCTCTAGAGCTCCTGAAGGCACCGGAGAAGATACGAAGTATTTCTCATTCAAGGGCTGGGCTTTGACAAGTGATGCTGTTGATGTTCAGAGCCTTGGTGCGGCTGAGGGTGATGTTAATGTTTATGCTGTTTGGGAAGAGACGAAGATAGTTTATTACTCCGTCATCTATGATGTGAATGGACATGGTGAAACTCCGGCTATTGATCGTGTGAAGGAACATTCAACGGCTTTTAGACCCGAAGATCCAATTGCTGATGGTTATAAGTTTGATGGTTGGTACACCTCTGCCGATGGCAAGGGCTTGCCTTATGATTTCGAAAAAACGGTTTTGAATGATTTGAAATTGTATGCAAAGTGGGTTCCCGTCAGCTACGCCATTCTTTATGAATTGGGTGAAAATGGCGTGAATAATATTGCTAATCCTGTGTCCTATACGATTGAATCTGCAAACATTATTTTGCAGATTCCGTCCAGGGATGGTTATGATTTTATTGGCTGGTATGACAATGCTGACTTTAATGGCGAAGCCATTAAGACGATTCTTACCGGTTCCTTTGGTGATAAGAAATTCTATGCAAAGTGGAGTGTGAAATCCTACTACGTCTACTATGCCGAAGGTACTGATGGCGTCGGTGAAGTTCCTGCCGCACAATTGGTGAATCACGGGGATTCCGTTAAGTTGGCTGGAAAAGTCTTCACGAGGAATGTCTACAAATGTGATAAGGATGGTAAAAATTGCTCTGTACAAACGACAGTCAATCAAATTGGTTGGTCTCTTTCTGATGGTGGTAAAAAGTTCTATGATCTTGAAAGCTACTATAAGGGAAATGCATCTGTTACGTTGTATCCTGCCTGGGATGAAAGCGCTTTGACGTTGTATGCCGTTACTTTCAAGATTGTTGGCGCTGCGTCGACTGAAGCTGCTGAATATCTGGAAGCTAGGTACCTAGATGTGTCTAGCGCTTCCGATGTGAATGTCAAGTATCCCACAATGTTGATTCATGATGGATATGAAATTACTAAAGTGTCTTCCAGTGATGTGACGTTAGATACGAAGACGACAAGTTTTGTGATGCCGAAGAAGAATGTTGTAGTGACAATCGATGTTGCTCCCAAGAAGTATAAATTGGCTTGGAATCTTGAAGGTGGCAGTGTTGCAACGGCAGGAACTGCAGCTGGTGAAGTTTCATATGGAACTTCCTTGGATGCTCCGGTTGTTGAAAAGGAACATTATACTTTCTCTGGTTGGAATCCGAGTGTCCCGGAAACGATGCCTGCAGAAAATGTTTCCTATACGGCTGTGTGGACCGAGAAAACGATTGATGTGACGGTTAATCTCGGAGGAAATAAGATTACGGTCACTGTAAGTGAAGATGCTTCAAAGGATGAAATTGAAGAAAAGATTAACGAACTGCTCCGTGATCCGAATTCTGACTTGAAGGTTCCCGAAAAACCTTCCGATGATGATTTCGTTTATGAATTCAATGGTCATTGGAAGGAAGATGGTGGCGAATATGTTCCCGAATACGATGCCATTTCTCGTGAAGACCAGAATATTCATGTTGTAGTGGGTGGTTCTCAAGTTGATGTTACCGTCAGAAAGGATGATTCTAAGGAAACCGTTAATCAGAAAATTAACGATGCTGTGAAGGATGACGGAATTGTAGTTCCCGCCAAGGATGGCGATGGTTATAAGTTCAATGGCGAATGGGAACAGGATAAGGACGGTAATTATGTTCCTGTTTATGATGTTGTAACAATCAAGGTGGTTGTTGCTGGTAAGGAAATCGATATTGATATCAAGAAGGGTGATAGCGCCGATGACATCAGCGATAAGATTAATGATGCTTTAGCTGAGGCCGCCAAGACTGATCCTGCCGTTGTTGTTCCTGCCAAGGATGAAGCTGGTCGTGATTTCAACGGCAAGTGGGAAGACGCCGATGGCGACGACAAGTACACTCCGGTGTATGTTGTACCTGATGACAGCAAGGTCATTGAAGTTGTTGTTGGCAAGGATACCATCGAAGTTGTTGTTCCCAAGGATGCTTCTGACGAAGAAGTTGAACAGAAGATTAGCGAAGTCGTAACCAAGCCTGTCGTTGGCGACAAGGATGAAGATGGCTACCAGTTCAATGGCGAATGGGAACAGAATAAGGATGGCGCTTACGAACCCGTCTACGAAAAGACTGTCCAGGCTGAAGTTGCTGGCAAGGATATTCCTGTTGATATCAAGAAGGGCGATAGCGCCGATGACATCAGCGATAAGATTAATGATGCTTTAGCTGAGGCTGCCAAGACTGATCCTGCCGTTGTTGTTCCTGCCAAGGATGAAGCTGGTCGTGATTTCAACGGCAAGTGGGAAGACGCCGATGGCGACGACAAGTACACTCCGGTGTATGTTGTACCTGATGACAGCAAGGTCATTGAAGTTGTTGTTGGCAAGGATACCATTGAAGTTGTTGTTCCCAAGGATGCTTCTGACGAAGAAGTTGAACAGAAGATTAACGAAGTCGTGACCAAGCCTGTCGTTGGCGACAAGGATGAAGACGGCTACCAGTTCAATGGCGAATGGGAACAGGACAAGGATGGCAATTACGAACCTGTCTATGAAAAGACTGTCCAGGCTGAAGTTGCAGGCAAGGACATCCCCGTTGACATCAAGAAGGGTGATAGCGCCGATGACATCAGCGATAAGATTAATGACGCTGTAGCTGAGGTCGCCAAGACTGATCCTGCCGTTGTTGTTCCTGCCAAGGATGAAGCTGGTCGTGATTTCAACGGCAAGTGGGAAGACGCCGATGGCGACGACAAGTACACTCCGGTGTATGTTGTACCTGATGACAGCAAGGTCATTGAAGTTGTTGTTGGCAAGGATACCATCGAAGTTGTTGTTCCCAAGGATGCTTCTGACGAAGAAGTTGAACAGAAGATTGAAGAAGTCGTAACCAAGCCTGTCGTTGGCGACAAGGATGAAGATGGCTTCCAGTTCAATGGCGAATGGGAACAGAATAAGGATGGCGCTTACGAACCTGTCTACGAAAAGACTGTCCAGGCTGAAGTTGCTGGCAAGGACATCCCCGTTGACATCAAGAAGGGCGATAGCGCCGATGACATCAGCGATAAGATTAATGACGCTGTAGCTGAGGCAGCCAAGACTGATCCTACCGTTGTTGTTCCTGCCAAGGATGAAGCTGGTCGTGATTTCAACGGCAAGTGGGAAGACGCCGATGGCGACGACAAGTACACTCCGGTGTATGTTGTACCTGATGACAGCAAGGTCATTGAAGTTGTTGTTGGCAAGGATACCATCGAAGTTGTTGTTCCCAAGGATGCTTCTGACGAAGAAATTAAGCAGAAGATTGAAGAAACCTTGAATAATCATGATCCCAAGATTGAAGTTCCTGAATCTGAAGATGGTTTCGAATTCAATGGCGAATGGAAGAAGGATGATGATGGCAATTATGTTCCTGTTTACGAAAAGGAGATTGTCGTAGTCATTGGAAACACTACTATCAGCGTTGTTATCGACAGGGATGATTCTGATGATGATGTCAATCAGAAGATTAACGATGCTGTGGCCGAAATTTCCAAGAAGGATTCTAGCATTGTCGTTCCTGTCGTTGGCGACAAGGATTCTGTTGGTAATGAATTTGATGGTAAGTGGGAAAAAGATGAATACGGCAATTATGTGCCTGTTTATTCAAAGGCATACAAGATTGTCTATGTGATGCCTTCAAATGCGGTTCTTTCCAGCGACGTTTCAAAGTACGTTCTTGGTAAAGGTGTGCAGCTCCCGTCTGCTTCCATCAAGGATGATGAATCCTGGAAGTTTATGGGTTGGTATGAAACTGAGGATTACGCTGGTCTCAGGGTAAAGTTTGTCGGTGCCGAAGCCAAGGGCCGAAAGACTTTCTATGCCCTGTTCCAGAAGACTGTCCATTATAAGGCTGGCGATGTATCCGGAAAAATGGAAGTGGTGTTCAACTACGACGTAGAAAATTCGGATGAGGTCGTTCAGCGTGCCTTGATGGGTGTTGCTCCCGAAGGCTACACCAAGAAGGGTGTGGACTACGTCTTTGACAAGTGGGTTCTTTCTGACGGTGTGTATGTGGCCAAGTTTGTGGATGCTTCCACTGGCATGAAGAACATTGCTGTGGCACGTCACTTTGGTGTCTCTGTTAGCGGTCGCACTCTGAACATTGTTGGCGCTAAGCAGGGCGACAAGATGCTCGTTGTTGATATGAAGGGCAAGATTGTGGCCCAGGACAGAATCAGCGGTGTAAACCACATTGTTGAACTGACTTCCGCAGGGAACTATTTGGTTCGCGTCAATGGAGTTTCTACTCGTGTGATGGTGCGATAAGATATAGGTTGGACTTCAAATTTCTACATTTGACTTTAATATGAAATTTGAAGAACTTCCTTTGGCAAATCCGCTGCAGCGTGCTGTTCGCACTGTAGGCTACGAAACCCCCACTCCCATTCAGGAACAGTCCATCCCCAGTTTGCTGGAGGGTAAGGACCTGCTGGGTATCGCCCAGACGGGAACGGGCAAAACCGCAGCCTTTGCGCTCCCTATTCTGCAGCGCTTACTGGACTCTGGTAAGTTCCGTCAGCCTAAAACTTGTCGCGCCCTGATTTTGCTGCCCACTCGTGAATTGGCAATTCAGGTGGAGGAATGCTTTAAGCAGTATGCCCAGTATACTGCTATTTCTACTGCCTGCATTTTCGGTGGCGTTAGCGATGTGAAGCAGAAGAACGTTCTTGTTCGCGGTGTAGATGTTCTGGTGGCAACTCCGGGCCGCTTACTGGATTTGATTGGCCAACATGCCGTGACCCTCAAGAATGTGGAATTTTTCGTTTTGGATGAAGCAGACCGTATGCTGGATATGGGCTTCATTCACGACATTCGCAAGGTGGTGGGCATGCTTCCGGGCAAGCGTCAGAACTTGTTCTTCAGCGCCACCATGCCTAAGGAAATTTCTGACCTGGCTGCAACGATCCTCAGTGCAAATCCGGTTCGTGTGGAAGTGGCTCCCCAGAGCACTCCCATTGAACGAATTCGCCAGGAACTGTACCGCATTGATAAGCGTCGCAAGGGTGCCCTGTTGAAGGAACTTCTTGCTTCTCACGAAGAGATGAAGAAGGTGCTGGTGTTTACCCGCACCAAGCATGGCGCAGATAAAATTGTACGCGTGCTGGAAAAGGCTGGTGTCAAGTGCGCCGCCATTCACGGCAACAAGAGCCAGAATCGTCGTCAGGAAGCTCTTGGCAATTTCAAGGATGAACGTATCCGCGTGCTGGTGGCAACAGATATTGCTGCTCGCGGTATTGATGTGGATGATGTGACCCACGTCTTCAATTATGACCTGCCCAACGAACCGGAAACTTTTGTGCATCGCATTGGCCGTACGGCTCGCGCTGGCAAGGAAGGCGTCGCCATTTCTTTCTGCGCTCCCGATGAAGAACAGGATCTGCGTGCCATTGAAAAGCTGACCAAGGTGAAGGTTCCCGAAGGTGACAAGGCTATTTACGAAAAGTTGCCTGAACAGCAGAAGGAAACTCCTGAAAGCGAAATGCGTAATGCTCGCGGACGTTTACCTCGTGGTCAGAAGGGCGACCGTCGCGAAGAAAATCGCGGCGAAGGCCAACAGCCCGCAAAGTTCGACTGGCGTAAGCACCAGGCCGACAAGCGTAACGCCCGCGCTGCAGAACAGTCCCGCGAAAATGGTGAACAGCCTCGTCAGTCTCGAGAAGAGCGCCGTGGCAATCGTGCGGAAAAATTCGGTCGCAAGCCGGAACAGGTTCGAGGCGCCTCCAACCCGCAGAACCGTCCCGGTTCTCAAAATGGTTCCGTTCCGCAGAATGGTTTCGAAGGCGACAACCTGAACCGCCGTACCATCGGCAAGAATCGCCCCGGCTCCCGTGCCCGTAAGCGTATGCGTGAGGCTGCCGCTGCCAGTGCCGCCGCCCAGGCACTCCTAAGTAAAGTGAAGTAGCGCTGTTAATCAACTCATTCTACCTAAAATAGATGAACTATTTTGGGCAGCTTGTTATGAAACCGTATTCATCATCAAGATGCAAAAAAGGCCCCGACTCATTCGAGTCGAGGTCTTTTAAGTTTTGCTGGATACTTCATTTCGTCGCTTTCGCGACTTCATTCAGGATGACGTGCTGAACCGCGCGGCGCTATGTCCGCGTAATCCCAATCAGCGATTAAGCCTTCTTATAATCAGCGATCTGTTCTGCAGTCAGGTTCATGATGAAGTTGGAGTGCTTCATCACTTCTGCTTCAGCGAGGTTCAGGTAGACCTTGGCGCTCTTGCCGAACAGTTCTGCGTTTGCAGAAGCGTCGCGGATGAGGAGCTGAGCCATGACGCAGTTACCGGCCATTTCGTACAGGCGGCGGCTGCAGAGGTCCAGGAACTCGTTGTTTTCAGCGGCCTTGACGTAGTCGATGGCTGCCTTGAACTTGTCGTCCATAGCCTTTGCGCGGGCCTTGAGTGCTTCAAATTCCGGTGCAACAGCGGCTGCTTCCAGTTCGTCGAGCATGGAAGTGTAGGTGCCGGTGGTGATGTGCGGAAGGGCTGCAACAACCTGGAGCTGGGTAGTACCTTCGTAGATGGAGGTAATACGAGCGTCGCGGTAGAGGCGCTGGCAAGCGTATTCCAGCATGTAGCCGGAACCGCCGTGAACCTGGATGCTGTCGTAGCTGTTGATGTTTGAGTATTCGGCATTCATGCCCTTGGTGAGCTTATGATGGTGGGGGGAGGTTTCCCCCTCGCTGCAGCCCCGGCCCCGCCCTTACAATCATTCCCTACGGGAATAAAGTTCCGAAACCCACCCGGCCGGGTCTTCCGCTACCCCCTCTGCGGAGCTCAGTCGCCGCCCCGCAATGCCCTGCTTGTCCGTATTCTTGAGATTATCATATTGTCTGAAAAACGTTTTTTGAAACGTTTTGGTCCAGGTTCCCAAAAAAAGAATGCATTTGTAAACTTTTTGTGCGAAAACTACTTTTTTAATTTATTTTTGTGGAAAATAGAGTTTTGCTCTTGTTCTCTAAACGAAATCTCGACCATTTCCTTAGACGAGAATAAGGCGAACGCTCACGCAAGCATACCGCTTTTTGCTGTATGTTTCAGTTTGTCGTGCCGGCTTTTTAAGCGGGTCTTTGGTCGTATGACCATGGGCAACAGCCCTTTTGGGGCGTGGGTCGTTTGTGTTTGTCGTCTAAAGGCTGTCGAGAGCCTCGTTTAGGCAAATGCATCGACCTGCGTCCTTTTTTATTTCCTGAAAATTGATGTGGCTCTTTGATGAATGAGGGTGAACTTCATAGGTGTATACAATGGAGGTTTCTGTGGCTGAAGAAAAAAAAGAAATCGAAAATTTACGAGAGAAAATTCGTCAAACATTTCAGGATGTTGCGAATGAAAAGGGGTATGGTTTTGACGATAGTCGTAAGTCTTTCAGTATTTATTCGAAACGGTGGCATTCTGTAGAGTTTAGGTTTCAATGGATAAAAAATCACTATGTCGTAAAGTTTGTTGGTTACGATTCCGAGGGGAAATGGAAAGCTAGTCAAGCTATTGTTTCCATTTGGACTTATGCAGATGCAATTGAATTTCTGGCAGCATTCAAAATTCTTTTTGACATGCCTGCAAAACGAAAGATTAAATGAATTTCAAAGGAGAATATATGATGAATAAAATAATTTCAATTTGTTCTTTGTCTTTTGTTGCTTTTACATTTGCAGAAGTTGTTTCTGCTCCGAATTTAGATGATCCAAGAGATGGTAAAACATATAAAACTATTCGGATAGAGAATCAAGTTTGGATGGCGGAAAATTTGAACTTTGATACTCACAATAGTTTCTGTTATCATAATGATGACAAAGAGTGTGCGAAACTAGGCCGGTTTTATACATGGCGTGCAGCTTTAAATGCATGTCCACAAGGATGGAGATTGCCGTCGCGTAGTGATTGGATGACTCTTAAAACACTTGTAAAAAATGAGGATAGGTTATATTTGTGGGATGATGATGTTCCCGAAATAGGTTATCAGGTATCCGCTCCAAATTTTAATGCTTACACAGTTGGATTTAGGGATCCTTATGGAAATTTCGATAAGGAAGGGATATCGTATTATTGGACATCGTCAAAAGAATCGAGTGATGATCAGGGTAACGCCTTGTGTACCACAATAGATGACTTAGATCCTCAAAAAACAAAATGTGCAAAATCTCGTTATTTTGGAATGACAGTTCGTTGCATTCAAGGAGAAGAATCATCTCCAACAAGTAAAGAAAAGTACTCTGTGATACAAGGTAAATTTGTAGACAGCAGAGACAAAAAAGAATACAAAACTGTACAAATAAATCAACAAACATGGCTTGCGGAGAACCTAAACTTTGAAACAAAAAATAGTTATTGTCACAATAATGATCCTTTGGAGTGTGAGAAATATGGCAGGCTATATAAGTGGGAAGATGCCGAAAAGGCATGCCCTGCTGGGTGGCATCTTCCTTCTCGTTATGAAATAAAACGGTTGCTTTGGGCTGTTGGAGATGATAGCGGTGAAAAATTGAAGAGTAGAAGTGGGTGGGAGAGTAATAATGGATGGGATGAACTAGGTTTTAATGTGCTTCCTGTTGGTAATGCTCAATTATCTGAGAATAAAATTGACCGATTTGATCCGAATGGACATGCTGTTGCATTTTGGACATCTACACATAATGAAAAATACTATTATAAATGGTTCTTTTTCAATGATAACTGGGTAAGCAGACTTGATGAAACCCAGGCGGATTGGGTTGCTGAACCAATTCGTTGTATGAAAAACTATGAAATTGATGCTGTTGCTGTAGGAACCTTTAAAGATAAACGTGATAAAAAGGTGTATAAAACAGTGACCATAGGAAATCAAAAATGGATGGCTGAAAATTTGGCGTATAACGAAAAAGGAAGTTCTTGCTATGCAAACGATAAAAGAAATTGTAAGGAGTATGGAAGGCTTTATTCTTGGAATCAAATCAAAGATCTTTGTCCAATGGGTTGGCATATCCCATCAAAAGATGAGTGGAGAGTACTATTTGCTTATGTTGACAACAATGCTAGTATTTTGAAATCAAAAACTAATTGGCCTAAGAAAAATGGCTTGGATGAATTAGGGTTCAATGCTCTGCCTTCTGGTTCAACAGTAAAAAATGATTTTGGGAAATCGGCCTATTTTTGGACGACAGATTCAAGGAACGATAAAGCTGAAGCAATGGAATTGCTTGATTATTTGGATGTTGCTTCTTTTGGGAGGCACACATTTAATGATGGTTTATCAGTTCGTTGTCTTGCTGATTCAGAAAAAAAGGGGAATAATTAATGTCAGTGAAATTCACCATTCATGGTCCTATCCCTGTTCCCACTGCTCCAAAGAAAATTAAGGGAGGCTCGGTATCAATTTCTCAGTTGAAAGATGTTAATGCCGCATTATGGAGATCAGCACCTTTCTCTGAGTATGCTAATAAGAAAGGCTGCTATGTTTTTGCAAATGCCGTGACTCGGGGCTCTACTCCGATTTATGTTGGCAAGACGAATACTTCCTTCAAAGATGAATGTTTCTCGATACGCAAGAAAGCTATGCTCAACGACTTTCTTGCTTGTGCAACGAAAACAGGGCTGCAAATCTATTTTGTTGTGTTGAACAATCGGAAAAGTTGCCCAGAAGAAATAGATTCTTGCGAAACTTTGCTTATACAAAAGTGTAAGGACGCCAACAAAAATTTATTGAATGTAAGGAAACTATCAACAACATTTTCCATTGAAGGAATCCACGGAGACAAAAAGCCGGGAAAGCCAACAGAAGATGTTTCCAATTTCAAAAAATGTCTCAACATTAAATAAGATCTATTTCTAAAAAGGCTCCTGGAAGTTGCAACTTTGAACTCGCTTCCAGGGGCTTGTTTAACTAATTCTTTGGTGACTAAAGGGTGCTGAGTATGTTTGTAAAACGACTATTGGTGTCATTACTCTTTTGGGGTGTTACTTGTTCAATTGCAGGAACTCTTGTTGATAATCGCGATGGTAGGAAGTATAAAACCATTAAAATCGGAGAATACACGTGGATGGCAGAAAATCTTAAGTACAAGGCATCTCCATCCTACTGTTTTGGCGGTAAGGAAAGTAATTGCCAAAAGTTTGGTCGAATGTATCCGTGGCATACCGCAATGAAACTACCTGCAAAAAAAGCATATGATGACGAAAATGTTAATGATTATGTAAAGCGAATGCATCAGGGGATTTGCCCAAGTGGATGGCATGTTCCCACAGTTGCTGAATTTGATTCCCTTAGCGAATTTGCCTATAATGAAGGCGAACGTTTTGAAACTTCTAAAATGTTCGGATTGAAATATGGCGGTCAATTGATGATTCTTGGTGCCGAATATTATAGGGGGTATGTAGAGGATGACCCAACAGCGGCGGCGCGTTTTTTTAAAACAGGAAAAAGAGGAGAGTTCCCTCTAAGGTATCTATATAAGGATTTTAAACATATTGAGACGTTCTCTACCACAGAGGCTGAGGATGCCTCTGTAGTGTATTATTCTGCATATAGAGATCGGTATAATTTTGAAATAGGTCCGGTTCGTGTGTATCGAGGAGCCTCTGCAAATTATTTGCGCTGCGTGAAAAATTATAATGTTGATGAAAATGGTAACATGGTGCAAAACTGTGAGAAGGGATTTTTCTATCAGGATGGAGAATGTCGTAAGCCTTATGATTGTGATGAATTTGAATATGCTGTAGATAAGTGGACTTGTGCAGAACTTCCTGAAAATGCAAAGAAGAACAAGGGTGTGGGTTTTACTTGTAAAAAGGGATTTGACAAAGTAAAACTTTACGAAGATTATGATTGCATAAAACCCTATGACTGTGGTGAAGATGAGTTTTATGTCAGTAAATATGAATGTCAGGGGCTTCCCAAAAATGCTCGTCGAAAGAAGAATAAGAAGATCGGATTTGAATGCGATGATGGCTTTGACAAAGTCGAGATTAACGAAATCCCGTATTGCAGAAAGCCATATATTTGTGAAGATGCAGAATACTCTGTAGCACAATATGAATGTGCATCCTTGCCGAAAAATGCTCATCGACTTGACTCTATTGGATATGCATGTGATGACGGTTTTGATAATGTACAAATCGGAAATTTTAGATATTGCAGGAAACCTTATGACTGCAGTGAAAAAGAGTATTCAGTAAATCAATATGAGTGTGCGAATTTGCCTGCAAATTCTCACAAAAATGAATCGCAGGGATTTGACTGTGATGAGGGGTATTATAAGAAAAATCAAAAAGAATGTGAAAACTTGCCAGCGAATGCCCATAAAAATAATTTGCAGGGATTTGACTGTGAGGAAGGCTTTTATAAGAAGAATGGAAGTGAATGTATAATATTCCCGATGAATGCTCACGCAATTGGCTCTAATGAATTTGAATGCGATGAAGAATTTTTTAAGAAAGAAATTGGCGGAGAGGTTATTTGTCTGGAAGAAGGTTATGAGTGTGAATATGTGGGAGATGAGTGGGAGTGTACGCTGTCGCCGAGTTATGTAAAGTGACGTGAAAAAATGGGATTTACATGCGGTGAAAAAGTTATAAGGAAGAATGTCGTTTCAATTACCAGTAGAATAAAGAACTCGTGGAAAAGACCCCGGCATTTCTGCCGAGGTCTTTTCTCGTTCGCTCGATAAACTTACAGCGTACGCAAAAATTCAATTAGACCGTCACAAGCCATGTCGTCATCAATGTCGAGCCAATTCTTTTTTGAACGGACAACTTGTCTTCTAAAGTTTTTGTCTCCATAAACCTTTTCGATTCTCTTGATGACATCACTCGTTGAGTTTTCTTTCATTCCCGCATCGGAAAAGATGAATTCATTCATGCAGTTTCGCAATTTTTCTTTGTTGATGTTTCTGGATAGCCAGAACAAATCAAATACATCCTTGTAACGTGTAGAATGAATGCCGAACTTTAACGAGGAACGTAATTTCTCGGAGAACATCTGCTCCTTTGAATTTATTAAAAGGCTTACGCAATCATTTTGCAAAGCAATGTCGAAACAGAACTCTTCTTGCGAAATGTCAATGTGCTTATGAACTCCAATGTCGACTTTACTAGTTACTTCAAAGCCAAATGAATCGGATAATTTCAAGAACACCCGTTTGCCGTGGTAATCCTGTTGCTTCAAATCTTCCATCTGGCCTACCAAAGAAACAGATACGCCATCAATATTGTTCAATGTCTTGATAAATGATCTTATGGAATCTTCCTCGAGGGAGTAACGAATGAAATCAATGTCAATATCCTGCGTGGCTCGGCGGTTGTTGTGCGACAATTCTCTCATTACGACGCCACCTTTGACGGTTATACTTTCACTCAGGTGGCTTCGGCTTATTGCGTACAGAATGACATCTTGCCCTACTTTAGCAATGGCTTGTTCTTCTGCAAAGCCTTGGCTTACGCACTTCTGAATTTCTTCCTCAAGACTGATCATCAAAAAACCTCCAACCTAATCGCATTCATAATTTTCTTTGATCCCGGAAATTTAGGAACATTGTCCTCGAACCATTCCTCGTCAAGTTCAAAAATTTTATTCCTGTAGTTGCCCATGATTTCTTTGTAGTAGTCAAAAGGCAACTTGTTTGAACGACGTATTAGTTCGATTAGCAGTCGCTCTTTTGTGTGGATTTTTATTGAAACTCCGTTAACCTCTTTTTCTTCGACGCCGAGCATTAGAAGATTGTCTGGAAAAAAATACTGGTGTACTCTTTGGTCTCGGATTTTTGTGAAATCGCGATCGGTTCCTAAAGTGTAGTGTTCTGGAACGACGTCGGTTAAACCGTGATAATAAAATGCACTCTCCATAGTGAAGACTGCGTCTTTGTTTTTGAAGGCTACCAGGGCTAATTCCCGCCATGTGGAAGAGTCCGAATAAATCCCGTTTTCTACTTTAAACAACTTGCCGTTACGAAGCGCTTTCTCAAGAAAGTGGTTGGAACCGTAATTGGATATGCAATCTTCGTAACTGTAGAACATGTGAACCTTACCTGTGAGAAAATATACCTGATTTTATTATTTTTGTCAAGTAAACGTCCGCAAATTAAATTAGTTGCGGATATTTACTTAAGTATGCGGCGTACAAAAAAAGACCCCGGCATTTCTGCCGAGGTCTTTTAAGTTTTGCGAGATCCCCGCCTTCGCGGGGATGACTCCTAGACGTGATTATGCCTTCTTATAATCAGCGATCTGATCTGCAGTCAGGTTCATGATGAAGTTGGAGTGCTTCATCACTTCTGCTTCAGCAAGGTTCAGGTAGACCTTGGCGCTCTTGCCGAACAGTTCTGCGTTTGCAGAAGCGTCGCGGATGAGGAGCTGAGCCATGACGCAGTTACCGGCCATTTCGTACAGGCGGCGGCTGCAGAGGTCCAGGAACTCGTTGTTTTCAGCGGCCTTGACGTAGTCGATGGCTGCCTTGAACTTGTCGTCCATAGCCTTTGCGCGGGCCTTGAGGCTTTCGAATTCCGGTGCAACAGCGGCTGCTTCCAGTTCGTCGAGCATGGAAGTGTAGGTGCCGGTGGTGATGTGCGGAAGGGCTGCCACAACCTGGAGCTGGGTAGTACCTTCGTAGATGGAGGTAATACGGGCGTCGCGGTAGAGGCGCTGGCAAGCGTATTCCAGCATGTAGCCGGAACCGCCGTGAACCTGGATGCTGTCGTAGCTGTTGATGTTG
>NZ_JALCZV010000020.1:0-20285 GCF_023373925.1 Fibrobacter sp. HC4 | reverse complement strand
GTAGAGGCGCTGGCAAGCGTATTCCAGCATGTAGCCGGAACCGCCGTGAACCTGGATGCTGTCGTAGCTGTTGATGTTGGAGTATTCGGCATTCATGCCCTTGGTGAGCGGAGTGCCGGCAGATGCCAACTTGTTGTACAGCTTCAGTTCAGCCTTTTCTTCATCGGTGAGCTTGCGGGTGCGTTCGATATCTTCAAGAGACTTGTAGATGTCGACATAGCGAGCTGTCTGGTAAAGGAGGGCGCGGCCAGCGTCCAGGCGAGCCTTCATGTTGGAAAGCATTTCGTAGACGCCGGGGAAGTTGATGATAGCCTGGTTGAACTGCTTACGGTCCTTGGCGTAGGCGAGAGCTTCGTCGTAGGAAGCCTGGCTGATACCCACTGCCTGTGCAGCGATACCGAGACGGGCTCCGTTCATGAGGGCCATCACGTACTTGATGAGACCGAACTTGCGACGGCCGCAGAGTTCTGCCTTAGCGTTCTTGTAAACCAGTTCGCAGGTCGGAGAACCGTGGATACCCATCTTGTTTTCAATACGACGAACATCGACGCCACCGTCGCGCTTGTCGTAGATGAACATAGAAAGACCGCGGCCATCCTTGGTGCCTTCTTCAGAGCGGGCAAGAACCAGGTGAATGTCGGAGTCACCGTTGGTGATGAAGCGCTTCACGCCGTTCAGGTACCAGCACTTGTCTGCTTCGCTGTAGGTTGCCTTCAGCATCACGCGCTGCAGGTCGGAACCGGCATCGGGTTCGGTCAAGTCCATGGACATGGTTTCGCCGGCGCAGATGCGGGGCACGAAACGGGAACGCTGATCTTCGTCGCCGAATTCGTACAAAGTTTCGATACAGTCCTGAAGGGACCAGATGTTTTCGAAACCTGCGTCGCCGGCAGCGATCATTTCGTTAATGGCGGTGTAAGCAGTTACGGGGAAGTTCAGGCCACCGAAACGACGGGGCATGGTAACGCCGCAAAGGCCTGCCTTCACGGTTGCTTCCAGGTTTTCGTAAGTCTTGCTTGCGTAGCGGACGCGGCCGTTTTCGCAATGAGGACCTTCTGCATCAACTGCTTCTGCGTTGGGTGCGATCACGTTGGAAACGATGTCGCCAGCCAGTTCGCAAACCTTGTTGTAGTTGTCGATTGCGTCGGCGTAGTCGGCCGGAGCGTAATCGGACTTTTCTTCATTAGCAAAGCCATTTTCCCTGAGTTCCACAATGCGGTTCATCAAGGGGCTGCTTTCGAGATTGAACTTAATCTCTGGATGATCTGTATAGAAATTTGCCATAGCGCTTACTTGTTGTTTGCCTTGTAGTACTTGATTAACTTGGGAACCACTTCTTCAACGTTGCCGTTGATGACGTAGTCTGCAATTGCATTGATCGGAGCGTCCGGGTCATTGTTCACGGAAATGATAATGCCGGAATCCTGCATACCAGCGATGTGCTGGATCTGGCCGGAAATACCGCAAGCAATGTAAACCTTGGGGCGAACGGTGAGACCGGTCTGACCGATCTGACGGTCATGGTCGGCAACGAAGCCTGCGTCGATAGCAGCGCGGCTTGCACCAACTTCACCATGGAGTTCCTTGGCCAGTTCGAACAGCATGTCGAAGTTTTCCTTGGAGCCCATGCCGTAACCACCGGCGACCACGATGGGTGCGCTCTTCAGGTTGTTCTTGGCGGCTTCAACGTGGCGTTCCAGAACCTTCACCACGTATTCAGCTTCGGGAACGTACTTGGCAACGTCGTGCTTTACGACTTCGCCCTTGTAGTTTACGTCCTTGATTTCCTTCTTCATCACGCCTTCGCGGACGGTAGCCATCTGCGGGCGGTGTTCCGGGTTCACGATGGTAGCAACGATGTTACCGCCGAAAGCCGGGCGAATCTGGCAAAGCTGATTTTCGTAGAACTTCTTGACACCGCCGATGCTCATTTCGAAGCTGTCGATTTCGAGTTCGGTACAGTCTGCAGTCAGACCACTGTGGGTGGCGGCAGAAATGCGGGGGCCAAGGTCACGACCAATCACGGTTGCACCCATGAGGCAGATCTGGGGCTGTTCTTCCTTGAACAGGTTGATCACGAGAGATGCATGGGGATTGGTGGTGTAGGGGAACAGGCCTTCAGCGTCGAAGACGTGAACCTTGTCGACACCGTAGGGGAAAACCTGCTTTTCGATGCCGTCGATACCGGAGGCGGCGCAAATGCATTCCAGCTGGACACCAAGGGTGTCGGCCAGCTTACGGCCCTTGGAGAGCAGTTCGAGGGAAACGTCCTTAACGGTAGTCCCTTCAATTTCGCAATATACAAATACGTTATTCATAGGTTAACCGATAATCTTTCCTTCTAAGAGTTCCTTGATCAGGCCTTCCACATCTTCATCGCTAGCGGTGAGGGTGCGGCTTTCCTTGGCCTTGAACACAATGTTCTTCACAGCCTTCACGTTGGTCGGAGAACCGGCCTTACCGATCTGGGCAGGATCTGCCTCGATGTCGGCTGCACCCCACTGGGCGATGTCCAGGTAGGGCTTTTCTGCGATAAGGGCTGCATACTTTTCTGCGGCTTCGGGAGCACGTTCGGCAACTGCGGTTGCGTTCTTGTACTTCATGACGCGCTTTGCGTTGCGGGGGCGGCAAGGAGCTGCGGAACCGTTAACGGTCACGACCAGCGGGAGCGGTGCTTCCACGGTTTCGACACCACCGTCGATAAGACGGCGGATAACGACCTTGCGAGCCTTTTCGTCGAGAGAAAGGATTTCTTCGGCGTAGGTCACCTGGGTGAGGCCCAGCTTCTGGGCGATCTGGGGACCGACCTGTGCGGTATCGCCATCGATAGCCTGACGGCCGCAGAGGATAATGTCGTAGTTGCCAACCTTCTTGATGGCCTGTGCCAGGGTGTAGCTGGTAGCCAGGGTGTCTGCACCGCCGAGGGTACGGTCGGTAACGACAAAGCCTTCGTCAGCGCCGCGATAGAGAGATTCGCGAACGACTTCTGCAGACTTGGGAAGACCCATGGTCACAACGGAAATGGTGGAACCTTCGAACTGGTCCTTCAGACGGAGGGCCTGTTCCAATGCATTCAGGTCTTCAGGATTGAAGACTGCAGGCAAGGCAGCACGATTGATGGTGCCCTGTTCCGTCATGGCGTCAGGACCAACATTTCGTGTGTCGGGAACTTGCTTAGCAAGTACAACGATTTTTAGACTCATAATGATATTTCTTTAGCGGGTTCAAACCGCCAAGTGGTTAGTTTAATGTTATTTGGGCCAAATGTACCTTTTTGGTGGAAATCGTCAAAGTCGAAATTCTTAAATGGATCCGAAAAATCGGTCAGACATCATTGTTTTTGCTACAAAAAGATGATATTTAACTTACAAAGTATATTTTTGAGAATAATGTAGGGCGGTTCGTTCTGAATAAAAAGAAACCCTTCGATTTTTTCGAAGGGCCTCCTTGTCTCCTAACCAGTTTTACCTGGGTCTATGCAATTAGTCTGCAACCTTGACGGCGCAGAATTCCTTGGTGTCGATCAGCTTCACGGAAGAACCGTTGGAGGTGCTGATCAGTTCCAAAACGGGAGAGCCGTAGTAGGCGACCCATGCGGTGGAGGCACTTGCGGCGACCATGTCGTAGGGATTCTTGCCGGAGGCGATGGACTGCCATGTAGCGGAACCGTCTGCGGTGTTGATCTTTGCGATGGTAGCTGCATCGCCACGTTCCATCAGGAAGAGCTCGCCGTTTACTGCAGCCAGCTTGGAATCCTGGAAGAAGTCGGTACCGTCGGATTCGGAGTCAGCGTAATCGACATAAAGAGCTCCGGTGTGGTAGTCGGAAACGAATACGTAGGGAACACTGTTGATTGCCTTGATGCTGTAGGGTTGACGAACTTCAAGACCTTCTTCTGCGTCAGAAACGGCTTCCACAAGGCCGCCCATGTACTTGAATACACCGATATGCATGTCGCCAGTGTTCCAGTCCATGAAGCGGTCGCCAACATATAGAGTGCTGGTGGATTCATCAAATTCCAGAGAACCGGAAGCATCTGCAAAATCGGGCAACGTCATGACGGAACCGGTTGCCAGGTTTATTTCAGCAACAGCGACGGAACCGTATCCGTAATAGACTGTTGCGTAGCCCATGTTGTTCTTCTTGTCTACAACGAAATCTTGAACGCCACCGCCCAACTTTGTTCCTGCAATGAAGAGGCTGGAGGTCTTCTTGGAAAGGTCAACCTTTTCGATGCCGCGGTTGTTGTCGGCGGGGAGGCTGTAGCCTGCACCATAAGCACCTGCGGTTGCCACATAGACATTGCCACCTGCAACCTTCACAGCGGAAGGATTTTTGGTGGCAAGCTGGATGGTGTCCAAAAGGGTGCCGTCGCTCAACTTATACATGGCAAGCAGACCATTGTGAGTAATGCTGTAGTCGGCGTTCTGGCGCTGGAACACAGCGAACAGAGTGTCGCCGGAAACTTCAAGGTCGGCCAGGTTCGGGGTGGTGTTTGCGTATTCAACAGGCTTTACTTCTTCGCTGGAGGAAGATTCGGAAGCTTCGGAAGAACTGGATTCCTGAGTTTCGCTTGAAGAAGAATCGCCCTTGCTGTTGGAGGATTCACTCTTGCTATCGGAAGATTTGTCGTCCTTTGTTTCAGAAGAACTAGACTTGCCTTCATCATTATCTTTCTTGACGGAGGAACTGGACTTATTTTCGTCCTTGCTATCCTTTACGCTGCTGGAAGACTTGGCGTCGCCCTTCTTGCTGCTAGAAGAGGTGGGCTCGTCGTCGGCACTGGAAAGGTCTTCGTCTAGGCAGTCCTCGTTGTCAAGGCAGGAAATTTCCGGACCGTTGCTGGATGCGCTGTTGTCGTCGCCGCAGGCGCCGAAGAATAGGGCGAAGCTTGCTGCTGTAAGGAGGGTGAGTATCTTGCGATTCATGTCGTTTCCTTTTTTGGGGGTTGACATTCCCGGTTTGAACGGGAAATGTTTTGGAGGTTAGAATTTTTGTAAAAGAGTGAAATGCCATTCCCTACCCGGAGTGGGGTTCGGGGCAAAAATGTTTGTGTAGGTTTCGTCTGAAATATTTGTAATGCCTAAAATCAAACGGGTGGTTTCCCAGGGGGCGAAGCCCAGTGCTGCGTTATACCTGGCGACAGGGGGCTGCCTTGTTTTGTTTAACCTGTCTGTGTAAATCCGAGTTCTATAGTTTACGTCAAGAGCCAAGTCGAAGTGCAGCGGCAAATAGAACTTTCCTTCAACATAGTAGCTGTGTACGGGTTCGCTTGGCAAAATCTTGCTGTTGTACATTCTTACCTTGCTTTCGTCCCTTGGATCCTGGATTGTGCCGCGGATTGTGGTCTCGAAGAAGTTGGCGGGCCTGCTGTTTAATTCCAGCTCGATGCCTTGAATACTGGCGTCATCTACATTGAAAGCCTTCATTGTGTTTGTGCTGACGGTCCAGAAAATTCCATTTTCCAATTGAGTGTCAAAGTAAGTGGCGCGTAGGGTGCTTTTTTTGGAAGGACTTTGTACAAATCCGCCAACTTCAAAACGAACAGCGGTTTCGTCTTTCAACTTGGGATTGGAAAGCACTCCCTGGTACACACCGTAAAGTTCCATCAGTTGAGGTTGTCTATAATAACGACCGATGCTGATGTTTCCGCCAAACCAACCGTCCTTCTTGCCGAATTTTGCCTGGACCATTCCTGCGAAACAAAGGTCTCGATCTTCCGCATCGCTGATAATTGCCGTGCCTGTAGGCATAAGGAACTTTCCGCCATCAATTTCGTCATTGGTCTTGAGAATGTTTCCCTCTGCAAAGAGGCTTAGCCATTTCGTAAGGGCGAATTCTCCGTTGGCGGCGATGGAACCTGTATAACGTGCAATTCCAAAATCCTTGATAGTTCCGCGAGCTTCCCATTTTTCAGCGGAAGCGCCGAGCCGTACGGAACTCTCGAAACGGTCGAGAATCAGCGTGCCGGTGAGTTCAGGAATCAGTCGGTATCCTGCTAAACCGTAGTGGATAAAATCGGGGTAACTGTAGCCGATGTAATCCAGGGGGTAATAGGATGCAGAAACATTTTTTTCAAATTTCCCAGAAACGCCAGCTTCTAGCAAGAGACTCTGCCACAAAATGGGTGCCTCTAAACGGTAGGAAACCTGTGCGTTGTCGCCTACGAACTCGGCCACCTTGGTCTGTGAACTTTCGTGTCCCGGGTTGCCTGACTCGGTATGGGTGACGCTGGCCGAAATCGTAGAAAAGAAGTCACCCTTGTGAAGTATGCGGTATTGCAGGTTTCCGGAGTATTCCGTGAACTCGGCGTTCTCCCGTTTGTCGGTAAAATCGTCATCCGTGTTGTAGGCGGTTCCGTTTCGATTCAGGAATTCGTAATCGTTGTCGCTGTGCCGTGCGGAAAGTGTCGCGGAAAATTGAATGCTGTCCTTGGGACTTGCGGAAACTTGTGCAGAACCTTCGAAAGAATTGTGGGAACCGATGGTTGCGAGAATGCGCCCTGTGGTGCCTTTGCTTCCGTTTTTGCGGATGGCTGATTTTGTAACGAAATTGATTGCTCCGCCGAGACCTGCTCCGCCGAACTTTGCGGGGACGCGGTCCTTGTAGACTTCGATTTTTTCGATGTTGTTTAAGTCGATGACGCCTAAATCGGCTGCTCCGCCACCTGCGTCGTTGACGGGAACTCCATCAATGCAAATCAAGACGTTTCTTGCCGCCACGCCACGGATACTTACGGTCTGGAAGCTGCCCATACCGCCTTGCTTGTAACTTTGAATGCCGGGGAGTGCAGAAAGGACTTCCGCTGCGGAAAGTCCGCGGCCTTCCCAGGAGTCGGGCTTGATTTCTTCGTAACTGGGGGCTACATCGGCGGGTGTTGGGGGAGGTTCGACAATTTCGGAGACCCCTAAATACTGTATTTCGGCTGCGTTTGTGATGCTAGTGATTACACCCAAGGCAAACGCAAAAAACGTAAACGCAAAAAGCGTTTGGCGTGTTTTCTGCATAACGCAAAAACGAACCGCATCTATTGCGGTTGTTGGGTTGGATGTCTCTCGCATCGATCCTCTACAAGTTTTCCGTTTTTGCAGTTCTTCTGACTCGGGGATCGTCCTACTTCCGGCTCCTTCGCAGAGGGATTGGCTACCTTCCACTGGTTTTGAAATTATGCCGGTTTCGTACTCCCATACAGCGGCGGGACCGTCCCGGATTTTCACCGGAGTTCTCTCTAAGGCTTTTCAGGGCACAAAAACTATGTTTACGCCGCTAATTTAGATAATTGATGTAATAGTGTAAAGTTATAAAAACGTTCTATCGCTAGGTCTAGCCTTTGTCTATTTCGATTCCAAGACGGTTTATCTTGTAGTGCATTACGCGGGGGCTGATGTCTAGATCTCTGCCGGCGGCGCTCATGTTGCCCTTGTTGCGTCGGAGGGCCTCGGTTATGATTTCTTTTTCGTAGGAATCCAAAAGCGTTTCTAGCGAGGCGGTTCCTTCGGGTAAAAGGGCTGAACCGCTAGTGACGTCTGTTTGTAGTGTTGGTGGCAAGTCGTAGGCGTTGATTGCCACGTCAGTGGTGACGAGGCAGGCGTGTTCAATGCAGTTTTCCAGTTCGCGGACGTTGCCCGGCCAGTGGTAGCTCAGGAGCATGTCGATGGCGGGGGAGCTCAGACGAAGGATTTTCTTACCGTATTTCAAGTTCATCTTGGCGATGAAATGGTCCGCCAAAAGAAGAATGTCCGTTTTTCTTTGGGTTAAGTCGGGCAGGTTAATCTGAAAGATGTTTAAACGGTAATAGAGGTCTTCCCGGAACAGCCCTTGCTGCATCATGGCTTCCAAATTTTTCCCGGTACTGGCCATGATGCGGACGTCGGTGTGCTGGACGATGTTGCTGCCGAGGCGGCTGAAGCTTTGCCCTTGGATGAACTGGAGTAATTTCTTTTGGGCGGTGGGGGAGAGGTTGCCGACTTCGTCCAGGAATAGGGTGCCGCGGGCGGCAAGTTCTGCCTTTCCCAGATGACGGTTGGTGGCGCCTGTGAAGGCTCCTCGTTCGTAGCCGAAAAGTTCCGTTTCGAAGTTGTTGGCGATGGAATCGTTCAGGGAATCGCAATTCAGGGTGACGAAGGGGCCGTCCTTTCGGTCGGAGGTCTGATGGATGGCGCGCGCCACGTATTCCTTGCCGGTGCCCGCGTTTCCGCGGATGAGGACGATGGCGATGGTGGGGGCGATTTGCTTGACCTGCTTGGAAACTTCGCGCATTTCGCTGGTGTTTCCAATGAGTTCACCGGATCTACCTTCTATGACGTCACGGATCTTGTTGCATTCCTCGTTGTGGAGGTTTTCTGCGACGCTAAAATTCTTTTGAAGGATGTTTTGGACTTCTGCAAGTTGCAAATCGCGCTTACGGACGGTCTTGAGAACGTCCGCTATTTCAACAAAAGCTGATGTCTTTAGCGCGTTAAAATCCACTCGCTGTCCTTTTGGCTTTTCGGTCCCGTTCGGGGTGGCCCGTTATGAAAATTGCTGCACCGAGGGACTTTTTAGGAGTACTCTGCCCTCGGTGCAGCATGTTCTAGGAGAGAAAAAATCTCAAATGACGCCGTAAATATACATAATTTTTGTTTGATGTTTTACTAAAACGTAAAAAATCTAACCTTTTTTACAAAAATGTAATGAAAAGAAGGCTTTTTTATAAAAAAAACAGATGAAATGCGTCTATGATGTTCCTAATTTTGCCTTCACAACGGTTTTCGCAACGCGGAACCGAACACAAGGAAAAACATTATGAGCACCTATAGAAAGAATACCATCGACGAAATCGCCAAGGCAAAGACCGCTCCGGTGAAGCCTGCCGAAACCGTCAATGTGGATTACTACGGTGAAGACGTTTTCAACGCCAACGCCATGAAGGTTTACCTGCCCAAGGATATTTGCAAGAAGCTTCTTGCCACTATCGAACAGGGTGCTCCCCTGGATCCGAACATTGCTGGCGAAGTGGCTCACGCCATGAAGAAGTGGGCCATGGATCGCGGTGCCACTCATTTTACTCACTGGTTCCAGCCTCTCACTGGCTCCACTGCCGAAAAGCATGACTCCTTCCTGGAACCGGATGGTCTTGGTGGCTGCGATGCTATCATGGTCTTTAGTGGCAAGAACCTGATCGTTGGCGAGCCGGACGCTTCCTCTTTCCCCAGCGGCGGTATCCGTTCTACTTTTGAAGCCCGCGGTTATACTGCTTGGGACCCCACTAGCCCCGCTTTCATCAAGCGCCACGGCAATGGTGCAACTCTTTGCATTCCCACAGCATTCTGCTCTTACACTGGCGAAGCTCTGGATAAGAAGACTCCGCTGCTCCGCTCTCTGCAGGCTCTTTCCAAGTCCACTGAACGTTTGATGGCTTGCTTCAAGGCTGGTAAGAAGAAGACCACTGTTACTCTCGGTGCTGAACAGGAATACTTCCTCATCGACAAGCGTTTCTACCTGCAGCGCCCGGACCTTTATCAGGCTGGCCGCACTCTGTTCGGTGCTGTTCCTGCAAAGCATCAGCAGATGGACGACCACTACTTTGGTTCGATTCCCGCCCGCATTCTAAACTTCATGAACGAAGTTGAAATGGAATTGTGGAAGCTAGGCATTCCCGCAAAGACCCGCCACAACGAAGTGGCTCCCGCACAGTTTGAACTTGCTCCCATGTTCGAAGAAGTGAACCTGGCTTGCGACCATAACATGCAGGTTATGGAAGTGCTCCGCAATGTGGCTGACAAGAACGGCTTGGTTTGCCTCCTTCACGAAAAGCCTTTCGCTGGCGTGAACGGCTCCGGCAAGCATAACAACTGGAGCGTTTCCTATGGTGCTGCGAACCTGCTGAACCCAGGCAGCAATCCTCACGAAAATGCAGTGTTCCTGACCACTCTTTGCGCAGTGATCTACGCAGTGGATTCTCACGCTGACTTGCTCCGCATGACTACTGCAGGCGCTGGTAATGATCACCGCCTCGGTGCTAACGAAGCTCCTCCGGCCATTGTCTCCATGTACTTGGGCGACCAGCTCATGGATGTTATTGAACAACTGGAACAGGGCGTACCCAAGTCCAGTAAGCAGGCCGGCGCTATGAAGCTTGGTTCCGATAGTTTGCCGCCGCTGCCTCGTGACGCTACGGACCGTAACCGCACCAGTACTTTTGCTTTCACTGGCAACAAGTTCGAATTCCGCGCACCGGGTTCCAGCCAGTCTTGCTCCGAACCTAACGTGGTTCTGAACACTATCGTTGCAGAAGCCTTCGACATGATTGCCGAACAGTTGGAAAAGCTGGATGACAAGAATTTCCACACCGGTCTCCAGAAGATTCTTCAGAAGATCGTGAAGGATCACAAGCGTGTTATCTTTAACGGTAACGGCTATACCGACGAATGGATCGCCGAAGCAGAACGCCGCGGACTGCCTAACATCCGCACTTCTCTGGAAGCGCTGAAGGCTCTGAAGAATGAAGCCAACATTGCCCTCTTCGAAAAGTATGGCGTCATGAACCGCGTGGAAATGGAATCCCGCTACGAAGTGAACGTGGAAGATTACCACAAGCGCGTTCGCATCGAAGGTGAAATCTGCCGCGACATGGCCAAGAACATTATCTTGCCCAGAGTGGTGGAAGCATACTCCTGCGCTCTCAAGACCAACGAAATGGCTCTCAACCAGGGTTTCCCCGGTGTGGACGTTTACGCAAAGTCTTTGGGCGAAGGCTACCGCGATTTGGCCGCCGCTATCGCTAAGATTGAATCTGCTCTCGAAGCTGAACACGAACATATTCTCGCTGCCATGGCAGAAACCCGCAAGATTGTAGATGCTCTCGAAAAGGTCGTCTCCGACGAAATGTGGCCCCTGCCTAAGTATCGTGAGATGATGTTCATCTATTAAGATGAACTTTATCGGCTATGAAGGTCGCTGAGCGGAGCCGAAGCGCCTAACGAAAAATCCCCGACACTTTTTGTGAAGTGCCGGGGTATTTTTATGCTTTAAGCTTATTGCTTTACAGGTTCCACGTAAATTGAGTACGCAATTTTGTTGCCGTGTCCGCGTTCTTCCTTGAAATGTGTAATCACTTTAATATCGTTTCCGTTAGAGAGCGTTGCTATTGCATGGTAATCATCGCCGTTGGCGTGGTCAACTTTTACGCTTTGGCAGGCGAGGCCTTGCTCTGCGAGTGCCCTGCTCATGGTATTCTTGGTTTCCTTTTCGATCCACCAGTAGCGCCCTGTAACGGGGCCGGGAATGGCGATGGCGGCAATCCAAACGGCGATGACACCTGCGCTGATTAAGCCTTTTGTTGTTGCGGTCAGATAGGAACCCTTGTTCATCTTATTGAGGCAAACCAGAACGTAAAAACCTGCGCCCAGGCCTACCAAAAGAGAAATGTAGCAGGGCCAGGTTTTTAGGAACATGAAGTAAACGAATGCGTAGCCAGAAATGATGTGCGCGCAGATGCCCAGGACCAGCAGGCAGGCGAGGCAAATCAAAATGGTGCGTGCGGGATTTTTCTTGAAGTTTTCACAGAACTGGCGGGCGTCCAAAAATTCTCGAGTATTGACTTCGGAGAGAATGCCTTCTCCCTTGCAGCCCTTGCAGGTTGTTCCGTTGGTGGCGACCTTTGTTCCGCTACAGTGAATGCAATCCAGCATCTTGATCTGTCCCGAGCCGCAGCAATAGGGGCAGGGCCTTTTGTCTTTCTTGCCTGTACCCTTGCATTTCATGCAGGTCTCGGAACTTCTTACCGGAAATTCCACGGCTCGTCCTAATGACTTAATGTGAATATGAACAGTTTCTTGTTGTTCTGACATGTGCTCTCCTGGTATGCCCGAAATCTAGTTATATTTCTGCAAATGAAAGCCATCTCAAAAATGACGTTGCTGCTGGTTTGGGTGATTTCTTTTGCACTGTTCGGTTGTACTTCACAGCCCCCCGAAAAAAACATTGTCATTATTTACGATAACGATGTCCACTGCGCTGTAGATGGCTATGTGAAATTGTCTGGCATTCGTGATGCTGTTGCTGATACGGCTTATGTGTTTACGGTTTCGTCGGGTGATTTTTTGCAGGGCGGAGCCTTTTGTTCCATATCTAAGGGAACCTTTTCCGTAGATTTAATGAACGCTGTGGGTTATGATGTGGTGACTCTTGGCAATCATGAATTTGATTTTTCTGTTGATCGTTTGATGAAATTGAGTAGAGATGTGAAGGCGGACATTGTCAATGTGAATTTTTCAAAAGTCGGTTCCACTACGCCTGTTTTTAAACCTTATGTAATAAGGAACGCTGGTTCCAGGAAAATAGCTTTCGTGGGGGTGCTTACCCCTGAAACATTGGTCTCGGAATCATACGCGTTTTATGATGATGACGGAAAACTTCTTTATCATTTTCATGAAAATGAAATCTACAATCTTGTTCAAAATGCTGTGAATGAGGCTCGAAAGGAAGGCGCTGACTATGTTGTTGTTCTTTCTCACTTAGGAGAGCTGCCCCCTCTAAATTCTAAGGTAACTTCTATATCCCTCATTGAAAATACGGACGGAATCGATGCCGTGTTGGATGGCCACATGCATTCTGTCGTTGAAGAAATGTGGGTGGTTAACGCTAAGGGCGATTCCGTATTGCTAAGTCAGACTGGAACGCAATTTTCGCATATTGGTAAACTGGACATAGGTCGTAATGGTCGCTTTCATTCAACCTTGATTTCTGTAGATAGTTCCGTTTTAGAAAACCGCAAAGTGAAGGCTGTTGTAGATAGTTTGAGTCAATTGAAAGCAAACCTATTTGAAAGAAAATTGTCTCTGGCTCCATTTGAATTGACCATCAACAAGGGTGGGGAACGTTTTGTTCGGAAAGGCGAAACCAATTTGGGAGATTTAGTTGCCGATGCTTACCGAACTGCAACTGGTGCGCAGATTGGCCTTGCTAATGGAGGCGGTATCCGCCGGGGGATTGCGCAGGGGGCGGTTACTTACCACAGCATTCTTGATGCGTCTCCTTTTTTCAATGATATTTGTAAGATTGAAGCTACAGGACGTCAGATTGTGGAGGCCCTGGAGCAGGGGTCAAAAAATTATCCTGAAGAATTTGGTGGATTTTTGCAGGTGTCAGGCCTTCGTTACGAAATAAATTCTTCTTCTAAAATGAAGGTGGGGAATGTTCAGATTGAAGATGAATCCGGCAACTTTGCGCCCATAGAATTAGAACGCCTCTATACGGTAGGAACATCTTCTTATGTAGCCAAGAAGGGGACTGAGATTACTGCCTTCAAGACCAGTAAGATTCTCATAGGCAATGTCGCGACTGATACAGATGTTCTTGCGGATTATGTCAAGAAATTTGGGGATTCCATCCCTGACCTATATCGTAAATCCCAGGGAAGAATCAGAATTAGATAATCTTTTCGTTATACAATTCATGCCCCCCCCCCTTTAAGAAACAATGTTTTATGAGAAATACTATTTTGCACAAGTACGGAATCTAGGCTGCTGCCACTATAAAAAACAGGACTTTCAAACGAACTGAAAAAAATGACCGAATATTCCTGTAACCAGGGAAAACGGCATCTTCTTTTAACGAGTCCATGTTCATCGTCGCGCCATGCTTAAAAGGAATCACGGGGTCGTCTGAACCATGAACCAACAAAATAGGTAATTTTTTCCTATTGACCATATTTAAATCAAGAACGGCTCCCCATGAGACAGCTCGTTTAAAATTAGAACTATCAACAAGTAACACATTTTTTTTGTTTGAAGAACGATACCTTGCCGGTATTCAATGCTGGCTACCAAGAATCCTCGTGCAGCTAATGAATCGCAATATCGAACAGTTTGCTACGACGTGTCGTTTTAGGTTTGTATAAATAAAAATGTAGGTTTTGCTTTTTTAGATCGGAGGCGTTTTGATAAAAATGCAGGACTGGAGTAACATTAGTTGACAAACCTGATCCCGACTCCAAGGCGGACACCATATGCTTTTGCATAGGAACGGGATATCGTTTGAAAAAAGATATCCCTGGTTACGCTTACCTCAAAAAGCCTGTCCTTATACCTTTCGTCACAATGAGAAAAGGTTACAAGGAAAAATAGACTTACGAGAAGTATTTTCTTTAACAAGGTCTTTATTCTAGCTTACGGACCAGACGATAGCCGCTTTGACCGACAGGCACCCATGTGTCCTTGGTTCCTCGAACTCTACTTCTGTACTTGTTTATAAAATCACAGGATGGTCCGATATCCATGTTCATGGTATCGTAGCCTTCGCAAGTGTATCCCCACGCAATCCCATGAGAGCCAGCATACATGTAAACTTCTTCAGCATTCCCGTAGACATCGTACAAGCCGAAGGGGTTGGGTTTAAACTGTTTTACAGGATAAACACCCCATAATTCTTGACCAACGCCTCGCTTTATGTCCATATACTTTGACAATTCTTTTTCGTCAGCATCATCGCCCCAAAAGAAAACAGTAGATTTTCCGCCATTTTGCAAGACACTCCATTCGTATTCAAAGGGAAGTCTATATCCATTGGCAGTAGAATCAAAAACTTTAACGAAGAAATCGCTACGGCTCCTTGCGTAAAGGATTTTCGAGGTGTCTACGGATTCTACAGGAACCGTATTATAAACGTCGACCAGTCCGTCTTCCTGAGACCGCCAATAGGAATATTCCAACATATCCATATCAGACGGAGCCGGATAATCCAGTATGTTAAGTGGGTCTTGATCAGGATAGTAAATGTTGGTCGCTTTAAACCGAATTCTGGATCGGCCATTCTTCAGCCACAAGACATCTTTTACACGAAGTTCAGTTTTATCGACAATCAAATCTTGATTCAACGAAACCTCAATGAATTTACTTGCACTTCTGCGATGCCTATCCCAAACTTCACTTTTCCAAACTTTGTAATTTTTTCCTGTCAATTCCACTATAGTTTGATTCACCAAAATCCAACTTGAATCAGCCTGGGCCAAGTCATTTGTGTCCTGGGCGAACAAGGCGAGGATGCTGCGGGTGTAAGGAGATCCTTCAATGAAAGCGCAATTCATGGAATCTACATGGAACGAACCTCGTACTTTCCATATTCCGTCTTTCACACGCCCCCTTTGATCTTTCTGTGGGCAAAGTTTTACCCCCTGATTCCAGTCAACCTCATACCAGTTTTTTTTTCCTACAGACTTACGAGGTGCTATTTTTTGATATTCTTTCTTTTGGTTTGTTTCTGCATATGTATAGGGAGAAACGTAATACTTCTTTGTTCCATTTTCGCGAACTATTTTTTTTACTGATTCGTTGGGTTGCTCATTTTTTTTACAATTTCCCAATGCATCAAAAATGCATTTTTCGGCTGCAAATAAATTTGACGTAATTAACGACAAGAGTATAATCAAAACATATTTCATATTCTATCTGCTCCTTAATACGGCGCTGCACAGTCGGCATCGTTGTGTAAACAATTCCATTGAGATTCTTCCATGTTAAAAATATCGAATTCATCATTTTCACGAACATTAATCTTAGTATATCTGAGATTGGCTGTAAGTGTAGATTGTTGTTTATAGAACATTAAATTATTGTCTTGGTCGGTATCACTCAGCTTTAGGGTATGTCCTAATTCGTGCAACATGACGCTATTTTTCATTTCTTTCGAAATAGCTATAAAGCCGCTACCTAAATTACTTGTAAGGGCTACTGATGTTGAAGGAATATGTCTATCCAATACGCAATCTTTAGAAGTCGGATCATACATAATGTGACACTCGTGGTCAATCTCGGAAAAGTCGTCAGACCATTTATCTTCACCATAGGCTCCGTAAATCTCCCACGAGCCGGAAGAAGTGTTAAATCGAATCTTTCTATTTTCCCCTAGTAAAAAACCGCATTCTTGCCCTTTTCTTGAATTTATTGTTCCTATGAAATACTCTTGTCCCGTTCTTTTTGGATAATCTAACAAACCTTCATAACAAATAGATCCATCTTTTTCAAAAGTCCAATACTGAACTGGATGGGCTCCAGACCATACGAGCGCAGATGCCATATTTCCCATTGAATTGTCGCGAAATAAATACCTATTTGTATACTCTTTCAAATATTCAATATCATCTTTTATGTTTTTATAACACCTACTATTCTCCGCGCCGGCTGCAATGAATATAAATCCACCAGAACTGTTTGTTACGTTTCTATAAGTTTCGTTGTCTAAGCCAATTTCTTTCAATTTTGAAATGTCGTAGTCTACGTCTTCAAATTCAATGTTCACGACAGCACTCCTAAACGTGTCAACAGCTTTTTCATTAAAATCTGACGGCCTTGTAGATGTTTTTCCAAATTTTATATTTTTAACAGAAATATTTCTTTGTTCGTATACGTGCGGTTCTATTGCAGCCAGTAAAACTGTGGGGCCGTCTTCATATGATTGGCACAATCCTATTTTTTTGTATGCGCTGAAATCACGCAAATCAATTATACCACATGTCTTCTCTCCATTCTCAATTTCATTTTCTTCAATACGGCAAATATCACCAGTGATTGGAATTAAATTAGAATTTGAAGCATCAATATCTTCCTGAGACGCATCGCATAGAAAATATTCATATTCATTCGATGTTTGAACAACATTGTAATTTTCTGATTCTTCCAAAATACTAGGAACACTCCATCTGACATACCATTCCATTGAAGCTTCTTCACTAGATGTATAGGACGCGTGAGTCAGTACTCTTTTTTCGGACAGACTCGCTAATTCAACACCCCACTTAAAATTATTCGTTTTGTAGAATCCGGAATAAGAATGTCTTCTTTTGGGGCCATTATCAGACGATGATGAGGGATTGTCCAAATCATCATATACAATCTCAAGAACAACCACATCAGCATGACCTGCATCTGTATCCGTTCCTGTAGAACAAGAAATTAAAATAACAAAAATAAAATAAAATAATAGTTTTCCTACCATTCTACAACCTTTCCTTTCAATATATCGCCTTGATTCAACAGAGGAACGACCTGAACGTCCCCATATTCACCCACCTTACCATAATCAGACGTATAAATCAACATTCTTCCATGATTCTCTGGTGAATAACCAAGACTTGCAGGGTCTTTTACGATTGTCTGGAAGTATGCGAAGCCATCTTTTTCATCGCTTTTGAAAAAAGGGATTCGTATTGGATTAATTTTGTATGGAGAACCATCTGCAGCAATCAACGTAAATTCTATAACCAATTTTGAAATGTCCTTGACTCGAGAAACAGGTACTTTTTTTCTCAAAACTCTTGCATATCTTCCGTTACCCTTTTCAAAAATATCGTACTTATCGCCTAATTTTGAAAAAACCGGATATTGCTTAAAGGCTGGTTTGAAATAGCCTCTTATGAATTGCCCCGAAACATAATCCGAATTCAAATCATACCACATATACGCGCCAACATCAATTTTTTCTACTCTTTCAAAATTCAGAATGTCCGCATCCAAAACAAAGTCATCCTTGATGCCAGCCCCTATTGCGGGAGAAGCGTCCTGTAGAGTCAATCCTGCAGTCATATCCATAAAGTCCTTGTCCCCTGCAGGGGTGCTTTCGTTAAAGAACAGAGGATCCTTTACAATATTGCCTGTGCCGTTATAAACGGTCTCCGTAATGGAGTGATGAACGGAAATCGAAGAGCTTAGTTCCTTCTTGCACTTTTCGACGGAACAAGTTGCATCGATATTTTTCCAGAAAATCGAATTGTACACTTCACCAGTAGCGTTGCCGCCTATTGCTGCATGGCCCTGTTTTCCTGTATTCCCAAATACAGTTCCATTGCTCATTTTTACGGAGCCTCCGGCAGCGTACCATGCACCACCATCCTTATCGGATAAGTTCTGGCACAATATAACGTTCTGTGCCTTAGCCTCGCCGGAAGAGTAAATTGCACCTCCATTCCCTCCAACAAAGTTATTATTCATGACCACGTTTTTTGCATTCAGAGTTCCATCAACATAAATCGCACCACCATTTTCCTTTGCATAATTATTCTTAATGTGGATGTTTTCAATATTGACGTCGCCGGAAGAGTAAATTGCACCTCCATTTTTATTTGATTTGCTGCCCGAGAACAAAATATTCTTCAGTTTCAAACTTTGAGCATTGGACGCTATAGCACCGCCGTTTTCTTCGTTGGAGCCATTCCCGATCATAAAGCCGGTGAAAGATCGCGGGGATTTACCCTCAATCTGAATATGAGTATTTTCTCCCAAGAAAATTATCGGCAAATTATTTGCTGAGCCAAGATTCCAGATACTTTCGGTGTATCCTACAAGTTCAAATCCGACCTTCCAGGGAACAACTCCTTCGCTGAAATTTTGGGATACGTCCCATAATCCCTTGGGCAAGTTGATTTCTCGACCGGTAGCTTGAGCGATAGCCACGGCTTTTTCAAAATCATCCACTGCGGTTGCAAGACTTGCTCCATCGCAGCCTTGCTTACACGAAGTTTGAGGATTCCAGAAAATCCTATAGTTAGCACTCTTCGAAAAGTCAAAAACGTAACTACTTCTGAAAGCCTCCGCAGGGAATCCAGAAATCAAATCTCTTGCCACAGAAATTTTCACCGTCCCGTTTGAAGATGGAAGGGCTACGATTGTATTCTTTGCTCCATTAATCTTATACGAAGCATTTTCAACATACACAAACATTTCGACAGAAGATGCTGTTACCGGCAATACTGATTTGTAACGGAAGATTCCCGGATTGAAGAAAGGACCAAAGTGTTCTTCACTATGGGAAATTTCATTTGCACGCGGTTCCTGAGAAACCGTAGACTGCGGCTCCATCAGGAACTTTGCAGCATAAACGCCGCCAACAAGGTGAGATCTGGACGGAATACGCACATAAGCAGCAGGAGCAATAAATTTTCCGAAATACTTGCCATCAGTACCAAAATCAACGGTAGATCCAGCAATATTCCAAGAAATTTCGCTCGGATTGCCACCAGAAACGTCAAGATGGTTTCGGTCACCAAAACGAACATCCGTAGCAACGGAGATGGAAATCGGTCCAGAGCTCAGATCAAAATTCATTTCGACATCCGGCTCGATAAAAATCTTTTGGAAGGAATAAACGCCTGAAGAAAGGCGCACCTTTGCCCGGGCATTGGCGTAAAACACCCCGTATTTACCTGGAGGGAGTGATATTGTTTCGTCCAGACCAACGGATACCGGAGCCACACCATAGCCAACTTCAGGCAGGCCAACAATAGGCTTCTCTACCCTTGCCAAGCTCATGCTCTTTGCAACGACATTCTTCTGTTCTGTACACGGAACCACATAGCGCAAATTTCCATCAACCCGGGAACGGTCGCGCAAGAAACATTCTCTTGATGCATCAACATCGCCGTAAACAACCGATTCTACGCCAAGTTCAAGTTTAGTCCCAAAGATATTGCCCAAGGCCATGGACGCGTCTCGAAGATCAACCTCTTCAGCAACGACAACGTAATTCAAGGCGGTCGCAGAGGAAAATTTACCACTGGGATCAACAGAGACTACGGGGACGGCGCCACAATCAAGGCAATTCAGGCTGACGTTCGAGAAATAAACCAGCCCGGAACTCTTGCCAAAATTGAATTCTAGGCGAGCGTTGCTGACATTGCCGGAATTCATTTTGAAGGTCTTGGTGATTTCACGACCATTCACGCTAGCGACAACTTCACCGAAATCAGCAAATGCATCATAAGGGAAGCCGTCTCGGCCAATGCGGATCTCCGTATAACGACGAGCTCCCACGCCCTGCAAGAAGAACTTCAGCTCATAGGTTTTTCCTGCCTGAAGTTCAACATTCCTGCGAGTCAATTGAACATTCCAATAGTCAGAACCTCCATCCGCAACAGACACAAGTCCGTCACTAAACGTGGCATACGCACCTTCATAGTTTGCCAAGTTCCATTCTGAATACGGGAAATTGACTGCAAATGCTTTTGCACAAACTATGGCCACAAATGCAAGCTGTATACAGTGCGCCTTCATTCTCATTCCTTTGTCCTTAAAAAATTGAGGATGAATTTAAGAAACAAGAAATGATTCGTCTGCAAAAAAATAATTGAGGCATCATCAACATGTGTGGAAGCATTTAGGCAGCCTTGCTAGATGATTCTCTCGATTCCGATTCCCATTCGTAGGCTATCTTTACATCTACATAGGAACAGCTCAACATTATCAGCGACAGCATGTTGTTCATGTTCCTGAAGCCATAGGCAGTCCGTATCAGTAGCTTTATCTTGTTGTTCG
>NZ_JALCZV010000002.1:182673-256796 GCF_023373925.1 Fibrobacter sp. HC4 | reverse complement strand
CACTTCCTGCACTTCACCCTGTAGGTGTCCATCTTGATGAAGCCCATTTTCGTGCCGAGATCGAGCGTCCGCCATACCCTCTGTTCCCGGCCGTTGTCGTAGAGTTTCCCTTTTCGCCCGCAACAGCCGCACCTGCTGGCGTTGCCCTTGGTGAGTCTTACCGTGATGGTGACCGTGGTATCGGTTTGTTCCTGCTTGACGACTGAACAGCCGTTGACATTGAAGATGGATTTGTATAATTTTGACATGGGCTTTTTCTTCTGTTTTTTTTGGCGATTAAATTTTAGAAAATAGCCCATTTTTTGTTTAATTTAGGCGAAAGTCAACAAAAAAGGGTGGCGAAGCCACCCACACATGTTGATGAAGAGCCAAAAAATTTTTGAAAATACAAAATACACGATAAACAAAACAATCCATAAAAATATTTTTTTCAAAACAAAGTCCGTATTTTTATACAAAATCTTATATTTTCGCAAGAAGATTCGTTAGACGAAAAAATCGGTTAGGAAGATTCTATTCATAAACTAACGAAAGACCTTCTCGTACCTCATTACAGTACGATTATTTAACGTACCGTTTCTTAACCAAAGAAATGGTCTTTGGAGTATATTCCCAATGAATAAAAAAATACTGGCTTCAGCACTTCTGGCGGCAACAATGAGTTTCGCCTCCAACAATCTCCGCGTAGATTTCTACGGTTCGCAGGGTGCACAATGCGAATACGCACCTAGATTTCAAATCTACAACTACCTTCCAACAACCAATTGGACTTTAAAGCTTTACGCTTATTTCTCAAGCAACGATGGTTCCGACCCAACCAAGGATTTTAAACTCAACGTTGACTTCCCTGCTCAAATTGAAAAAGTTAATGGTAACGTATACCGAGTCGTCATTAATTACGGTTGGTATCCTATCGGTGATTTGCAGACAAAAGATTTCGGCAACCCCTTCTCCATCAAGCCGTCATCTTCAAATCGCTGCTACCAGCCCTATACCCGAAACAACTATCCTTACGACATAGTCCTTGAAAGCAGCAATGGAGGATACCTTTCCAACAGCAAGCACCCCACACTCAACAACAGAATCGGTTTGCTGGTAGACAAGGATTACGTCTGTCCCGGCTTTAACGGCAAGAAGAATTACATTCATATTGATGCCGAAGACACAAATCCCGCCACAAAAATCAGTAGCGGTTCAAAAAACCCGAAAGGCGTTGTAATTGACGACAAGAAGAATCCCGAATTCTACTATTGCCCTCTTCGTGTCAGCAACATGTCCTTATACCAGGCCACATACGATTACATCGTTTTGAAGCTTGACGACGAATGTCCTAGCGGATCCTACGAATTCGTTAGATATCACGATACCGAAGATGACACCCCCAGCAATAAAGTATACGGATTCATGGAACCCAGCGTAATCCAAAAAGACGCCAAGATGTATTATTGCTTCGTACCGGCAGCTACCAAGAACGGCAGAAGCTATCCTTTCGCAAGCACCTACGGTATCTTCGCAAATCCCACGGCATCATCTAATATATCCAAGAGCACCCTGCATGTTGATGACGAAGACACCCGTAACAACAACTCCTGGAATTTCTTCAACCTGAGCGATGATTACATCAGCCGCATCAAGAACATCATTTCAGGATCGGCAGATACCGACTACCGAATCGCATGGATGACAGGATCCTCAGCAACTAAGGAAGCCGCTTCTGAAGCAAAGCCCGTGGTTGCCGAAAACATGGTCAACGCCCCCATTGCAGCACCTTCTGGAGTCGCAATCAAGGGTATAAGCCGTACTGCCATGAATGTAGAACTGCTCTCCGAAGGCAAGGTCGAAATCAACCTTATCGGTGTTGACGGCCATTCTTACGCCAGCATCACCACCGAAAACCTCCAGCCGGGTTCCCACAGCATCAACTGGAATTCCGCAAAGGTTCCGGCAGGTCGTTATATCATGTCTGTCAAGCAGAACGGTATCGCCAGCGGCAAGAGCATTATCCTGAAATAGGAAAACTCTTATCGCACACAAAAAGCCAGGCGTCTCGTCTGGCTTTCCTTTTTTAAAGGTTCACTGCAACGAGCACACTCGCGTCGTCATACATTAGTTATACATTTGTCATACAACGTACTAGTTAAGCATTTTATTTAAAATATGCAAAAAATTATTTTCACAACAAAACAAAAATTTTACGCATAAATTCTATTACTTTCTACAAAAAAACATACATTTTGGCTAAATTTTGCCTCATGTTTGGAAAATCAAAAAAAGAGGAATTATCATCCCGGCAACTTGAAGTCTTAAATCTGCTGCGAAGGGGATTAACAAACGGGGAAATTTGCCGTACTCTGAACATTTCAGAAAATACGGTAAAAACCCATCTAGCGAACATCTACAAGATTCTTGATGTAACTAACAGGACTGAAGCCGCATCGATTGATTTGACAGAAGAGAACTTTAGCCAGCGTCAATCTTCTCAATCGCCAAACAAGAGAGAGATTGTCGTAGCCTTTGAAAAAAATTCCATTCTCGAAAGCACTCCCCTAGCCTACAGCGTCGTCTGCGCAACGATCGAGGCGCTGCACCAATACCATATTTTCAAAATACAGGTCGTTCCTCCTGAACAAATTAACAACGGCACGGATTACCAGATTAAACTTACAGCTACTCATGGTTCCGGCGACTCTCTATTCATCACTCTTTACCAAGATGAATCCTCAACCTTGCTTTGGTCCAATCTTCAAAAGATCAAGTCAGAAGACGAGATCAAACTTTTCGCAGCCCGCATCGCCATACAGATTTTCCGCAACATGACCATTTCGGCAGCGTCCAAGTACGCCGAAAATTCGGATCTAAAATCCGATTGGTGGTACGCTTCCAGCTTCGCAAACGTAATGATGGAAAATCGCAACAGGGACGAATTTTCGAAATGCGAATCAAGTCTGCAATCCATTCTCGACTCCCAGAAAGGAAACGGTTATCTCGCATACACTCTAGCCAACGTCTATTACACAGCCATCATCGAAAACTGGGTTGACGCGACAATTTACACGTCCAAAATCGGGGCGTTGGCCTGCGAGGCCATGCGGAACACACCCTATTCCGCCTATTCGCAGTTCATGATGGCCCTCTACAACATCCTAATAGGCAACAAGAGCGACGCCATAGCCTATTTCGAGCAAATCCTGGAAGCAAATCCTCAGGACGTCATGGCACGAAGATACCTGACGCAAATCTTCCTGCTGGTAGGCAAGCAAAAAGAAGCCCTGAAGCTTTTAGACGAAAACAGTCTCTACATTCCCGATGTAAATCAGCAACCATTCCAACTTATCGCCAAATCCTTTATCTACCTGCTACAGGACGAATACGAGAAATGCGAACTCATTTCTCAGCAGGTCTTGATGATCCACCCCGAGACTCCATTCGCCCGCCTCTTCATGATCGCCTGCAACAATAAGAAGGGCAACTTGAAAGAAAGCCACAAGCATGTGCAAAAACTCAGGGAATACCACCCTAATTTCAAGAAAAACGACGTAAAGGAATTCCTGAAAGGCGTTACTGAAGAGCAGCAGGAATGCTTTATTAGCCTATTGTGGAATCTAGACTAATGCTAAAAATCACCCATTTGAGTGATGGACGAATCATACTACCAGGGGTTATCTTTGAAACATCAGCAAAGGAAACCTAAAAATGGAAGAGAACAGCAAAAAGATTGACACCTACCTAAAAAAAATCACCGGCAAGAAGCCCGACGATTATTATACTAAGATAATTCCTCTGGAAGACCTACGCCCCGGCGACATTTTGGCATTCAGTGGCGAGGGAGAAGAATCCCTTATCACCAAGTTGATCCTCTGTTTCACCAACTCCTGGGTTTCTCACGGAGCATTATTCTATCAGCATGGGCCCGTTGAAGCCCTAACTGACGCGGGATCCACCGGAATCCAGGGTCATAAGGTAACCAGTAATCCCGAAGATCGCGTTGCTTATGTCAGTCGCCTGATCAAGACTTCTAAAATTGGCAACAAGAGCAGTTTCTATTCCGATAAGGAAATGGCCCCCGTTCTTGCAGCCGCCAAGGGATACGTGGAACAGGACCTCCCCTACCCCTACGCCGACTTGGTATTCCTGGCCCTAATCCTCCTTTACAAGGACCATTCCCAGGCAGGGATCAAGCAATCCATCATCATCGCACTTCTCAGATGCCTTGCCGCTGAATTAAAAAAACTGTTAGACGATAAATATCGACACAATTACACCATGGTCTGTTCGTCCCTGGTTTACCAGTGCTATTTGGATGCCTCAAAGAAGAATCGCAAATTTAAGCTGAAACTGACAAAGGACGCCGATTTGAGTTGCCGCACCTCCAAGAAGGGACTGCTCAACCAAAACCGCAGAAAGGCCAACACACTCCTCGACCTGTACGCAGAACATGCCGCAGAATACGATTTCAAGACAGAGGCATTCCACCAGGCCATCAACGACGCCGAACCGATTTCCAATATTGAAGACCTGGCCAAGGAAATCTTTGAAAGCGACCGCAGCAACCGCGTCATGATGCTAAAGGGAAACGCACTCAGCAGCGCCATCGAGAATTTGCTGAAAACGCTCATGGAAGTACTTGGATTCACATTCTCTTCAATCAAGGATATGATCAAGAACGCAAGAGAAATGCAAGCGATGTTCGTCACCCCCAATGACCTATGCTTCAACATTGAAAATGTCAAAAAAATCGGCAAGGTCCACCTGAATCGTGCAGATGAAAACCTGCCCCACGAACAGTTGACCGATTTTAGCAAGATCTAGGTCCAAACCCCAATAAAGAAACTACACCTCAAAAAATATAGGGGGTGCGCAAGCATCCCCTATTCCGAAAAACACCCCATGGGAATGTCTACACATTCCTAGTTAAAAAACACGCCTAAGAAGGAGAATAAAATGGCAAAAATCAAGCACATCAAGGCAATCACGCTGAAGAATTCTGGTGCATTCGTTGTTAGAATGCGAATCAACTGGAATGACCCGGAATCCGACAACAGTTCGGGAGTGTACGAACCCTCCGGCTACCACGACATTTGCGCAGCCGGGGAAAGGACAATCAACCTCTCCGAAACCGGCATCCCCGAAGGAGCCAACGTCCGTCTGCACGCAGATGTCGTCTTGGGCAAGGATAAGGAAGGTGGCGAGCAGTTCCGATACACAAGTGACGCCTCGATGATAGCCCACTACACCATTAGCGGCACAACGCTCATCAACGACTTGAAACTAGATGACGTAAAGTAAAGCCATAAAAAAGAAGGAGAAAAAGAAACTCATTCGCGAAAGCGGATGAGTTTTTCACATTCAGTCAATGTATAAACAGTGTAAGACGGCATATATACAAACACACACAAAAAGTCATTCCAACCAGATACTTTAGTCCAATTTTCACAAAAAAGGAACCCACCGTCATCGCCTTAGTTTATTTGCCTGGCGACAGGAACCCTATGGGGAGGCCGGCCCCAGATGATCAACGTAGAGCTCTCGATATTATGTCAAAAATGACATATATTTAATGAGTCCAAAACATAAACCTTTGGCATGGTTGATATCCCAACCAAAATCTCCGCCGTTGTCTCAAAAAGCCAGAATTGAAACAGGATACTTACTTCGCTTGTTACAATCAGGTTTACCTTTGTCAATGCCGCAAAGTCGACCGATGTCATCCATTGGCATTCGTTGTCAAGAACTGCGAATTAACGACGAAGATGATTATTCCGGAGCGGCGGAGCCGCCAGTCCGGAGAAGTGAGAGCCACTAGTCCGGTCTGACGGAGCCACCTGTTTTAGGGTTATTGTGCTTCAGAAGGGTTCAGCCCATACACTTCTCGCATGGATTTGTCAACGGACTTGTCGACGTACTCGATGTTTATCTTGTAGGAGTCGAAGGATATCCGGTCCATTATAGCATCCGCAAGCGTACTTTCACCTTCGCATATCTGGTCATACCAGTCCTTCTCCTCGAACTGCGAACAGAATATGGTCGAAGACTTCCTGCGTCTCTTGTGGATTACCTCCAGGAGCAACCTCGCCTCATTTTCCCGCAACTTGAACAGAAGCCATTCATCGATGATCAGGAGCGTGGGCTTGGTGTATTTCTGCAGGGCGTTTTCAAGCGTACGCCGATCCTCCGCGGCCGACAGGTCTATCAGAAGGTCGGGCAACCTCGTGAACTTTACGGAGTAGAACCGCTTGCAAGCCTCCATCCCGAAGGCACATGCGAGATATGTCTTCCCGCTGCCTGTTGCTCCAGTGATGAAGATGTTCCTGTATTGCGAGATGTACTCGCAGCTGGCCAGTTTCTGGATGAGAGCCTTGTTCAGCTTGCGTCCGGAGTGATAGTCCAGCGCGGCTATGCTGGCGTCATTCTGTTCCAGTTCGGCTCTCTTTACCAGGCGCTCCAGGGCGTGGCTCTTGCGGCTGGCGTATTCGGCATCGACCAGCATGCCGAAGCGCTCCTCGAAGGGGATTCCCGCCATGTTCGGGTCCTTTTGCTGGTTGACGAACATGTCCGACATGGTGGTCATGCGCATTTCTATCAGCTTGTCGATTGTACTGCTGTTGTTCACTTGCTTCCTCCGTAGTTTCTCGCTCCGCGAGTGATTCCTCGACGAGACTCTTTTTCCCCGTCAGGTTTTGCCTGCTGCCTGTCACTTCCGCCCAGCAGCAGATCCCGGATATTCTTGTAGCTTGGTCTGCTTGTGTATCGTAGAACCCTCTCACAGGCCCACTCAAGCATGGCGTTGCCGTGACGCTTGCCAAGCTTCAGCACCCCCATGCAGGACCTGTAGGACTGCTGTTCAGCGTAGCTTCCCGACAGCAGGGCGTTTATCACGGCGGCTGTATTTTCACCCACCCCGGTGGCCCAGCGGCGGAACCGTTCTCCGTCCCATTCCAGGTATCCCTGGTGGCTATGGGATTTTACCGTGGAGTATTGGCTCGGCCTTCCGTGAAGCCTTGCGTGGCTGGCGATCCGTTCATGCTCGTAATACACCTCCACAGTGGAGTCGGTCAACCGTGACTCCACCTGCTTTTTTATATACTGATAGGGGACGGAGTAGTACATGCCATCCAGGACGATGTGGTAGTTGAACTGGACGGTGGATGTCTTCCATTCCGCAATCTCGAAGGGTGTGGCGGGCAGGGGCCTTAGCTGCGGACGCTCCTCGTTCTCGAAGATCTCCTGCCTGCTGCATTCCTTCTTCTGGAAGGGCCTCGCATTGAACTGGTCGAGACGGTTCCTTATGGCAGCATTGAGTTCCGCAAGCGAGAAGAACTCCTCGTTACGGAGGGCTGCTGTTATCCATGAGGATATCTTGCCCACGTTCCCCTCTACGCTGGCCTTGTCCTTCGGGTGCCTCACCCTTGCCGGGACTACCGCCGTGCCATAGTGTTCCGCCATCTCGCCATAGGTCCGGTTCAGAGCGGCCGTGTACCAGTCGCTTCGCGCGTGATTCACTGCCGTAGTGCAGTTGTCAGGAACGAGCATCGTCGTCACCCCTCCGAAGAACTCGTACATGTGCACATGCGCCCTGATCCAGTTTCTGGTCTTTTCGTCAAGGAACGCCTCCACGTAGGTGTACTGGCTGTACGGAAGCGTGGCGACGAACAGGTAGGCGTTCAGGAGTTCTCCTGTGTCGGGATCTATTATGTGGGCCGGATCGCCCGCCCAGTCCACTTCCACCATTTCTGCTGGACGGCGAGGGATGTGCATGGTTGCCCTGCGTTTTTGTTCCTCCTGCTGGATGTAGTAACAGAACTGGGAATACATCAGCGGTTCCCGGTTGCATAGCCTGCAGCTCTCGCAGTATTCCGTCCACAGGAGTTTCTTGGTGACCCCGTTGCGCATCAGCTCCTTGCGGATATATTCGAAGTCTATGGTATGGGCTGGCTCCGACGTTTTCCGATTCGGGAAGAGACGATTCTCTATCGTCGCGTCGTCCATCTGTTCGGCCGTTTTCCAGTCAATATTGTTCGCCGAAGCTGCCTGGGCGACGCGCTTCACTGTATTGCGGGATACCCCCGCATTCCTTGCGATATTTCGCTCGCTGAAGCCAAGGTGCTTCAGTCGGAGTATTTCGCGATATTTGGTCATGAGACCTCCATGTAAAAAGTCCGCGGCATCATTGTCGTGGACATTCGCATTATAGAGTTTTCATGACATTTTGTGGATGGCTCTCATCCTCCGGAAGGGTAGCTCCGTATTTTCCGGAAAAGTGGCTCTCTAGTACCGGACTGGTGGCTCAAAGTACGCCGGAATAATCATTTCAAAATTGATTTTTTGAAAAAAGGCGGCTCTATGGCAAGCAAAAAAGCTACACAACTCAGTTTATCTGTGCTCTCTGATGACATTCTTGCAGATGTAACACAAATTGTCCAATATACTAGGGTATTTGCAAGTGCTAAGGTGAATCTTGCTTTGCTTCAACGTAATTGGTTTCTTGGTCGAAGGATTGCTCTGGAAGAAATGCAAGGCAAATCTTTATTGCTTTGTTCAATTTTATACGCTTTTTCCAAAGATTTTCCACGCAGTGAGTGGAAAATCTCAGATGGGTTTGCTTTCTTGGACTCACTACAGAACGTTGCTGCGTGTTGAGGATGAATCTGCTCGAGAATGGTATGCTCAAGAAGCGTTTTCCCAGGCTTGGAGTTCACGAACTTTGGATAGGAATATTTCTACGCAATATTATTATCGTATGCTGGCCTCCCAGAAGAAGTCAAAAACTTTTTCAAGCGAAGTACATGGCGTACATGCCAACTCCGGAGGTTTTGAAAAAAGAAATCGAAAAACAGAAAGAAATTTTTTGGCTTGATGAAAGGAAAATGAGTCTTTCTGATATGCGAGCGGAATATTCGTGCCGTAACGCCTGAGGATAGTCGCCATGGAGAATCGTGTGTCTAAAACTGAAAAATTCCATTTCCTTGGCCATGTTCAATCTCTCAAATAAACGGAATTCTGCGGTTTTCCCGTTATCAATTCAGCTTCCCACGTTCGTCATCTGGCCTTGTTCCTTGTACGGGAGCATGGAATAGCGCACGGCTTTGAGCTCCGGGTTATCCTTCAGCATCTGGGAGAGCGAATTGGCGCGCACGTTGCCGTAGGCCTTGAATCACGAAATCAGGATTGAGCCGGGAATCTGCACAAAAAGTGCGGTTTTTTGCTTTTTTCGGCAGGCAAAAATGTGGGATGACGCATTTTTCTGACATTTGATGAAAAAGGGAGGCAGTTTTTGGGGTGTTTTCACTGAGCGAGTTGACATTTTCACTGATTGGGTTTACAAGTCGTTCTCGGTATCACGGGTTGGGTTAACGTTTCAAAAAAAAATTTTCGCTTTACACTACACAGGTCTTTTCCCCAAATTCATAATCTCAACAATTTCCGCTTTGCCACTTTCAACATCGTCCCACAACAACTTGGCATAAAAAGAAAATTGCTTCGCAGTTTTTGGCAGCAAATTCTCACCACGTTTCTCCGATTTTATTGGAGCAGTATCCGGGTTCTTATTCGGTCTTTTTGCATTACAAGTTTCACCATTAGAATTCACCTTGAATTTTACTAAAAAGCCAGAATATGTACAAGCTTGCGCAAAATCGCCCGCTCTTCCAGTCCTTTTCAACAAAGCTTTATTTTGAAGTTCCTCATACGTCATTGTTCTGTATACATAATAATACCCATTTTTACCCGAACAATTTATCAGCGGATTATCCTTTTTATCTCTATACATTTCATCAAAGTCGGCAAAAGAATCAGTTGGATTTATAGCAGCGTCAATCCGACCTTTCAGCAAAGTTATAAATTCTTCATCGAATTTTGAATCTAATTTTCTATCATTGAATTCTAATTCGCCTTCATAAATATAATACAAAGCCATTTTCGCAAGTTTTTCAGCAGAATAATTATATTTAAGATTTATTTGTTTTGATATTCGAACAACAGCATCCACAATATTATTAAACGAGCCAACATAATAAGGTACATTACCAATAAATATTCCATTTTCATACCCTCCATCTACTTCAACAGGTTTATAGACAATTCCATTTTGATCAGAATAGCAATCAATAGACGAATTTGGATGGCTCACTCTTTTTTTCTCCAAATCTTTGAGTCCACTACTGTCAAGAGCTTTTCCTTGATAAATAAGCTTTCTTTGAAGAATAAAACAAGTATTGCTTACTGGCAATACTTGTTTTGCCCCCACCATCCTCTGCGTTACCGCCTTCTCCCCCATGACATCGGCTTCATGTTCCAGCGCGGCGTTGTCGTTCACGGGCATGCCGCCGATGTTTGTGGTGGGTGTTACGCGGCCGGCCATTTGCTGGGTCACGTGCCAGGCTTCGTGCGGGAGGGTGTGTTCCTGGCCGGGGGCCACATGGATGTCGGTGCCCTGGGTGTAGGCGAGCGCCTGCACGGTCGCGGGTTTTGGGCTGTTGTAATGCACACGCACATTGTCAAGCGAATAGCCGGAGAGGCTTTCCACGCCGTTCTTCAAGTCGTCAGGGAGGCCCGTGTTGTTCGGGCGAGGCGGATTTTCCGCGCGCTGCACTGCGGCATTCGCGAGGGAGGCATGACGCTGCAAAGTCGCAGATTGCGACGAAGAATCAACGACAGAATCGGCAGTGTTCGCCGAGGCTTTTTGTATGGTTTCGTTCTTTTGTGCGTATGAGGTTTGCATTGTTATTCCTCTTTTTTTTAATTTCTGGTACTACTTTCTAAAGCCGTATTTTCCGGGTCTCGCTTCGTAAATTTCGCCACAGCACGGGCCGCAAAGTTCCCAATAAAGCGTTACCACATTTTCATCGTAAAGGAGTCCGTTTGCAAGACCTGCAAATGTTTCCGCCACAAATTCCGCCTGGGTCTTCGTGCCTGCATAGTCGCTCACGAGCGGTGCCGTTTCAAACGACTTTTTGTCCGTCGCGGCGGCCGTCGTTTTTTGGCGGAAAAAAGTCGGTGACGATTTTTCGTGCAAGATGTGTCCGAGTTCGTGCATCATTGTCGTTGCCCCGAATTTCACGGGGTCTCCGTTAGAAAGCTGGTTTGCCACAAGGTTGTACTGGTTCAATCCGAGCGTAGGCCCTGCATGCAACAAGTTCGCAATGGACTGCGGCTTGATACTTATCTTCCCTGAGCCAAAATTAAAGGACTGCTGGTAAGTAAACACATTCGATACGTAAACTTCCAATCCATCCGGCACGAGAATCGACATTTCCATCAACTGGTTCACCCAGAGTTGGGCCATTTTACTGTAATCGCCCCAATCAGGGACATCAGTCCCTATCCTGAGGAAAATCCGACGATGGTCTCCATTTTTGTACACCACATCGTACGAAAGCGAAACAGCCTCCGTGAAACGCGCCTTCTGCTCGTCAAAAACGTCTGAATCCTGTTGCTCTACGTCAGCATTCGATGTCAATGGGCCATCAAATTCACGCTGTACTACGCCATTCGTCAAATCGGCCTTGCGCTGGAGGCTTTCACTTTGCGGGGAATTGTCCAGCACAGCAGCCGCGGTGTTGTCGGCGGCACGCTGCGCTGTTTCGTTCTTTTGTGCGTATGTGGTTTGCATTGTGGTTTTTCTCCTGTTATGATTCACCTGGGGTCCCGGATCAGGTCCGGGATGACGTAAAAAGGTGAGTGACGTTCACTATTCACTATTCACTATTCACTGTTCCAGTTCTTCGGGGGCGGCTTCGCGCTGGATGGACTTGCCCTGCACGGGTTCTTCCTCTTCTTCGCCCATTCGCTGGATGGCGCCGTCGGCGAGGTCGGCTTTTCGTTGCAGGCTTTGCGCTTGCGCAGAATTATCCCGTACGGATTCAGCGGTGTTCGCCGAAGCAATTTGTACAGTATCGTTCTTTTGTGCGTATGTGTTTTGCATAAGGAGCTCTTTTTCGTTTATTTATCGCGTATCGCAGTAGTTCCGTTGTTAGCAGCACTCTATGCAGTTTCATTTTTTATAGAATATGAGCATTGTATACTTCTCTCCTACTATTCTTTATGAGGCATCATTATATTTTCTGTCTGTTCAAGTTTCTTTAAAAATTTCTGAATCGTCTCTTCTGTAGTATCAGCCATTGTCAAGCGATCCGTATTGAGAAATCGTTCCTTGTAAAGGGAGTCTGAAATACTTCTTTGGCGTCCACGACTATTTACGATAAACAATTGCCTTTGCTTATTGTTAAAAATATCAATGTAAGAAACATTAAGCAGATAAGCAACTCGAAGATTTCTGAACGACATTTTACCAGAATCCAGTCCCATACCCTGAATTTTGTCATTTACTTTTTTAAAGAATTTATTCAATTCGGATTCATGACACTTTATAAAACCATTTTCATCATCAGAAAGGCATGTTGCATACTTTTTTGATCCTTGAAACAAAAAAGTTGCTGATTTCATTGAAGTCAAGGACTGGTCATGCACAAATCCCTCAAAAAAAGTCAGCATAGGTTTTACTTCTACAAAGTTTAGACCTCGGTATTCTTTTTCGATCTTGACATTCAAGGTATCATTCTTTATGAACGATGTTATTATAGGTTGAGCACTACGTTCTTCATTTGCAAAAGACCTTTTTGATATTTCATTCGAATTAATGGCGGCATAGCACGAAAATACAGCCGTAACGGCACCACATAAAGTAATCAAAAAATTTATAAAGTAATTAAACCGATTCCATTTAATTGATACGAAGTCATAAAATTTTGATTTCATTTTTTATCCTAGTTATTTTTTTTCAACATTTTTTACGGTCTTTTGAGAAAACATCGTTTTAACAATTCATTTTCCCAAAAATCTACACCGCAGAATTCTTTATCAAGTCTTTTAAATAATCTAAAGCCTTCACATTTCCTGTTCCTGCAAATATATTACATGCTTCTTTCAAGTCTACAAGTCCTTGAGACGTTTTTGTCATTTCATGCAACTGGCTCATGGCAAAATCCTTAGTATGCTCATCAATAAAGTCCTGCGCAACTACTGATGCAAAAATGCAGGCTAGATTCATTTTTTCCTCCTAGGAAAATCAGCAGAACGGTACACCTGCAACAAGGCTATAGCGATTACCGTAAGAATGATGATTACAAAACTCCCCCACTGCCCCACTTTACCTACATAATCCATAATGACAGGATCGAAATTGGTGAGAATCAGCGAGGTAAAAAGGGGCGGAATCGCCACTAGAGCCACCAACAAGGCTAAACGTCGGCTAAAATAGTCATTAACCCTACAGATGGCAAAGTAACTAATCAACAGCAAGAAAACTAGGCCATACACGATTGAATTCAGTAAGCGGAAAGCCCAGCGATGTGTACAGAAAAATGCAGCAAAACCACTCTGACGTTTGTGAGCACCATCCTCTTTTTCAAAATTTTCTAGCAAAATGTCGCTCAATCGGCTTTCCATATGGGCAGAATCATTCAAAAGTCCAAAGGGAGCGATTCCCAGGGAATAATAGGCATCATTATAGAACGAAGCATCGTCAGTCAATTGTTCCCACTGCTGATAATCTAGCCATAACATTGGAACTACAGCGTGAAGCACTTCTCGCCGCATATCATTTTTCAGTTGCTGATTCAGGTCACGGTAAATCACCAGTTTACTGCGAGACACTGGTTCATCGCTGAGTACAATCAAATAATTTTTTTGAGTTCCATTGAAATTAGATTTCATCAGTTTTCCAAAAAACTCATAGCTATAGATTCCCTTTTGAGGGGGCACATAGTTGGAGTCTACAGACACATTCTTCTCTTCACCCAAATCAAGCAGATTCATCATCAAGTTGACCATGGCATAGGGATTTTCGCGATTCAATTTGTTCTGCAGGGAGTCAAAGTAATCCTTGAAAATTCTTGTATTTACAGAATCCGTGGGATAATTCTGGAACCAAAGGGAAACTCCATCTCCGCGAAAACCGCCATCACGACCATCAATAGCAAGACAACTCACAAACTGCTGGAACAGGGAATTGACTCTGGTATTTACCAAGGAATCCACCTGTTTGACCAAGTTTCTAAAGAAATCCTGCATTTTGTCCGCATCATGTGAAAGTTCTCCCCACTGGCTCTTTTTAATAATCCAGTCCACCTTTACATTATGCTTGTGAGCCTCATTTACAAAATCACTATAGCCATCCTTATTAAAGAAACTTAGAGATTTCGTGCCAGAAGGCATCTGCAAAACGCCTTTATCGGAAGCCGATATTCCATAGTAGGCAATGCGAGTAATCCCCGAAAAATCGAGCGTATCTCCCCCTTCCTTTGCAAGCCAATAAGGATAAACCGCATATACATTTCCATTTAAATCCTTGTACTGACTGCAGCCACATCCATCTGTTTTCCAAACTACCGGGATTTCATCATTAAAGGAATTGATTTTCTGATAATTGGCCTCTACGGTTTTCTGAAGAAGACTAACATACAGCGAATCAACCAAGTCAAACGAAAAATTCCAGCGGTCATCGGAACAACGATTAGAAATAAAACGACGTTTTAATGTGCGATACCTAAAGCAATCTTTATAGATTCCTACAGTATCCTTATTCATATTTTCACGGAACTTCTTAAAAACGTCCATGCTCGGTTCAACGGAACCAAAGCACATCGATTGAATAGATTCCCTAAATTTGCTCTTGTATTTTAATCTAAATAAATCCTCGACTTCATTCTCCTCCCAAGACACACTTGAAATTTTATCGTAAGGGCCATTCCCTTCATAGCATACCCCTAAAGAAGCTGCCAAGAGGCTCAAGGCATACCTCCGCATCATTACGGAATCTGCAAAAACAATTCCCTGCAAGTCATGCAAAAAACGAGAAACCGCTTTGGAGTAAGAATCTGTTGCAACATGCTTACGAATGAAATTCTTTATGGTATTGATATTCTTTCCATCAAGCCACACAAAATCCACTATGGAATCATCAGGGGTAAGGCCAACGGTTTTACGATGTTTGAGACTCTTGTTTCCCAAGGCAAAATTATTGAGAATTGGATGAAACCGAGGGAACTTCGCCAAGGAAGTTCGCAAAGCTTTATCCAGTTCAAATCGGTCCATGTAGTAGATTCCCTGCTGACGATCCAAGGAATCAAAGGCCTCTAAGGTATCGTTGGCATTAGGAAGCTTATCGTATTCCATTACCAGAGAATCGGGAACGACGAAATATTCCATTTCGTTTGTAGAGGCTATTACAGTGCCCACAAATAGCAAAACATATATAAACCAATTTCTCATAAAGCTTTTCCTTCTTTCTGTAATTCCTTAGAAAGGCCTTCTTGAATGTCACACTTATTTATGATTTTTCGATTATCCATTAGAGCCGAAAGAGCGGCATAGCGGGCTACATTGGTCAGGGCACCGCCGGCCAGTTCATATTTTTCAGCAAATTCCTTAAAGATTTCTTCCCTATTTTCAACTTGAGTCTTTTCAAAAATATTATTCCATAAGATTAGACGTTCAGCAGGTTCCGGCATGGGGAAAAACACGGAACTTTGGAATCTTCGAGAAAACGCCTCATCTATATTTGATTTCAAGTTGCTAGCCAAAATTACAATACCCGGAAAATCCTCTACACGTTGCAGCAGGTATGAAATTTCCTGGTTAGCAGCACGGTCATTGGAATTGCTAGCCTGAGTTCGAGTTCCAAATAAGGAGTCAGCTTCATCAAAGAATAAAATCCATTTACGGCTTTCTGCTTGATCAAAAATGTTAGAAAGGTTCTTTTCTGTTTCACCAATATACTTGGAAACGACCTGGGAGAGATCAACTCGATAAACATCCATCCCGACCCTTTTACCAATCAATGTCGCCGTCAAGGTTTTTCCAGTTCCCGGAGGACCATAGAACAAAACTCGATAACCACGCTTAAGATTTTTACGCAAGCCAAAACCATCCAAAATTTCATCGGAATGGTTAATCCAGGTAATCAGTTGGTCTATTTCATAACGGGTTACGTCTCCAAGAACAAGGTCTTCCCATTGTAAACGGGATGTAATCAGTTTCGCGGGGAAATGGATACTGTAATCAGGTTTATTTTGCACCCCCGTCGTTAAAAATTCCAAATATTCCGAAGATATACGCAATGCAGCCGAATTCTTGGGTTCTCCCGGTTCACCATATTCCAATTGAAGTATACGGTTCGCTGTCAATTTATGATCAGTTTCGAAAAAACGCATCAATTGGATTCTTCGTTCCAGATTATCTCCAGCCAAAAGAAACAAAGCCGTTTCACAAGTGGGCAAAAAACCTGAATGGCTCTTGCTATGCCAGCCACCAAATTCAGTATAGGGACGCCCCAATACTTTATTGTTCAAGAAAAATGAGTCTAAAGCCTGGGGGCAAAAATGCGGAAGTAATGAAAGCACAAGAATGAACCTTTCTTCAAAATTCAGTTCATTCTGCAACACCAGCTGAGCATAAGGAGAATCATCATCCAGTTCTGGAGGCAATATAGCCTGCACCTGAATCATTTTACGTTCATCAGCAGCAGCAGAAAAATACTGTTCAAAGCGAGCATCAATAATCTGGCGACACCAACAAATTTCCTTATCTAGAACGGCACTCATTCTACCTCCACGCCACGCTAATCTTAGATTTCATCCAAGATGTTTTAACCATGGAATAACCCCAGGGGAGTTTATCTAGCAGCATATCATAAGCACTAGATGACACCTTAAGCAACAAGCCATCTTCAACGTCTTCAATGCTACCGGAACGAATCAAAAAACTGGTACGTAACCCATCTGCAGAAGTAGAACCTAAAGCTCCCCAATTCTTGACAACTGCATCAAGCAAGCTATTGACAACAGACTTGTCATCATCAGAAAGAATCGGTAATTTTTCGGGATCAAAAGAGCGATCATAACCACAGATAATGTTCATCAGTGAGGCTGGCGTCTTGGGGACTTCATAACTTCCATAAACAGCATACTTTAAAAGAGACAAACCTTTCAAGCGGGCGTCTTCAGAAGTAAACGTATTCCCAGATACACAACCCAAACGACCCAATAGCACAGGAATGTAAGGAGCCAATAAAACCAAGCCGGCATCATGAACTACATTCCTAGTTTCCTTAGGAGAAATCTTTTGGGGAGCAGGACGTTCCATCCTTTTAATATTCTGATATACTGAACATGCGATTTGACGAAAATCCAAACCAGGATTTCTCTGCATCATAATTTTGATAATGTATTCCGAGACTGCCAATGGGTCAAACTTTGAATTCGGATTTTTTACAAGCCATTCTTCGGCATAATATTCAAACTCTTTCTCAATATTCATCACTTGATTTATGGGAAGCAAGCGTCTGTAAGTTTCAGAAAGCATATTTAACGTAAGCTGGCTATGTTTCTTAAAAACAACCTTGGATAGGCTCTCCTTTAGAGTCACCGGCAATTTCCCGGAAAAATGTTGCAAGGCATTTTCAGAATCAACCTCTCCCACATCAATCGTAAGGTCATCTATTTCTAATTCACCGTCAAAATCCAGTTCATTTAAAATTTGATCCAATATATCAATCAATGTATTCCGGGCAAAAGAATAGAGAGAACCTTCCAAATTCTGGCAGGTTTGCGAGTCTGCAGCGACAATATTCAATGTCAAATTGTCAATGACGTTCATTTTTCATAAAACCAAGAAGCAGAAATTTTTTCGGGTAACGATTCAGAAAGCCAAATAAAAACAGGAATAAGATGAGCGGGCAATTCTTCTCGCACAAAATCTTCCATACTGTTGCGGGTTTCTTCGCTATAGGTATCAGAATTTCCCCATACAACAAAAATTTTTCCAAAATTTTTATTTAGGTAAATTCCATCCACAATATGATTTTTAACGCCAAGCATTATTTCAAGACGCGTTCCAAAATACTTTCCGCAACGATGCATGTGTAAAGCTGGCAAAGATCTAATGTATTTCACTTTAGCTCGTAACAGATTAACAAATGCCGTCTCTCCTTCGTGTTCATGGATTTTCATGAACAATTCATCAGGATACTCCATGCCATACATAGCGAGCATCTGGTCCAAAATTTTGCAGTACTTCTTTTTACTTGTCTTTAAAACGTCTACAGAAAAAAGATCTGCAAAATCATCTATTTTCGAAAGGAATTTCTTAATCAAAAACTCAACTGGTTCAAGAAACTTCTGTAAGGTTAAAGCATCTTCCCCCTTACGATATATCATAGGGAACTGATCAACAATGGGAGCAAAATTCAAGAAATCTCTCCGTATACCTTCAACAGAAACAACCTGATGTTTAGCAGTCTCTACAACAACCTTTTCTATATCCGAGTCTTCGTCAAGCCAGAGAAACTTCACTGATGAGATATTTTCGCCAAGAAGTCGCCAATCATTCCACAATTCATTAAAAGATTTCAGCAGGGCGATTTCTGCATTTTCCTTTTTAAGTTGGCTATTATCCTTTGCTACAATCATCACTTCGTAACAGCCATCTGTACAATTCAAGAATTCTGTCCGAATCGCGCCCTTCAAATACTTGGAAAAAAAACTGGAGTAATCTTCCGCCGAAACAGGAAAACATTCCTTTACCTGTTCTGCAGTATACAAAGCTTCACGACGCAGATCAATATTTCCATCTTTGGATGTCAAATAATCTTCAATATCAAAATCTGTTTTATAACCCAATTCCGATATAGCAAAGATGATGTTTTCCAAAAGGGTAATACCAGGATCATGGGCATTGAAATCTGTCCATATATTCCCACTCAGCTTTTGAATTAAAGCTAGGGAATCAAGGCGCATAGCCTCGTAATCAAGATCTTGCGCTCCACTTATTTTCGAAATTGTCTTAGCCAAGAGACTGCACCATCATGTTATCAAACCACAATTTTGTCAATCTATAGCGAATCAAGGATCCATTTTTATAGGCACAATGGGTGCGGAGTTGTAATTTAAAGGTATAACGCTCCTCCCCTCTTGCCCAACGAATGTCAATGCGGGACCCTCTACCTCCATAATAAGATTGGGTTTTATTAATAGCCGGCTTTCCATGAAATACGTTCATAGCAATAGCATGTGTCAAAGCAAAACGACCTTCATTTTCTTGACCACCAACGCCCGCGATAATCTCAAAGGCTTCGCATCCATTCAGTTCTTCCGTAATATCGTGCCACCTACCATCAGCCTCAACTTTAAGTTTATCATTTTCTTTACCAATTCGACCTTCACTACTTATGACACCATTCACGTCCAAGGTACATTCAGGAGTTCTTGTGCCAATACCGACTGCGGTAACCGAAGATGAGCCAACTAATGAAACCACACTATTTGACGACTCTTGAGAAGGTGTGGAAACATGCAAGCTAGAAGCATCCTCTTCAGCACCATTCTTACGAAGCTCCACTTGCCAAAGAGGAGTACCTTCGGTGACATTTTCATAAAAACTCATCAGTTTTCCAGAATCAGTCAACTGAGAAATTTTAAGTCCATTTTCAGGAGTCTTTTCAAAGCCATCTTCTTCGATATTTACAGAAGAATCGATCAAATCATTAAAGTCTTCTTCACACGGCATCTGTCCAGCGCGAAAAAGTGATTTAAGAGCATTTCTACTTAATTGCATTACCTCTCCTTCGAATAATGAAAGTGGAGCCAATTTCCAAGTCCCCAAAGCCAACACTGATGGGTTTAGATTCATTAATTTCGGGAACAATGTTTAAGAAGTGCTTTGCCATCGGAGTAGATACACTCCAGGGACAAAGGCCGCGAAGAATTCCCGATTCAAGTTGCTCAGAATGGTCCACATAAAAATTACAGTCATCTTCGGACGCAATCCTCAAAATGGACAGTTCCTTGATAAACTTTACATATTCCAAATTTTCAATGAACGTTTTCAGGTCATTTTCATTTAAGGACCAACCAAAGAATTTCTGTTGTCCTATCGGATACCAAGGCGAAATAAAACGGTTAATCTGATTGTTTAAATCCAACAGACATTCGCCTTCACCGAAACCATCTCGGAAATCCACAACACAGCGAACTTGCATCCTCTCAAAATACGGATTCAACACACGAATTTTTGCCGATGCCGGGATTTTTTCTTTCAAGAAATTCTTAATATCGTAAAGAATTTTACCTCCAAGACAAGGATCCCAGGAATTACCCTTTGTCTCAACCAATCGGGATACGGGAACAATGGTCACATAGCCAGGAGTCAAAACGCCCTGATTTTCAGGATTCAAACCCGCAAAACATTTGACCATGTGCACTTCCGGGAAATGTTCCAAAATAATGCGCTCATAATCCTTAGGTGAAAGAGCGCGCCCGCGATGATAAAGAAATTCCGCCACACGAGTGCGCATCCGTTCCTTATCTTCGGCCACCCGACCACCAAAAGATTCCGTTATCTGGAAAACTTCAGAAAGGCCTGCTCGGCTTTGCGCAAGTTCAGTAATGGTTTTCGGCTTAATTCTTTCCAATTTTCCGTAAGAATTTCCATCCATGCAACGCTTAACTTCAACCGCATTGGTGTAAACGGAATAAATTCGGCTGCATTGTTTCCAATTTCCTAAGGGTCGCAAACGAATCCAAGCTAGATTACCATACATTAACTTGCCCCCCTGACTCATTTCCTTTGGAAGCTTTAACGCAACAATTCCTGACGTAGTAAAACCAGAAGTTGAATTGTAAAGTACGTTTTCCGCAGGCAAATTCACCCAATTATCATTGCACAAGACGGACCAGGAAAAATCACCGATATCATCGGAAACCACGTAATCAGAATCCCGTTTCAAATGAAAAAAAAGATTTAGTCGCTGAGGAATCTTATTACAGGATATTCCTATCAGAAATGCGCCACCCAGATCATTCAAACCTTTTTTGGGGCTAAAGCCTAGAGGATGTAAGAAGAAAATCGTACTTGATTCCCCATCTTTATTAGAGTGACGGACGCCAAGTTCACATTTTGCTCGATAATTCAATCGCAGATTTTCTAATTCAGGAGTATACGGCTGATTCGGCAACGGCATTCCAGAAACCTTCTTTAAAGCCTTAGCCATCAGGGAATCACAAAGAGCACGAGTATACTCCTGATGCATAAAGGCCGCCTCGGGAGAATACAAGCGCATTCTATATTGAGCCCTGGCACTGCTTGATGCCAAAACCTCTCTAAATGATATATGAAAATCCGAAGACACTCCATTTTTTTGCGAATCAAAAAGATTTGCTAAAATAGGTTTCATATTCGCAGAAGGGTACTGTACACCATTATTAGTACTGCAAAGAGAAACCTTAAAATCAGCCGTATTAGGAACATTTGGATAAAGGCTATACCAAGAAGAGAAATCCCGTGAATTCGGAAGACCACGCCAAGTTCCATACAAATCTATATCGGTCAAACGTTTACCAAACAACTCATCACTAGCAAAAGCAAATGTATTCCCAACACAGGGCAAAGGACCAAAGGGTTGTAACGGACTAGAAAGCGATAGAGGGCCTAAATCGTTCATTACATCAAATGAACGCAATCCACACACATTCACATCTGCCTGGATTTTCTGTAACTTCAGTAGACGCAGTTGTTTCCAGGGATTATAGGAATTTTGAGGATTAATTTCGATTTTTACAACAGGATGTTCCGTATCAAATAAATCCTGATGAATAACGGAATTATATGGAACAATCGAGGGAACCGATTCCGACAAGACAAAAGACAGGCTAAAGCAATCACTTTCGAAGCGAGGATCAAGAATACAGGATTCCAACTGATAGCCTTCAACGCCATACCATCCTTCTTCAGTGGTCAAGTAAATCTTGAATGCAGTCGAGAATGTCTTAAGAAAGAGGTCAGGATCACTACCATACTCCAACAACGAACCTTCAACAGAATCTGGATCAAAGAAGAAGGTCAACTTAACTTTACGACACCCCTCTTTCAAGCGAAGAATCGGAGACGCAAATGCAATTCCAAGACGAGCATTTTGCGCATTTACAGAACGATTTCTGGATCTTGTCAATCCAAACAGCGGATAGGGGGTAATATCATCCCCATCGGCAACCAATTTTGGATCATAAATAGGAATTTCGGTTATAGTTGCCGGGGAATCGTCATGGATAGCAATTGAAAGTAGTCGCGCAACAGAAGCATCATTAATATTTGCGTCCTTAACCGACTCAAATACGATATCCATTCCCGCATCATCAAAACCAGCCAAAAATTTTGTCCCCGCCGGAAGATCACAGCAAGTTCCCACAGCCGGTTGCGGAAAAACAACATGGGCAGAGTCACCTTGGGTGGCCATTTTTTTTTCGCCAAGAATTTTTTCGTAATAAAAATCAACTCGCTTATCCGGTAAAGTATTCAAGCGATTCTTGACACGCAATAGTAAAGATGCGCATGTAGCATAAAGAGCTGTTGCAGGTTCCATATTGCCATCGGCAACACCCTCAACCTTTCTCACAAGGTCATCAACATCTACCGATTCTAGTATTTCAGCAATACCACGCTCTATGCAAACAGCCTTTAATACAGCCAATAGATCCCGTAACGAAGAAACGTCAACGGAATAAAAGCCCTGTTTCAATTCCTTGAAAAGGCGAGTTTCCTGGCTAAGTCCATCGCGAATGTTAAACCTAATTTTTTCCATAAACTACAGGGTCACATCCGTTCCTTCGTTAATATAGAAGGGAAAAACTAAATTGCTTCGTGAATTAGTCATTCGTACAGTGTATTGAATTTCCACATTCACAACGTCATCATCATCAACTTTCGTAATCAAAATTTCATCTACATCAATTCGAGATTCGTTCAGCAGAATGGCCCGCAGTATTTCATCTTTAAGTTGAGCAATAAATTCTTCATCAAAATTTCTATAGCAGAAATCTCGAATACGGCATCCAAAATCAGGATGCATCAAACGTTCTCCAGGATAAGTAAACAGGAGAATACGCAAACTCTCTTCAATATCCTCTTCAGCTACAGACATTTGAACCCCATCCTTTGAAAATGAAAGAGGGTACTTAAATCCACGTCCTAAAAATTCAGCAATACCCAACTCAGCCTCCAATAATAACCGTAGGGCATCCCACAGATATGGCGCCTCCATGAGCAGTTGTATCACCCATACGGGCAGCAGGTTTCTTACCAATCATAACCGTTGCTGACCCCTTGATAATGGTATCGGGAGGTCCAACGCAAACACAGGAATCCCCCATAACAGCCGCGGGCATACCTCCAATTAATACAGTAGGAGCACCGGGGCCTACAACTGGTCCTCCAACATGAGGAACCGGCGGAACGCCAGGAGTTTGCATGGGGCAAGTATGTAAATCTGTAATTCGAGCTGCGGGAGGCATACACATTCCTTAATTAATCATAACCATTGCACCCTTAACGGTCGTCTGTCCCGAAGCGGATATTTCAGCAGATGCATTACCCTTTACGGCGACGCCAACTTGGGCGGTTAAGTTCACATTCATCCCCTCACCTTTCAAATCACCTTTGGAGTTAAGATTTATGCCGCCCTTGGCATCCACATTAAACTTTCCTGTTACATCAAATGTCACGTCTTTAGAAGTTTTAACCTTTACACCACTATCCGAAAGTTCAACGGTATTTGTAGAATCGTCAAGAGAGATTTTCTTTTGATCATCATCAAGAACGAACATTCGGTTTCCGGGCGTTTTTATAGTAATAGATTTCTTCTCTTCGTTAAATTCAACACTCATTTTTTCGCGAGTGAGAAGCATCTTTATGTTATTAGGCTGTTTCAAGGCTTGCGGGGGAACTCGATTGGCGCTATAAAGGCTACCAAGAATCACAGCACTGGAAGGATCCGCATTAAAGAATCCAAGAATCACTTCATCTCCCACTTCCGGAAAAACAAGGCATCCAACGCCATTTGATGCATAAGGGCCGCCTAATCTTGCCCAAACGCCTTCTTCCTGATTCTGCATCAAGGGAATTTTAACCTTGACGCGATTCATCTTGTCAGGATCGTCATTAATCTGAATAACGACACCGGTCAACAACCCACTCACGCCACAATTATATCCAGAGCATGTAGGAGCTTCAACATCAAACTTTTCCACATGCCAAACCTTTTCCATTCCAAAGAAAATTTTAGTACACCACCGTCCCGGCTCCATATGATGCTGAATACCCGACACAAGGGCATTACCGTTAAATCGATCTCCCAAATAATTCAGTTTGACCAAGCCCCCCAATTTTACCTCAAGAGTACCAATGCAAGTTACAGAACCACAAATTCTTGAAAGTTCGTTTTTAAGTTGTTCCGCCTCGGCCCAAGTATCCAATTCAGACTTTTCGACCAGGGAATTAATCTGAAGTAAACGCGTGGGCGCATCAAGGACCTTGGCCATAGTACTGTTATCCAGATTCCCCACACAAGAAAGGCTCTGCAAAGAAGCCTTTCCCGTAATCACATCCTGTTTAGAAACGTCCCAAGCACGGGCTTCTGTCTTTTTTACTTGGTGAGTAGCATCGGCATAGGCATCAAACTCAATAATATCGGTCCCCCAGGTAAGGGAAAGCGAAGGTCCTCCATTGGTTGCAATTTTCTTGATGCTAACGCCATCATTATCATCAATAAGCCAGCAGCCATTGGCCTCAGCCCTAGCCATAACAAAATCCCAATCTGTACAATAGTACTGAAGCAATTCCTTATGATTTACGCCACCAATAGTCGTTGAAGCGTTTATACCATACGTCTTGAAAATATCCCCAACAATGGCATCATCACTCTTATTCAGATAGTTGGCGTTTTTGCGGGAACAGGTCATGGCAATAGCCTTATGACGACATTCGATTTTCGTGTAACTACGACCATCATGAGATGCAAAAATTCCAAGCTTTACAATTATCCCTGTAAAAACCTCATTCATCTTCGTGCCATAGCCAGCCTTTATGGTAATTTCGTTACCGGGCTTAAGGTCATCTCCTTCACACAGGGGGAATTTACCCTCTCGCATATAACCATCATCCACAACAACAACTGCTTTCGCAATGCCATTTATACGATAAATGATATCTGCCGAAATAACAACGAGTGCAGACTGCAGAGATTTACCCTTCGAAAAGACAGCACACTCTACAACACCATCGGCTTTGGAAAATGGAGAATTAGGCATAATACTTAATCAACAAGGGGCGGAAAATACAACTGAGATCCAGGTTTCAGACTTCTAAAATTGGTCAGGTTGTTGGCCTTGGCCACCTGCAAATAAAGGGAAGAATCCTTATAGACTCTAGCACACATCAAAGGAAGAGTATCCCCCACTTTGACCTCTACCAAATGAGTCAAATCCGGAGATTGTTTGTTCTGCCTAGCCAAAAGTTCTCTTATAGTTACATATTGATTGAACTTTAAGGAAACTTCAGCTCGCACAGGCTTTCCAGAACGATTGAACATTTTATATTCAATATTCATGGAACTAAGCCGAGCATACTGCAGAAATTGCCCCCACTGAATCTTTACAATAGGGGGCTCATGTTCAGCACTTATATAATCCGAAACAACCTTTTTCAAGGCGGCAATCATTTCGGGAATATCGTTGCAATTAATAGGCCAATCACATTTAGGAATGGCACCTGTAGCATCTAAAAATATTTTAGGGACAGCAAATAATTCACTATCATAGCCACCAAAACGAACCAATCCATTATAGTACCAAGTTTTGGTATAATTCAGATTCTGCGTCGTGTTTATAGTTTCGGGATTTACCATTACCGAAAATGGATTCACGCCAGAAACGGGAGACTTATCGGGATTGCAAGCCGTCAAAGTGAGCTTAGTTAATTTCATTAGCGATCCCTACTTTCAGAAATAGCATCTTGAACCATGCGTCGACATTCGTTCAACAATTCAGAGCGAAGGGACTCCTCATTTTTCGCCTTATTTTCGCTCTTAGGGGCTACAGATACATTAATACACAGATTTTTAATTTCTAGAGACATAGCTACACAGACGACATGCTTTCGTACTTTAAAGAGATTGATTCTATGGCAATTTCATTCTTCATAGCATCCAGTGATCCCAACGACCACTTATATGGATAAGCCCTTATAAAATGCCAAGTCCTCAAAGGCTGTTTTTTTTCATTCAACAACGAAACCAGCACATTCCTTGTTTCGATGCTTATTTCACCATTCATTGAAGCAAAAGTATTCTTGCACCATTCATATATAATGGAATCCTTGTGAACAAAACCTTTCTTTAAAACAAGGTCATCATGCTTACAATGCTTGGGCAAGAAAAAGGAACGTGAATTGTCGCCTCCAGAACGAATTTCTTCACATTCGATAGAAGTGGAAAGTCCTTCAACAACTTGAAAGGATTCCTCCGCACCTCCAATCTTCACTAGGAAATGAAATACAACCGGAAGCGACCATTCAACGTTTTCCATAAAAACCTACAGGATTAGCCGTTAGAAATGGTAAGGCCTTCGTGAACAATTTCGATGCTTTCAACAGCAACTTCATTGCCTTCGGCCTTCAGTTCATAACCAGAAATCTTGGTGGGCCAAGCATTCTTCAAGGTCCAAACCATAGTAGGTGCGTTGGTTTCATCTAGCAAGCTGATCACAATATCAATACGTTTAATGGTATTCTGTTTGATCTGATTAAACCAATCCCAGAACTTGTTATCACCCTTGAAGATACCCTTCTTCATAGTCACATTGCTGTACTTGATGAGACCAGGCATCTTGATTACAGAGAACACAGCGCTGTCGCCTGTACGATACTTGATTTCTTCGGACTGAGCATCCAAACCAGTCACTTCCTGGAAGGACATTTCCTGATCGCCCCACTTTACAGAAAAGTGGAATTTCGGCAAGGGCCAAATGTTTGTACTTTGGGTAGAACCATCTTCTGCCATATTTAATTACCTCCTATTAGGACTTCTGCTGTTGTTGCTGGAAAGTGAGTTCAATAAATTCTGCCGGGCGGAGCAAAGCCACCTTAACGGTGATACGCAGAATTCCTTCAAGAATATCTTCGGCAGTCATAGTTTCGCCAAGACCAACATAGACTTCAAATGCATCGGTCGCACTAGCTCCAGCCAAACCGCCACGACGCCAAATGTTGAAGAGGAAGTTCTGAATCATGCTCTTCATGGTCACCCAAGTATTTGCATTGTTGGCTTCGAAAACGAAAGCCTTAGATGCCTGCTTAATGGATTCTTCGAGCATAATCATAGTTCGGCGAACGTTCACATAGCGCCAATCCAGACTATTGCCATCGAGAGTACGGGCGCCCCACACCTTATTGCCATCGCCAATAAAGCTACGGATTGCATTGACAGCCTTACCATTTACAGGAACGTTCAAATCTTCCTGCTGTTCATCGGTCAGGTTAACTGCAGGAGAAATCACGCCATTAATTCCAATATTTGCAGGAGCCTTCCAGACACCAACATTGTTATCGACCATGGTATAAAGACCAGCAATAGCACCAGAAGGAGGAATCAAATTCAACTGCTCACGAACAATATCCATAATGGTGGAATAATTCATGCAAACCACAGAAAGGGTACGATGGAGAGCAAGAACTGCTTCTTCATCGGTCAAATCTACCGTAGAAATCTTTGCAATTTCAGCCTTTACAGCTTCAGCCTTTGCAGCGGGTTCCGCAGGAACTGCGGCATTGAGCTGCGCCACCAGAGCATCGAGATTTTCGACATTGGCAAAAGTTACTTCATTAGACTGAACAACACTTGCATTTACCCACGGATAATATGCAGCACCATAATTCAGGAATGAGGTCACCTTTTCGCGGAACTGAGAAATGCATTCATCAGTATCCTTAAAGCCATCAAACACATCCAAAATTGCAAAGCGGTTCTTCATCTTACCACAATGAGCAAGCATTGCATTTTGCACGTTTGCACAAGCATCCGCAGATTCCAGAGAAACTGCTTCAGGAATCACAACGAGAGTGGGCTCCTGTTCCTTTTCGAAAGGGATAATCGCTTCGGTCAAAGCCTTTTCAGAAATTTCTTCGCCATAGGCACCTACAGACATGATGTAGCAGGTTGCACCACCGTTCTGGAAGAACATGCGAATAGCATCAAAAAGACGGAAACGAACCTTAGGAGATTCAACCGCACCATCATCCTTCAAGGTAAAGCGCATCAAAGCGCCTTCACCATAAATGGAACGAAATTCAGCAAAAGAAGTAACACGCTGCGGTTTATTGAAAACAGACTGACCTTTATATTCAGCCTTGGCAGTATAGCCAATGAACGCAGGAATCGCAGTTGCGACTTCTACTACGGAACTAGGAAAGGCGTTCTTTTCTACTAGATAGACGCCCGGTGTTTTGTAAGCAGTGGCCATTTTTAGCTTGAGCTCCTTTTTTGTTAGAGATTAATGAAAGATTCTGCTATTATTTCATAGCCATTATCGTTTAACTCTATTCGCGATAAAGATCTGTAATCCATATTAGGCATGGCCTTCAACAACAATCGAGACGTTTTCTTTGTCTTTAACTGAAATCTTGGCGCATCACCATAAACAATGGGGTATTTATGTTGAGAGATAAACGCAACAGACTTTTCATCCTTGCGATACACATCAAAATCAGATTCATCATTTCCTCTTAACCCATAAATTTTCAAATCATCCAAATCGATGTCGCCCTGAATGTAATAACACCAACGGCAATTCCTTGTCTCTAAAGGGATTTCCAGGATCTCTGTGGTTTCATGATTTTTTGAAATTTGATAGTTTAGAATAAACAGAGGTCTTCTTAATCTCAATTCCTTTTCACACTCATCAAGGGGAATTTCAGAAAAAAACACAGTATTGTCTTTAACCACCACCATAGATATATTGTCAGAACTAGTCTTAAGGTTTGTTACACCATATAGGTTTGAATCCGTCAAAAACACGCCAAACCGCATAGATTCAAGATTATCAAGAGATTCATTCGGTGCTAAAATCTGCAAGTTTCCCAAATTCCGACGCAAAACGATATTACGATGAGCCATTTCATCGGCAGTAACTTCCGTCGGTACAAAGGAAAAACTGGAACAACGTCCTCCGTAATATTCATGCGACACGCTAATATCTGTAAGAAACCGATACGGCATCAAACAATCCCAATCGAAGCATCTTCAGGAAATTGGATAACATAGGGGCTGTAGTAAGAGTACCCTTCTCCAAGAGCAACTGCACGAACTTTGTACAATACAGAAGGAACGTATTTACCTCCTAAAATACTCCAGAGGCTATTTAGTTCTTGTATGCCCATATTTTCCATATCCAGGAACATTTTTTCTAGACCTATAGGCATATCAGGGGAATTAGTTCGATCAAACACGGTATGATCTTGCAAAAATGAAATTGTTTTGGAAAGATACCGCAAAGATTCACTATAATTAGAATTCTTGAAATTCGCAGCAATCATTACATCAAGATTCAAAAATACCTGTTTTGAAGGAACGACATTCCTATACCCGTCAAACGTAGTTGTCGCATTTTTTCGAGCATTACTTTCACTAGAGACATTCACAAGAAATAAATTCAATTTATTTATAGATTGCTCAGACTCTCGGCCATCATTTTCAAACAGCCTTGAGACAACAACCAAATTTTCTTGTAGTGATTGCTTTGTTCGCAGCCGATTATTTAGTCGAGTTGCAAGAAATTGAAGCGTTGCATTAATCATTAGAACAAACTATTTATATTTTTTTGATACAAATTTATAATCGCAATAAAATAACGTCAATCCGCACAAAAATCATCCAAATTGCATAATACATATACACCATATAGTACACATACAACAATCATCAATACGCTGTACAACAAAGTGTAATAAAAATATTTTTTGTTATTTTTAACTTACATTCATTTTTTTATACAAAAAAAACTACCATCAGGTAGTTTCAAAAATTCAAGCAAACATTTATCCCATACCCCCCCCAAAAGTTTTAGGTGACTACCCATTAATCAATCGTGATTCACCTCCCCTTACTTCAAAAGGCAAACGATTCTCACGAATAGAAGACTTAATGAAGATTGTAATCGCTGACGTTACCGAAATTCCAACAGAATCGCAGAATTCCTGAAATTCCTTTTTTGTTTTCTCGTCCAACCTAACGCAAATTGTACTCATTATGCATTAACCCTCTCTTATAAAGAAACCAAATTCAGTGTTTTTATCATCCGAATTTCTGCGCGAAAAATAATATAATACACGAACAAAATCAACACAATTTATACATTTTTTTCAATTCAAAGTAAAACACTTTATTAAGACACTTTATATAAGGTATTACAAAAATACAACAAAAATAATACAATTGCAGACAATGTAAAAAAGAACAAATTCTACAAACTAAAAAAAGACCTGCCCTTTAAGGCAGGTCCTTTTTACACGAAGGGGCTAATAATTAAGTATTAGCGTCAACCCATTCAGCGTTCTTCTTGCAAGCTTCGATAGACTTTTCGAAGGCAGCCATTTCAGCGTCGTTCATCTTCACTTCGAAGATCTTTTCGACACCGTTTGCGCCGATCACGCAGGGAACGCCGCAGTAGAGGCCCTTGCCCTTACCAGCATATTCGCCGTCCAGCTTGACAGCGCAGGTAAGAACGCTCTTCTTGTCCAGGAGGTAAGCTTCAGCCATCTTGATAGCGGAAGTTGCCGGGCTGTAGAATGCAGAGCCGCGGACGAGGAGAGAAACGATTTCGCCACCAGCGTTAGCAGTACGAGCAGCAAGTTCGTCGAACTTTTCCTTGCTCATGAGCTGCGGCAGAGGAATGCCACCGACGGAGACGCAGTCATAGAGGCTGACCATGGTGTCACCGTGACCGCCCATAACGATTGCCTTAACGTCTTCAGCAGAAACGCCCAGTTCCATTGCAACGAAGCAAGCGAGACGAGAAGAGTCCAGAACACCAGCCATACCGATAACCTTGGAGGAATCGAAGCCGGTCACCTTCTGCATGTTGTAGACCATTGCGTCCAGCGGGTTGGTGATAACGATAACGAATGCGTTGGGAGCGAGTTCCTTGATCTTGAGGCCCACGTCCTTGATAACGCCGCAGTTGATGCCCAGGAGGTCATCACGGCTCATGCCCGGCTTACGGGGAACGCCAGCGGTAACGATAACGACGTCTGCACCAGCGATATCGTCATAGTTGGTAGAACCGGAGAGGTTGCAGGAAGTGCCCATAACGGAGCGGCCTTCCATAATGTCGAGAGCCTTACCCTTCGGCATACCTTCAGTCATCGGAATATCGATGAGGACCACGTCACCCAGCTGCTTCTGAGCGAGGACGAGAGCCATAGTACCACCAATCTGACCAGCACCAACGAGTGCAATCTTCTTTCTTGCCATGATTTTACCTTCCTTAATAAGGTGTTGAAAAATTTACGCCATAAATATAGCACATTTAGGTGAAAGGATAAAGGTTAAAGGATAAAGGTTTTGGCAAAAGAAGATAAAAAACACGTTTAGCGGAAAGCGTAAAAGGATAAAGATTAAAGAAAACTCTGTTTTATAACATTGAAAGGGGGCAAACTGCCCCTGGAGGCTCAATTTACTCATCCTTGACGCATCGAATAGAGTAGCCATACGTCTTATACTCTTCTGTATCAAGAATTGCGTCCGAAGGATAAGAGAAATACATAGTCTTGGCTATAGTCGTAGAGACATCTTCATCCAGCCAGAAATACGCACGCTCGCCCTTGCCTTTAAAATCTGATGAACTGGAATAATACCCTATGGGGAAAACGCCAAAGCCCCAGCGGTCCTTGCCACTTTCGACGCCTGCATAATAGGTCCATCCATAGGAGGTCTTCAGGAGAGATGGCGTTGAACCATATTCCGAGAAACCACTCACAAAACCAAGAAGGGTTTTGAACTCATCCAGACTCGGCAAATGCCAACCAGAAGGGCAAGCACCCTTATACGGGCGTTTTATTTTACAACGACTCACCCCACAAATCGCTTCTGCAGTATCTAAAGCCTGCGCCCAGGTGTAAAGCTTTCCGTAAGAACTGTACTTGATAGAATCGTTATCGTAGAATTTTCCATCTCCGTACGCAAGGTTTTCTGCCATCCAAACCTGGTCTCCCATGGTAACGAATTTATAGGCTCTGCCATCACGCTTGTCTATAAAGCACGTATTCTTGTCGGCCCAGAAGGCCTTAGCCTCAAACCACTTGGTCGAGGAAGCCAATCGATTGGTGGAATAGGACGCACGAAGAGTTTCCTTATCCTTCACAAAGACTTTTTTCTCGAAGTTCTCTACATTTACAACCTCGGGATCCTTCGTGAATTCAACGTAACCGATACGTTCCGTACCATCTCCACCGGGAACCGTATACATATCAACCAGTACGCCATAAAAATCAGATTCTGACGAAACCCGGATGGTCACCGCATCGTTTTCGGTAAGGCTTTCATCCACCAGTTTCAGGACAGCCTTGTCAGTAACATCCATATACAGGGAATCACCGAAAGATACCGTTGCGTAAAGAGCAAATCCAGCCTTGGCCATATCCTTTGATACGGTCCCTAACGTTGCGTCTTTATACTGGATAAGAATGGTGTCCTTTTCATCAATGGCCAGAACACCATCATTCTTGAGGCCATTCATAAGGAATTCTCCATAGAAGTAATCCTTATATCTGTAAGCAACAGCGCGGATTTCATCGCCTTTTACCTTACTGGAGATCGTCACCTCTACGGAGTCCTTACCGCAACCTTCGTCATAGACATAGAAATGTCCCTTGGAAGCCTGGTTATATCGATCCGCATCAAACTCCACTCGGCTATCGGCATTTTTCTTCCAGTAGACAGTTACGTTTTCAAATGTCTTTTTTTCATCTTTAAAGGTATATCGCACATCAACTGTCAAAATTTTCGCAGGATCAGAATAGAAGTAGTTATCGTGATTCTTACCTTCATTCACAATAAAGAAACTTCCTTTATAAAGGCCACCTGCACCAGCAAGCTTGAGATGGGCGTCATAGGTACCGAAGCCGCCCTCATTTTCTGTATAATGACATTCATAGCCGTCGTTATAGCACAAAATCATGGATACCTGTATGGAATCTCCTTCGGCATTCTTATCATTAACGGTAACAACCACTTCGGCGCTGTCCCCGTAATACCAAGGTTTATCCAGGGAGATAAAGTCTCGTTCACCCTTGGAAGCCAGGATAAATGCCACATTGCGTTTAATGACTCTTTCAGGGTTTTCATCCTTGTAGCTGACTACCACGTTATCCCCATCCTGCACCTTGATCGTCCTGGATCCAGAACTCTTCTGAGCGAAGAACAGAATGGCATAGTAGAAACCGTCCCTAAGTTCTGCAGTCAGCACAATCCCCTTGGAATCAGAGGTACTGGTCACAGTAACTTCAACAGTATCCTTTTTAGCCAGGATATCGTTATCGCTAATACGAATTAACAAGGAATCGGAATAACTCCATACGGTATCGCCAATTTCCACATGTTCGGCCTTATTAAAATCAATACTTGCAGTGGTACCACCATTGCTACCGGCCTGGCCATTGGTTCCATTCCAAATCGTTCCTATAAAATCCTTGCCACAGTAAATATCGATGCCCTTTTCGTCATCGCGGTATTCACCAGAACAACTCAGACCATCCACACCATCCTTGCCGTCCACACCGTCCTTGCCGTCTTCGCCGTCGGTTCCATTGATGCCGTCCTTGCCATCGGTTCCATTGACACCATCTTTACCGTCGGTGCCATTGACCCCATCCTTACCGTCGGTTCCATCTTTTCCGTCGGAGCCATCCTTACCGTCACTAGACTCGTATACGGGAATCTTGCTCACACCATAGGTTTTCCAGTCCCCTTCCAGGCAAAGCAACAATTCGCCCGTACTTGTCACATAGGACATTTCCCCTTCCATGGATTTCTTGCAGGAATCAAGGTCTGATTTTGCAGAAACAACCTTCAATCCTTGACGATTTGGAGAATCATCCTTCTCCGCAGAAGATCCATTGTCATCCCCGCAGGCCCAAAAACACATAACTGCAACTAGCAGCAAAAATGAATATAAAATTTTTTGCATTTTCATATTTCCCTCTTATTCTATGCAAAATTATAGTAAGATTTTTAAATTTGAGATTGATAATGGAAATACATTACATTCTCATACTGGTAGGCATTAGCTGCATGGGTAGCTTCATCCAGCGGGTCAGCGGTTTCGGGTTCGGCATTTTCGTGATGACAATCCTCCCCCACCTACTGCCCAGTTATGGAGAAGCTACAGCCCTATCGGGTATGTTGGCAGGTTCCATGTCCATTGTCGTGGCCCTGCGAATAAGAAAGTTCATCGTCTGGAAAGAAGTTTTGCCCATCCTGGCCATTTTTGCCGTAGTCAGCTTTTTTGCTGTAGGGGCCGTGGCAAACTTCGATGACAAGATGCTGAAACATGTGCTGGGGGTAATTCTAATTGCCATCAGCATCTACTTCTTCTTTATCAGCGAAAAAATCAAGCTGAAGCCCACCATTTTCGTCCAGGCAGTCCTAGGGATTATTTCTGGAGTCATGGGAGGCCTGTTCGCCATGCAGGGGCCGCCAGCAGCGCTCTACTTTTTGGCATCTTGCGAGACCAAGGAAAAGTACATCGCCCACAGTCAGGTGTATTTCGCCCTAGGGAACCTAATGATGACGTTCTTTAGAGCGACAAACGGATTCGTAACACCTGCAGTAGGAGCCGCCTACGTTTACGGTTTGGCCGCCGTGATTCTTGGAGCTTTTATTGGCGGCAAGGTTTTCAAGAAAATTCCCCACAAGGTGCTAAAGAAAATCGTGTATGCGTATATGGCCGCGAGCGGAATCGTGGCACTAAACGGATGAGAGAGAGCTGGTAGTAGGTAGTAGACGGGAGGTAGTAGACGGGAGGTATGAGGGCGGAGCCTGCGGCTCCTTTCAGGTAAATAATCGCGCCGATTGCACCTGGCTTATTAATTCATATCTACGTCACTAGATCCTTCGACTTCGTCGCTTCGCGACTTCGCTCAGGATGACACGCAGCCCCCCACTCTTCACTCTTCACTATTCACTGTTCACTATTCACTGTTCACTCTTCACTATTCACTGTTAATTATTTACTTTTGCTTCGTATGCGTGCTTTAATTCTTTCTGATATTCATGGTTCTGCAATCGCAGCACGACGGGCATTGTCCTTCTTCGAAAAGTTCGGCTGCGACAAGATTTTCTTGCTGGGAGACACTCTTTATCACGGGCCACGTAACCCGCTGCCCGAAGGACACGGTCCCATGGGAGTTGTGGAAGCGTTGCGACCTTATGCGGATAGGATTGTAGCCGCCCGCGGCAACTGCGATGCCGACGTTGACTTGATGATGCTGGACTTCATCAAGATCGAAGATGAATATGCCGTAGTTGAAGATGGACCCGTGCGCTTGTTCCTAAGCCATGGCCATATTTTTATGCCGGAATGTTTCCCGTCTAACGCACTTTCTCAGCTGGCCCCCACCCTTAAAGAAGACCGCCCCATTGACGCCTATCTTTATGGCCATACACACATTTACCAGTTGCAAAGGAACTTCAAGGGCGTGCTCATGGTAAATCCCGGATCAACCAGTCTGCCCAAGGGCGGCAACCCACCCACCTTCGGTTTCTACGACAACGGCAAGTTCAGCATCCACCATCTTGAAACCGGCGAAGAATTAGCTTCCGTCACCTTGTAACGCAGGCTTCACTTGCAGTTCACAAAGACCTTTTGATTCAGGTATTGGAACAACGTCTTTTCTAGGCTATCCAGGGCTTAGTCCTTGATGCAACGGACGGACATGGCGGAGGTTTTCAGACCAACGTAAGATCCGATGAAGTCCTGGTTGCCGTAGTAGAGGTTCCAGTAAGAAGCCCTGTTTTCACCGATGATTTCGTGTGAGGTCCAGAAATTGGCTTCATCGCCAACGGACACGTAGAGTCCACGATTGTCGCGATAGCCGGCAGGTTTTGCACCAAAGCCATAACGGTTTGTACCCACAGGGACCTCACCCATATCATCGTCATTCCAGCCGACAATAGTCTTGAGGCTCGTTCCAACACCTTCTTGACCGGCATTCTTCTTGAGCACATAATCATGAAGAATGGTAAAATCCCTCATCGTGGGAAGATGCCACCCTTCGGGGCAAGAATTGGCGGAACTCCACTGATAAAGTCTACCGTAAAGAGTGCAGTTTTCTTCCTGATCGTTGGGACACCAGCTGCCTTCTGTTTCGTAAGCAAGATTACGACGGAACCAGGTCTGACGGCCAATGACAACAATATCGTAGCGCTTACCGTCGCGAAGATCGCAGAATTCGTTCTCACCCACGTCGCTGCAAAGAGCCACCATGGCGGAATCCGGTTCGGTAGGCACAGGCAAAAGGGCCAGGGAATCGCCGGCACTGTTATTAGATTTTTTCTGAGACGTAATAAGGGTAATCTTCTTTTTGGAAATAGGCTTCGCCTCGACCTTTGGCGGCGGCACGGGAGCCACGGTATCAACCGCAGGAACCGTATCGACAGGTGTTTCGACAGAATCAACTACTGTATCGGCAGGAGCAGGAACAGTATCAACGGGAACAATAACGACAGTATCCTTGGGGGGCGGTACAGGGTTCGAACGGAGTATGACAGACTCGTCTTTCTTGCATCCAAAAAGGACACTTGCAAGAAATAATGCAAGAATGCACAAAAAAGCCGATGTAAATAGACGAAATAGCTTCAATATTTCCTCGTTTCATCCCATACCACAAGGAAATATAAATACAATTTAACGAAATACGTCATGTCTAACCTTAATTATTACGTCAAAGAGCATTATCTGTTGCGACATTTGCATCATTTTTAAGCTATTATTCAAGTATGAACTACACGCCTTACCGTGACTTGTTAGCAAAATTGTTCCCGAACTACCTAAAAGTGAGGAAACTTCCTCTTAACGGAGGCATGAACTGTCCTAATTTGGACGGTACCAAGGGCTTTTCGGGCTGTTCTTACTGCAACAACCGCAGTTTCAGCCCTGTTTTTGACCAAGCCAAGGTCAGTATCCAGGAACAACTGGAAAAATTCGTGCCGAAACTGAGGGACAAGTACCCCAACGCCGGCATTTTGGCTTATCTGCAGCCTTATACAAATACCCACGCACCCCTGGAACACTTAAAGGGGATTATCGGCCCCATCATCAAGCATCCGGAAATTGCCGGTCTCGCCATCGGAACCCGCCCCGATTGCCTGGAACAGGACAAGGTGGACTACCTGGCGTCTCTAAACAAGAAGAAGCCCATAATCGTGGAAATCGGACTGCAGACAGCCAGCGACTTGACATTGGCTGGCATTAACCGTAGACATACTCTGGCGGAATTCGAAGACGCAGTCGCCCGTTGCCAGGCAGCAGGTCTCTGCGTGACGACCCATGTCATCGTAGGCCTCCCCGGCGAAACCATGGACGACTTCAAGCGCACGGCCCAAGTGGTTCGCGACCTGCATCTGGCCGCCGTGAAAATTCACCCCCTGCATATCGTGGTGGGAACAGCCATGGCCGAGGATTACGCCAACGGACAGATTACCCTCCTGACATTCGAGGAATACTGCGACGCCGTTGCAGAAATGATCAAGATTATCGGAACCGAAACAGCCATCGAACGTTTTAGCGGTGAAAGCCCCAGCGAACTGCTGATCGCCCCCAACTGGTGTGGCGAAAGGGACAAGATTATCGCGCTGGTAAATAAAAAACTGGAAGGCTAAAAGACGTTTTATCCCATATGAAGAAAGGCTGCTGTTCAAAAAGAACCGCAGCCTTTTTAAGGTCCATTTCTTAATTAGACCTTCTTGAAAATCAGCGAAGTATTAATACCGCCGAAAGCGAAGTTGTTGGACATAAAGTATTCCACATCCATTTCGCGACCGGAACCGGTAATGTAATCCAGGGGAGCGCATTCCGGATCCACGTTCTTCAAGTTAAGATTGGGGCTGAACCAGCCACGATTCATCATGTTGATGCCAAGCCAGGCTTCAATGCCGCCACAGGCACCGAGGGAGTGACCGATGTAGCTCTTGAGACTGGATAGAGGAACGGCCCGATTCCTGAAGGCACCGTAAGTGGCCCAGCTTTCGGCAATATCTCCATGATGGGTAGCAGTGCCATGACCGTTCACGTAGCCAATGGCTTCGGGAGCAACACCGGAATCCAGAAGAGCAAGTTCCAGGGCATGCTGCATGGTTTCTTTCTTGGGCTGGGTAATGTGGTCGCCATCGGTATTGTGACCGAAGCCCACCAGTTCTGCATAGATGTGCGCGCCACGGGCCTTGGCGTGTTCATATTCTTCAAGCACCAAGGTACCGGCACCTTCGCCAATGACCAGACCGTCACGATCCTTGTCATAGGCGGCAGGAGTCAGTTCCGGAGTATCGTTCTTGACGCTAGTTGCGAACAAGGTATCAAAGACTGCTGATTCTGTAGGATCCAGTTCGTCGGCACCGCCAGCCACCATCACATCCTGCATGCCATACTTAATGGCTTCGTAAGCGTAACCGATAGAAAGGCTTCCGCTGGTGCATGCGGTATTGGTGGTAATCAGACGTCCAGTCATGCCAAAGAACACGCTGATATTCACGGCGCAAGTCTGGGGCATAGAGCGGATATAAGTGGTAGCTGTAATCTTGGAGCAATCGTAGGGAGGATTCAACATGGAGAAGAAATCCATCAGAGGATTGACGCTACCCATAGAAGAACCGTAAGCCACACCCACTCGGCCAGACTTTAAAAGTTCGGTATCGCCAGTGAGGCCAGCCACCTGCATTGCCTTGTCGGCAGAGGCCAAAGCCAGGAGTCCCACGCGACCGGCACCACGGATTTTCTTGCGGGGGTATTCCGGCAAGTCATAAAGAATGGGTGCAGCCAGACGAGTGTTCATCTGGGTATACTTATCCCAATCTTCCATACGGACAATGCGATTCTTCAAAGACTTTAGGCTAGTGAAGATTTCATCCAGTTCCATGCCGAGGGAAGAAATGCAGGAACCACCGGTAACGACAACTCTACGACTCATGCCAAACCTCCATTTACAGAAATTACCTGGCGGGTAATATAGGCAGCTCCATCAGAAAGCAAGAACACAACCGTGGCGGCCACTTCTTCAGGTTTGCCCACACGTTTCATGGGAACTGCCGGCAAGATCATATCCAGAGGGGCATCCTTGATCATTTCGGTTTCAATGATGCCAGGAGCGACGCTATTCACCGTGATGTTACGGCTAGCCAGTTCGGTGACCAAAGCCTTTGTGGCTCCGATAAGGCCAGCCTTTGATGCGCTGTAGTTTACCTGGCCACGATTACCGATAACGCCAGACACAGAAGAAATGGTCACAATACGTCCACGACGCTTGCGGCACATGGGCATTACAATGGGGAACATCACATTATAAAAACCGTTCAGGTTGGTATCGATCACCTTGTCCCAGAACTCGCCGGTCATGGCAGGGAAAGGCATATCGGCACAGACACCGGCATTGGTCACAACGCCATAATAAACGCCATTTTCGGCAATGTCCTTTTCGATTACTTCCTTGCACTGCTCGCGATTGCTGATATCAAATTGCAGAGTACGAACACAACCGCCATTGGCGCGAATCTTTTCGGCCAAGGCATCAACGGGAGCCGCATTTCGATTGTAATGAGCCACCACGGTGTATCCGGCATTGGCCAAGGCTTCGACAATGGCAAGTCCAATTCCGCCACTGGCTCCAGTAACCAATACACTCTTAGCATTTTCAGTCTTATTATTATCCATTTTACCCTCTACACACTCACAAACCCAAGGACGCCTTGGGATCAGGAACCTCTACGGTATTCAACGTTGCAGCAACGACCTGCTTTCCGTCTACCGAAGCGGATCCATCAAATGTTACCGCCATATCCATGCGGATGGTCTGGCGAACTTTTACCACGACAGTATCCCCCGTCTTAAACACAGGAATATCAGTCTTGAAACTAGACACGCTCATAATAAAACCGACCTTCGGTTTTTCGCCTTTGGAACGTCCATAAATTCCCGACAGAGCGGAAATACTCTGCGCCATATATTCAAAGGCAATCCAGGCGGGCACACCGCCTAGATTTTCATCATAGAACATGCAGTCCTTGCGAATATCAATTTCCGTGGATATGGAAATCTCTTCTAGGCTATAGCTCTGGACTCGGTCCAGAAGAAGCATTTTACCCTTGTGGGGCACAAGTTCACTGACGGAGTCTCTTGTCTTGAATTCTTCAATCATCAGTATTCCTACATCTTAGCCGTTTTCTACAATAAGCGAAACGTTACATCCGCCAAAGGCAAAGGAGTTGCTCATACAATACTTCAACCCGTTGGCAATTTCGCCAGGAGCCACGAGATGAACCGCAGGGAATGCCGGATCCACCACCCCATCATTCAGATGAGCAGGCAACACTCCCCCATTTTTTAGAGACATGCAACAGAACGCAATCTCTAGAGCACCGGCAGCCCCCAGAGAATGACCGGTCAAGGCCTTTGTGGAACTTACCGGGACAGACGCCCCATTTTCTTCGGAGCCGAACACCTTGGCAATGGCCTTGCTTTCCATGGAATCGTTCAACCTGGTTCCAGTACCATGCAGATTCACATAGCCAATCTGATCCGCTGAAATTCCGGCATCTTCAAGAGCGGCATGCATCGCCTGAACAGCACCCATTCCATCGGCCCGGGGTGCCGTAATATGGTCGGCATCGGCACTTTCACCACAACCAATCACCTTCAAGGTCGGCTCTGCACACAGTTCCGGGCAAGGCTCCCTGGTCACCACAAAGAAGGCTGCCGCATCGCCCAGGGTCAGACCTGAACGATTTGCACTAAAAGGATTGGTAGGCTGATCGCTCATCGCTTCTAACGATGCAAACCCGAGAATGACCGGTAACGAGGAAATATCCACCCCACCCACAATCGCCACGTCACAATGACCGGCATAGAGACTATTTCGGGCAGAAATGAAAGCGCTGGCACTAGATGCACAAGCTGTGGAATGAACAAGAATCGTGCCCTTGATTCCATAACGTTCCGCAATAAACCTTGCGGGGAAATCAGCACGCTGCATATCCAGGACATAACCTTCTGGATACTTGCCCGTTTCTTTAAAACAACGCAATGCCGAAAGGGATGCCTCAGATCCATTGTCGCAGGAACCGATAAAAATACCTACGCGGTCTGCACCAAACTTTTCAACGGCTTTCCTGATTGTATCATCCAGTCCGTCGCCATTTATACCAGACAAAGCCGCCTGAGCCAAACGGTTCACGCGATTATCGAACCACTTGTCAGCTACAGGAGGCAAGGTATTCGGATCGATCGATGCAGCCGGCCGCATAACGCCTGCCACATCGTACATGGTAAATTCACCGCGTTCCGCATTATTCAATTTTTCAAGAACTTCATGGTGATTGGCCATGTTACCACCGCCAAGAATGCAGTGGAAGGCAAAGTCATTAATGTATAAAGGACGCTTCATCAGTTTTCGCTAAGGGTAATATGGTAACGGTATTTTCGCAGCTCGTTCACAAGTTCAATTTCGGAACCAGACTTTTTGACAAGAAGGATTGTATTCCCGTCTTCAAGAAGGGTCCGTTCAAAGTCAGCCCCCTCCACCTTCTCACGGAATTCAAAACCAGCCTTTTCAAAATTATTCTTGAGAGCGTCAAAAGGATAAAAACAAACCTGGAAATCCGCCAGCACGTATTCAGCCTTCATCTTTTCGCCATCGATGAAGGAACTGGACAGGGATACAGAATCCTTGGTATAGGTCAATTCTGCAATGGTCGTACCAAAACCGCCAAACAGGTGAATCGAAAGAATGGAATCATTGGCACGAACCCAGGTGTCACCCGAAAAAGAGCTGGTATCGCCATCGGGTTTTGCAAAATGTCCCTCTAGACGCTGAGCCATGTCTATGGAACCAGACATGGCCTGTGTAGGCAGCAATTGTACGGAACGTCCATCGGAATAAAACACCGGGGCTGTTGAATCCGGTTTTACTACAGCCTTATGGCATGCCCCAAAAAACAGGCAACATAGACATGCTGCGGCAATAAAAAAAGCTCTCGGGGTAAGGAATTCCATCGAGAGCAAAGCTAGAAAATTTAAATTCACTCCCCGCTAAAGGGAGACAAAATAAAGCAACAAATAATGCCTAGAAGGGTCGCTAGGCCAAAGGTGGCGACCGGCACAAAACTACTAAAGGCTAGACTGCCAAAAGAAATCAGCGTGGTACAAGCCGAAAGCATAACCGCCAACGTGGTCACCAGATTCCTACGCCCCCCCTCCTTGAAGAATAGGGCATAATCGATACCGATACCAAGGGTAAGAATCACCCCTACAATGGCAAAGAAATTGAAATCGATTCCTGCATACCCAAAAACAGCAGCCAAAAAGAGGCACGCCAGAACAGGTGCGCGAATTATGCGGACTGCCTGACGAATTCTGTATACAAGAACAAGAACCAGGAATACAATTACATAGGCAACAGCTACCAGCAACAGAGACGCATGGGATAGTTTTGTCAGGGTTGCGTTAATATTCGCCATCTTGTTCACGGCATAAACTTTAGGTAGGTCTTGAGTCAGTGCAGCTGCATCAAATTTTAAAGATACGTGCAAAGGTAAAACCGCACTGTAGAATTTCCCGTTCACCTCGCCAATCCACAACATATTCAGAAGGCTCTTGGTAGAAGAGGGGAAACGACTTTCGGGAGTTAAGTAAGCGGGTTCCGTAGCAAGGCTCGCCTTAAAGGCTGAATCGCTGACGATTCCCAGTTCGGACACAAATGACTGCACTGATGGAGCAAGCTGTTGAACAGCAGTCCAAGTTTCCTTCTGCGTTTTTACCGAAGGCAAGAAGCTGCTTGTGGCCAGAAAACCGGATAACAGGGAATCCGTTTGGGCGGACGCCAATTGCAGAGCAAGCGATTCCTCTCGCTGGAGAACCTCTTCAGGAGAATCGCCTTCTACAATGAAATAGTTGGCTGAAATTCCAAGGTTGTTAAGACGGGCGTTTAAAATTTCTGCGGCCTTCAGTTCATCGTTCATGCTATAGAGAGCTCGCATATCCGTATGAACATTCAGCAGGTAAAGTCCCGGAAGCAACGCCACAACAAATACGCCACCTAAAATTTGACGAAGATTGCGACCCGCAGGAAAACGTTCGTATACCTTCAGCACCTTTTGTGGAACGAGGGCTGGCAAACCTCCCTGGCGGCGAGGCTGCGAAATAACCGGGAACAACAAGGTAATTGTCGCAAAGGAACTTGCCAGGCCGATAAGCGAAAACACAGCCATCTGGCGCAACAAAGGGAATTCAGCAAATGTGAGGGCAATGTAGCTGAGTTCCGTGGTCATAAATCCCAACAGCAGTCCCTTGAAGATATGCCTGCGAACGTCCTTCACCCCATTCTTCCAGCTGGTAAAGAAATGAATGGCATAATCAATGCTCACGCCAATGACGCTGGTGCCGAAAACAAAAGTGAAAATATGAATCGATCCGAAAATAGCCCAGGTTCCAGCCAAAGCCGTAGCGGCGGCCACGGTAATAGACAAAACAGTAGCCACAAGGGGGAACACGGTTTTAAAGGCTAGCAGAAGAAGCAAAATGATCAAGGCCATGGAAATTCCAGAAATCCAGGCGATTTCGGACTGGGCGTTGCCAGAACTTTCATAACTATGGAAAGGTACGCCAGACTTGGCTACCTTCAGCCCAGGGTAAACCTGCTGCAGGGAATCCAAGGCTTTGTCCAATCGAGAGAGAACATGTCCCTTTGAAGCCATGGACGGTGTTTTTTCTGATAGGACGGCACTCCACATGACGTAATTAACGGGACTTTCCAATAAACCGTTTGCGGAATCCGTTGCGGTAAGCACCCCTTCCTTCAAGGTAAACTTGCCGCCCATCAATGGCGAATTCAGGGTGAAATATTCAAAGCTCTGTTCCCCAAGTAAAAGCGGATCCTGTTCAAGACGATTCAAGTCGGCCAGGGAGAATGCACCATAAACTTTCTGAAGAGCTTCGTTCTTCAAGGTTTCTACATCCCCGGACTTCAACATTTCACGTACAGGAGATCCCTGCAACACATAGCGATTTTCAAATAGAAAATCTCTGTTTTCCTGCATGGCATTTTCATCTACATGCAGACGGATTTCATCAAAAGATTCATCTTTTTCAAAGGACGCGAACAGCGCTTCAGCGGAAGCCTTGGCAATAGAAAAATTCTCGTGCCCCACCAGTACCGAAATATTCCGTATACTGCGAGCGCTCAAGACTTTTTCGGCTGCACTTACATGATGCAATTCATCGGAATCCGGCAACACCGAATAAAGATCGGACTCCACATTCCAGGGAACAGAAATACCGATAATCAAAAGAAGGGCGTGAAGTACAACCCAAATTGAGACACCGATTTTCTTATTCAAACCCATAGAATCACCAAGTTACGGATTATCTCTAAGAGTTTTATAGATCCTAACCGGAACGTTTTCTTCTGCAGAAATTAGCGAATCCATCTGGGATTCACTCATCTGCTTCTGGTCAGAAAGTTCATACACAACAGGGTTGCCTTCCCCGTCGGAAATGCTCATCTTGTCAAGACTTGAGGAGCCTTCAAGAACAATGCTCTCGATAACCTTACGAACAGCTGGTTCGCGAGGCACGAGGCCAATCACCACGTTCTTTCCGGCTTTCTCAAAATACACCGAGAAATTTTTCTCTAGCTCCTGACAGTTGCCAGAAAAGACCGCTTGTATCGTCCTAGAAAATTCGGCAAAGACCGGATTTTCCTGGGAAGAAATTTTCTTGATAGGTCCCTTTCCCGCCTGCTGGAAAATTCCGCTCTGAGTCACCATCATCAAGGAGGCAAAAGGTTTCAGGGTGTTCCACGAAATTCCATACTTGCTGGAAATCATGAAGTTCCCCGTAGAAACGAAATCGCGGTTCAGCTTCTTGATGGACTTCGTCTGTTTGAAATTTCCATAGACAATTCCATGGGAAGTCATCTGTTCAAGGGCCGCAGTTAATTGCTTGCGGGATCCGTCATTTACAGGATGATCAAAGACCGCGCCCAAAGCAAAAGTCGCGGAAACCATCAAATAAAAAACGGAATAGGCAAACTTGTCCAGGAATTTCATCAGTCTTCCTTATCCAATGCAGTTCTCACCCGATCAACGAAGCAGGCCGGGCAAGTCCAGAGGGATTCCTTCGTATTCATATCCACGGCCATCTGGGTACTTTCAGCCTTTGTCAGCACGGCACCCGTTTCGGCATCCATAAACTTGTAAGCCAGCTTCATACAGACTTCGTATTCAGTCAAGGTTACTTCGCAACGAATTCTCTGCATAAATACCATAGGGCGAATGTACTTCACATGCAGATCCACCACAGGCCAAAGGTAACCGCTGCGGGTCATATCCCTGTAATCATAACCGATTTTACGAAGCAAGGCACAACGGGCCACTTCCATGAACTTCACATAGTTCCCATGCCAAGCCACCTGCATAGAATCCACATCGTAAAATTCAACATTAAATTCGACGGTTTCTTTAATTTTCTTCATTTTAACCTGTCTAGTTTAAACTGCGTAGAATTTCTGACGGATCAGTTCCAAGGTGTTGCGGAGATCACCTTCCAGCTGGCGATCACATTCCAGGGGAGCAAACTTTGAGAAGACCTGATCGTAGGTGTTCTGAAGATTGATCATGCGGTCTGCGGAAATTTCGCCACGTTCAAACCGAATGCGCACGGCCTGGGCAGAGGCCAACAGTACAGCAGCAGCCACCTGTTCAGAAAGTTCCAGAATGCGGATACAGTCACGGGACGCAATTGTACCCATGCTAACCTTATCCTGATTATGACATTCGGTAGATCGGCTAAAGACGCTCATGGGCATTGTCAGGTGCAGCGCTTCTGCGGTCCAGGAAGAGACGCCAATCTGAACAGCCTTGAAACCGTGATTAATATCGTAATCACCCTTAGAGCCAGCCAAGTTCGGCGGCAAGTTGCGATTGAACTTGATGTCTACAATCATGGCCATCTGACGATCCAGAAGATCAGCCACATTGGCCACAATATTCTTCAAGGTATCCATAGCCAGACAGATATGTCCACCATAGAAATGACCGCCATGGAAAATATTGTGGGTTACCGGATCCACAATGGGATTGTCGTTAGCGCTGTTCAATTCCACTTCAATCAACTGACGCAGCAAATTTTCGGAATCGTAGAAAAGTCCGATAATATGGGGAGCACAGCGAAGAGAATAAGGGTCCTGAATTTTTTCGGGAACCACATTGTTGGCCTCGGCCAGATTCAAGCCATGGCGAATTTTCTTGGCGGCCTTCATCAGCCCCGGATGAGGTTTAACTTCGAAGAGGCGCTTGTAGAAATGGTAGGCATTGCCCTTCATGGCAACAGTAATCAAGGCAGTAATTCGACAAGCCAGGTCAGACAGATACTGGGCACGAGAGAATGCCATGCAGGCCACGGCGTTCATGGCGGCGGTACCATTCATAATGGCGATTGCTTCCTTGGGACGGAACTTGTGAGGGGTAATACCCAGTTCATTCATCACGTCTAGAGATTCACGAACTTCGCCCTTGTACAGCACCTTACGTTCACCGATTATAGCACCGGCCAAATAAGACAGCGGAGTCAAATCGCCGCTGGCGCCCACGGAACCTTCCTGAGGAATCAGAGGAAGAATGTCGTTCTGCAGGAAGGTCATCATGATCTTGAGGAGAGCATAGCTGACACCGGAATAACCCTGTGCCAAGGTATTCATACGCACCACCATGATGGCGCGGGTGGTTTCAGGATCAAAATAGTTTCCCATACCACAACCATGAAAACGAGTCAGGTTAATGGGAAGCTGGTAGTAATGTTCCGGAGGCAGGACCTGAGTACAGGAATCACCGTAACCAGTCGTTACGCCATAGATGCCACCATGTTCAGCCAGAGCCTTATCCAGGAATTCTGCGCCGGCATCAATCATTCTCTGGAAGGCTTCGGAACTATCCAGTTCAACATTGACCTGCTTTTTAGCAATGGCCACCACATCTTCGACGGTCAGTTTTCTGCTACCAACAACTACAGTTTCCATAATCATTCCTCAATCATCAAAAATTTTTCTGTCTGCGGATCAATCTTCCCAGAAGTTGTAAAAGTTATACCACTGGTATGGATGTTTCAAACAGAGTTTTTCCAAAATCGATGTGTATTCCCGCAGCAACAACTTCAGACGTTCAGGGCGTTCCTTACGGGAACATTCCAATGAAGTCTTGGCTCGAATCACATGCATCTCATAAGTGGATTTAATATCGAAATCCTTCTTGCGGATTGCGAACATAAAATAAATCGGGGCGTTCAGAATTCCAGCCAGAGAGAAGGAGCCTTCCGGGAAGTTCGCCTTTTCGCCAAGAAATTCCGTTTCCAGTTTGCGGTCGCGGGAATTGGCAGAGGTTCGGTCCCCGGCAATCACCACCAGATTACCGGCAGCAATCTGATCCTTCATCCAGACGGCGGTATCGACGCCGATATTATTGGCATCAACCACATGATCCATAAGATCGGGATTTAACTCTCGAAGAAGTGCGTTAAACTTTGAGGTACCCGAGAAATCAACGACAGGGAAAACTTCAAAATCCTTCTGGGTATGATATTCATCGTAACCCGTAAGCGAACGGAGCATTTCCATATTGCCTAGATGAGAGCAAAGGAGGAATGCCCCTTCCCCACGATTCAGCTGATCCACCAAGGCATTCAAATCATCGTCTTGTGTTTCGATGTTGTTCAGTTTGATGGCCCCTTTCCAGCCAAGTAGCTTTTCCATCATGGAAAGGGCGAAGGACAAAATGTGTTTATAGGGCCCAAGAAAATCAGGACGTCTTTTTTGAACGCGAGCCAAATGTTCTAGATAAATCCGTGAGCGGGCTCGTACCGGCTTGGCCCCAATCCAAAAGAAAAAACAAATTATCGCCGTGCAGACTTCTACGAGGAACAAAGGCAAATGGCACACAATCCAAAGCATAAAGCGGAAGTGCCAGAGGCTACCTCCAACTTCTTTCACTTCGGACCAATGCTCCGATCTTACCTTTTCGTTTTCCATAAAATGCCTTTGAAAAAATCTACTTCTTCTTAAAAAGTCTGCGAGCAAGAATCATGGGACTGCGAAGGAACATGCCGCAGCACAGCTTAGTGTGCGTTGCAGATATGGCGACATTGTCGTGAAAAACACGGAAGTTGGAAACACCGTCTTCGGGATAGCTAACCTTGATGGGATAGAAGCGCATCTTAAGGCCCTTCCAGGAAAGTTTCACTAGAATCTCAATATCGAAGCCCATTCGGTAATTGCGAATTTTCTTTGCTACGGGCCAGACACTAGCCAGCGGATAAACTCTGAAACCGCACATGGAATCAGGAATTTCCCTGGACATGGTTTCAATGGACACCCAGAAGTTGGTAATCTTGCGCCCCTGCTCGCGAGCCTTGGGAACGGTTTCGTCATACTGGGGGAAGCCGCCAATCAGATCGTCAGGATGCTTTTGCGCGGCCTTCACAAAGAAGGGAATCTTGCCCATGTCATGCTGACCATCCGCATCCACCTGCAACGCGTGGGTAAAGCCTGCCTTTACAGCAGCTTCAAGGCCAGAACAGACAGCCTTGCCCTTGCCACCATTTACGGCGTGGGTCACAAGAATGGTATTGGGAACTTCACTAGCAATCTGTTCCAGAATCTGATGCCCTTCGGGCGCATTACCATCGTCCACAAGAACAACCGGTATGCCATAAGAAGCCAGCACATCCACCACATGACGGGACGCCGCCTCATGACGGTATACAGGAACGACCGCACAAATCTTAATATCAGTCAAACTAGCCATTCAAGCCACCTACATTCATAGTGAAGGAGCCATTTGACAAGGTCTTTTCGCCCAATTCATCGGTATAGTTAAAGGAAACCTTTCCTGCTTCCTCATCATAGGAAATTTTCACATTCACCGGCGTATCCGGGAAAATGGGATTTGCAAATTTCGTTCGATGAATCTTTGAAAGTTCCTTGGGAACATCCAGGAAATTACGGGCCAACTTAAGAACCATGTCAACCTGCACCACGGCGGGAAGCAACTTGAACTCCGGGAAATGTCCGTCGTAATAATCACTTGTCGCAGGGAAAATCAGCTTGGCGGTCAGCACGCCAGTCTCCCGACGGAATTTCAAAATTCTGAAATTGGGACTTTCAGCTAAACCAAAGAGCGCCTGCACATCACGCATGCGGATCTTGCCTTCGGTATTCTGAGGCAATTCTTCTAGATAGCGCCACTTCTTGGGAGACACCGTATTTTCGATGAACTTGACCAGGTAATCGTGGAAGAAATTATTCATCTGAAGTTTGGTGGAGCCCGCAAACTTTTCACGGCCTTCGGCATTCAGCACAATGGCTGCAGCCAAGTACTGACGCTTGCCCACCATGGGAACCACACGCACATCCTGCACCAGCCCCGTCTGCTTCAAGCGGTTTTCGACTTCGGGCAGGGAGATTCGCTTTTCTTCAATCTTTACGATAGAATCGGAACGTCCCTTCAAGAGGAATCGACCGTCATCGTAAATATCTACCAGATCGCCTGTGGTAAAACCATCCGGTTCCAGGATGTAGCTGGACTTGATGTTCAGACAATCATTTTCGCCCAGACTCATCTTGCAGACTTCAAAGGGTGTCCACACAGGGCCATTCTTAGACTGTCGATAGGCAATGCCACCTGTTTCTGTACTGCCATAGATTTCCATGGTCCAGTAGCCAGTCAGTTCGCAAGCCCTTTCGGCAACTTCCTTAGGCAAGGGACCACCGGAAGAATAAATGATGGGAGCGCACTTAAAATCGAAAGGCTTGTCGCTATCGGCGGCCAGGCGTTTCAAGTATGCAGGGCTTGATGCAATGACAGCCTTTTCATTTACGAGGCCGGCAAGTTCCTGAGGGAAGTCGATTCGGCGTCTACGGAAAGGCAGTCCTGTGGCGATAGGCAAAAGTACCGAGAACAGCAAACCATAAATATGATGATGGTTGACTGTACTATAGACCTTGTGGTCTACCCAGTCATTACCAAAGACCTTCACCAGTTCAAACAGTTCGTTCTCAAATTGCAGGAACAGCTTGAATACGGCCTTAGGTTCGCCAGTGGTGCCTGAAGTGTACATGACCATTTCGGCCTTGGACTTATCAAACTTTCCAAATTTCAGGTTTGCGGTATCGGAAGTTTCGCCCTTCAGGATATCCTGAATCAGGGAAGCCCCATCGGCCGCCGTACCAAACGGTTCGTCGGTAATAAACCCATATTCAGGCTTCTTGATTTCCTTGATGAAGGCATCCTGGCGATTGGCAGTCACGAGAGCCTTACGGCCACTCTGCAACATGGCAAGCAGGGCCACCACAAAGAAATAGGAGTCTTCGCAATGCAAAATCCAGGGGCAATTATCCCGGGATTCCAAGAAGGAACGAACCTTGGAAACGTCACTTGTAAAGTCAGACCATGTCTTTACGCTTTCACCATCAAAACTGACAACAGCCCCTTCGGGGCGGGAATTCAATTCCAAGTCGCAAACAGGAACATAGGATTGCAATTTACTCTGCATAATCTTTCGGATCAAAAATTCAACGGCAAAAAATACACCGATTAAAATGTAGGAAAAAAGCCCGTTGTACAAGGACCACAAACGGTCAGAACCAACGAACACGGTGGTTGCAGACACACAGGCGTTCGCCACAAAGAAGATGCACCAGGCAAAAGTCACCCTGTCGCAGTACCGTTCCACATAATTCCTGCTTGGCGAAGTCTTGATAGTCTTATCGCCCAGGTTGGCCATGCGGAATACGAAACTAGGCTTTTTCCATAGGGTAAAGCCAAAAAAGGCGAGCAAGCTCAAGTTCACCAACACGGGGTAGAACTTCAGGAACAAAATGTTGTCTGCAAAAAAGGAGACTACCCCACAGACTAGGATCAGCACAACGAGAACCGCTGCCTTTATGGAATTCGCGCGGCCGAGTTCCCCTGCCCCACGGTTGCGGGTAAAATTGAGGAACTGATAAAAGGCAAGCGCCAAGAGCAAAATGCTCAAGCGCCTAGGAGAAAGTCCCCAGAACTCCATCCCGCAAAAGACGAGCACTGGGTACAGGACAGAAATTGCGGTAAAGAAAACCTTTCCCGCGATAGACTTCATTACTTAGATTCCGAATTCTGAATCAGGTTGTAGATGGCGTCCACAACATCCTGAAGGGTACGCACGGTCTTGAACACTTCGGGATCGATATTGCGAGGAAGGAAGGACTTCAACTTCACAATCAGGTCCACAGCATCGATGCTATCCAGTTCCAGGTCTTCGTAAAGACGAGCCTCGGGCGTAAGCTTGGCCTCATCCATTTCGAATTCTTCGATGAGGGCGGTCTTGATCTTATCAAAAATTTCCTGTTTTTCCATTTGTGTACCTTTAAGCCCTTATGCGTCAGTGTGCTTGGAAATGTATGCGGCAAGAGCATCCACAGAGGCGAAATGCTTCTTGGTTTCTTCGTTAGCCACAGTGAAGGTCACGCCAAAATTTTCCTTGATGGCAATACCCAATTCCAGAGCGTCGATGGAATCAAGACCGAGACCTTCACCCTTTTCGTTTTTACCAAAAATGGGAGCCGCATCAACAATGTCGGCCGGAGTGATATCTTCCAGTTCCAGTGATTCGATCAGCACTTCCTTAATGCGGGTGTTCAGATCAGACATGAGACCTCCAAATGTTTATATACATGACAACCGAGTCAAGAGTTACAAAAATACGATCAGGCAATATAGAAAAAATTATATTTGAAACTGCTTTACACCCCTCTAAAAAGGTTTCGGAGAGTGGAACATGTTTGACTTTTATATTAACGACAATATTGACGCTGTAAACGCCAAGTTCGAAGCTCAGAAGATTGCATTTGCCCCCCTTAGTTTCCAGGCCGCCCGCGCCCTGCGCAACCTGGGAATCCTGGATGAAATTAGCAACGCCCGCAAAAAGGGAATCAAGATTTCCGAACTATCCCAGAAGTTGAACATTTCTCTCTATGGAATCGGCGTACTGGTAGAAATGGGACTTGGCATGGGAGCTATCAAGGTCCACAAGGATTCTGATGACGATGACCTGCGCCTTACCCTAGGCAAGATCGGCTTTTTCCTCATGAAAGATGAAATGACCCAGGTAAACATGGACTTTTCCCAGGACATCTGCTACCGCGGTGCCGAAAATCTGGAAGAATCCATCCTGAAAGGCAAGCCCGCAGGACTCCCCCACCTGGGACCGTGGAAAACTGTTTACGAAGGTCTTTCCCAGCTGACCGAACAAGAAAAGAAGAGCTGGTTCGGCTTTGACCATTTCTACTCTGATTTGGCCTTCCCCGAAGCCCTGCCCATCGTTTTCGAGAAGCCCGTTGGACGTCTCTTTGACATCGGAGGCAATACTGCCAAGTGGGCCATTTCCTGCTGCAAATACAACGCAGACGTAAAAGTTTCCATTATCGATCTTCCGGGCCAGACCGCCGTTGCCGAAAAGAATGCTGCCGCAGCGGGTTTTGCCGAACGCATCAATACGCTCCCCTGCAATGTGCTGGACGAAACCACCGCTTTCCCCACCGGAGCCAATGCGGTATGGATGAGCCAATTCCTGGACTGTTTCTCTCTGGAAGAAATCACCAAGATTTTGACAAAGATCCGTAAGGCTGCAGCCCCCGATACAGACGTCTACGTTCTGGAACCCCTTTGGGACAAGCAGCGATTCGAAGCAGCAGCATATTCCCTTCAGGCGACATCACTGTACTTCACCTGCATCGCCAACGGCAACAGCAAAATGTACCGTTACGAAGAACTGAAAAAGGCAATCGAAGTAGCAGGTTTCGAGCTGAAGGAAGCTCACCACAATGTGGGCCCCAATGCTTATTCCCTTCTTCGTTTCCGTATCAAGTAAGACGCTCTTTTTGTAAGGAATCTTATGACAAAGAACGTTTATATCCAGCGACTGGCAAGTTTCATTCCCAACGACGCCCAACCCAAGCCTGACGTATCTTTCGTCCCGATGCTTACCCGCCGTCGCCTGACCTATGTTTCCCGCATGGTCGTTCTCGTAAGCGATATGGTATCCAAGGATAGCGAAGGCAACAAGTTGCCTCCTTGCAAGGTGACGTTCGCCTCTCAGTTTGGCGAAATCACCCAGCAGCTCAAAATATCCCAGGCGCTAATTGATACGGGCGCGGTTTCTCCGGCCCATTTTAGCCTTTCGGTATTTAACGCCTCTGTCGCAAACGCAACCATTCTCGAAAACAACACCGCAGGCTACTCAGCCGTCTTCTCGGGAAAGGAATCCTTTACCTCGGGCCTCACGGATTGCCTCGCCGCCTTGCAAAATTGCGACGACGCTACGGAACGAACCTTCATCTTTGCAGACGAACTAATTCCCGAAACTTACGCACCCGTGGCAGGAGTCCCCTACCCCAATGCCGTTTGCGGTCTCGCCCTCCGACTCACCACCGACGAGGCTAAGGCCGACAAGGCCTACAAGGGAATCAACCTGAATTCTCAGTTGGAGTACCTCAAGATGCTTCAGGGGAATTTTGACACCGCGGCAGAACAGGCCATCGCTTTCCTGAGCGCCCTAGAAATGCAGAAGCAACCCGTATTCTAGACTCCATGCAGAAGATTATCTACATCTACCGAATTGCAGTAAAACTTTTCAGTTTTGCATTTTTTGGTTTATGCAGTCTAGGATTGGCCCTTGGGCTTTTCCCCATTATGCATGTCTTGGCCGGATTCTCCGAAAAAAAGTTTAAGGCCATTGCCCGACGTTTCAACCATTGGTATTTCAAAGTTTTCGTAAACGTCATGAAGACCATTCGGTGCATTGACGTTCAAGTCGAAAACAGGGAACAGCTCTCCCATATCAAATCTAAGGTGGTGATTGCAAACCATCCCTCCCTCCTGGACGTTGTCATCCTTTTTTCCCTGGTTCCCAATGCCGACTGTATTGTCAAGGGTTCACTCATCGAAAACAAGTTCATCTCCTTGATCGTACGCAACCTTTACATTCCAAACACAATTCCTTTTGACGAACAGATGGAACGGGCAAGGCAATCCATGGAGGAAGGCAATAACCTGATCATCTTCCCCGAAGGAACCCGTTCTAGGCCAGGTCAACCCTGGGAATTCAAGAAGGGAGCCGCACGTTTCGCCCTATTCTCCGAAAACGATGTCGTACCCATATTTTTCGGCGGAAACGAAAAGATTGGACTCCGGAAGTGTGATAAACTTTTGCAGTACCACCCCACGGAACGCTACCAGTACAACCTTAAAGTTCTACCCCAGATATCTGTGGCACCATACAAAGGTGTACCGATGACCAAGAGTGCCATTAAACTCACCGAAAAAATGAAGATGGCGCTTGAACAGGAACTTTCAAATGTCTAACTTTGGTATTATGAAAAAAACAGTCGCATTTCTTGTTTTGGGAACGTCAGTTCTCATGCTCACCTCATGTGGTGGCGGTAAATTCCAAAAGTTCCAAACTTCAGAACAGATGAACACTCCTTTTAACTGCTCGGGCCTCCACATGCGAAATGCCCAGTGGCATTTTGTGGATGATTTTGGTCAAACCGTAGATGCCATCGGAACCTGCAAGAAGGGAATGAAACACGGAAATTTCAAGTTTTCCATCAACGGCACGGTTGTAGCCAAGACTAAGTACAACAAGGACATTGAAATCAAGTCCGTATGTATGCTGGATCCCAAAAATTCCGTTAGCTTAGCTTTCTGCATGGAACAAACCGCAAAAAGTAACATCGCAAACATAGAGCCTGTTGACGCAGAAGACGACAGCGACTTTTTAGACGAAGAATAATTCAAAGAGAGACGTTATATGTCAAAGAATACAAAGACCGTTAAGGCCCCCAAGGCAGAAAAGAAAACCTCTGGCAAGTCCGGCACCCAGACCAACATGTGGACCGGCCGTTTCGCTAGCGGCATGGCACAGTCCATGGTGGACCTTTCCTTCAGCCTCCACTTCGACTCCGAACTGATTGAAGAAGATATCGAAGGCAGCATCGGTCACGGCAAGGGTCTGGTAGAATCCGGTGTGCTGACCAAGGCTGAATACAAGAAAATTTGCGACGGTCTCAAGACCATTCTCGATGACTATCATGCAGGCAAGAACCTGTGGCAGCCTTCCGACGAAGACATTCACATGGCAGTGGAACGCGTTCTCACCGAACGTATCGGCGCTCTGGGCAAGAAGATCCATACTGGCCGTAGCCGTAATGACCAGGTCTGCACCGACTTCAAGCTTTACATGCGTCACCGCGCTGCAGAAATCCGCGCTTTGGAAGTGGAATTGATGGAAGTGGTCCTCGACCTTTCCAAGAAGTACTTCGGCAAGCTGATGCCGGGCTACACCCACCTGCAGCAGGCACAGCCCATCTACTTCAGCCATTACCTCATGAGCATGTTCTTCGCCGTTTCCCGCGACGTGAAGCGCTTGGATAACTTCCTGGAACTGCACTCCCAGCTGCCCCTGGGTAGCGGCGCCATGGCTGGTTCCGCATTCCCCTACCAGCGCGCATTGGTTGCAAAGGAACTTGGCTTCAAGGATGTGAGCCCCAACTCCATCGACGCCGTAAGCCATCGCGACATGATGCTGGAATTCAACGCCGACCTCGCCATCATCGCAAACACCATGAGCCGTTACGCCGAAGATTTCGTAAACTGGAGCACCAGCGAATTCGGCTTCCTCACTTTGCACGATGCATTCAGCAGTGGCTCTTCCATGATGCCCCAGAAGAAGAACCCGGACTCCATGGAACTGATCCGCGGTAAGTCTGGCCGTATGCTGGGTAACTTCAGCGCCATGTACACCTTGGTGAAGGGCGCTCCCCTCTCCTACAGCCGCGACCTGCAGGAAGACAAGGAACCGGTATTTGACAGCGTTCACAACGTGAAGGTCATCCTCCGCGTCATGAAGGAAGCTCTGGAATCTGCACGTTTCAACTTTGACAAGATGGAAGCCAAGATGCTGCCGGCCCTGCTGGCAACCGACCTGGCAGACTTGCTGGTGGAAGCTGGCGTTCCCTTCCGCGACGCACATCACGTGGTCGGTAGCCTGGTCGGCGAAGCCGCCCGCCAGGGTAAGGAATTCACCGAACTGTCCGACGAATCTTGGGCAGCCGCCGGCGTTCCCGATGTCGCCCGCATGAAGAAGACCCTCACCTTCGAATACAGCGTCAGCCGCCGTAACATCGAAGGTGGTACCGGTCCCAAGTCCGTGAAGCAGCAGTTCACAAAGGCCGAAGCTCTTCTTAAAAAGTTTAAGAAGTAAGATTCGTTCCTGAAATCTACAGAGCATTAAAAAGACCGCAATTTGATTGCGGCCTTTTTTTGATAGAAATTTATCTTAAATTATTTCACAGTAATGCGGTTCTGCTTCAACAGGATTCCATTTTCCGTAACACGGACCAAGAGAACCTTATTCTTGAAAGAAGCCAGGTTTACGCCATAGGACGTTCCGTTGAAATCTGCCCCATAAACCTTATTTCCCTGCATGTCAAAGATAGCGACATTCTTGTGAGAATCCCCCGAAGCGAATACCTGAAGGTAATCGTTTTGCAAACGGAGTTCAACATTAAACGTCGTAATTGCCGACAAGGCTGTAACATCCTCATTGGTTGAAAATTCATCTACAACAATACTGGGTCTTGTCAACACACGATTTGATTTTTTCACATCCAAGGAAACTTCATACACTTCCCCGTTAATCGTGAAGCTTTCTTTATAAACAACAGGATTTGTGTATTTCGGGACGGTAGATGTAATGGTCAAGGTTTCTTCTGATTCATTATAGTCTATGTTCAAGAAATAAATCATCCAGGAATTACGAACGTAGCTTTTTACGCCGCTAATGGTTATAGGTTCAATAGAGGCGTCCTCTTCAACGGTCTGCTGCAAGGAACCATAAATTTTGAAAGCGTCTTTTTTCACATCACAAGTCGTCACCTTTACACCCTTCTTAGTAGTAAAGCAAATATTCTTGTTTTCTTCCATAATGCCATAAAGGTTGATTCCAAGATCAAGCCCAGACCAGGATTTAAAGCCATAAAATTCAGTCACGTTTTCTGAACCAGGGAACGGATCATCGACAAGATATTCTTGATTCCCGCCGTCATTAAAATTGGGAACCATCTTCGATCCGGCCTCCACCAAATCTACGTATTGATGGAACGCATCGTCATTTAAAGAGCTATTCCAGACATATTCATCATAATCAACATGCCAGATCAGCAAACCATGACTGGGCAATATAAAATCCCACTTATTTTTCTGTCGATTTTCAAGAATAAACCATTCATCGGGATTATTCGGGACGGGAATCATATAGGCCTTATTAGAAATTTCCAGAGGTTCAATGGTAATGACATCGGCCTTCAAATCCAAGGTATCAAAATCCAGCCATCCCAAAAAATTCTTTTCAAAAGCATTATAACCAGGAGCTACATATCCGTTGCCGCTGTGGACTCCCAAAGTCATCACGCCCCAGCCGTGTACGCCAGGAGCTTGAACACCCCATGTTTTTACCCAATTTAAATCCACGCCATTTGTGCTATAAAGGTCATACAATCCTAAAGCATGGCCAAACTCATGAACAAAAGGAGAAAATACAGCACCATTGCCCCAAATTATGATGTGGGTATTGAACTTCTTTCCATTTCCTGCATCTACGCTCCCAAGGTAGCTCATGTAGGACTGTGCGCGTTTTTCATCCTCTTTTCCCAAGGTTCCTGCAAAAACAACAGAAAGGTTATCAACCTCGCCATCACCATCAGCATCATATTTTGCTGCATTAAAGGCTGCATTTTCCTTCAACTTGGCGGCGACTTCTTTAACCAAGCTATCTAAGCCAAAACCAACATAGAAGCTGAATTCCTCGTCCAGCTTCGCTGTATACACATCAAACTCAGGCACAAACTTTCCCACAGACTGATCGATAAAATAGTCACGGATAGAACCAAGATAATTATTCCTGGAATAACCGACCTCATTCAGCATGTCATCAAAGTCCGAGAGGTCTGATCGGTGCTCGGAATTGTCATACACCAGAACCACCGGAAATTTATTGGTTCCGGCAGTATAGCCCAGGGGCGAAGGCTTTCGCATAAATTGGGGACCATTGCCTTGGTTTGCCTTTATGTTCGCCCACGCAGCCGGTCCCTTTCTTTCGATTTTGGGAAGTTTATTGAAAAATGAATTGCTTTCAGAAGTCGCAGCTAAAGTTTCCGCAACAAAAAAAAGTACCGCAAGCATTGCGGCTAAAAAATTAGAATGTTTCATTTCTATGTTCTCCTTTAGTGGAGCCCAAAGATAGTTTATTTGAACAATCCTACATACCGCGAAACAAAAATAGAATAAGTTTGTATACATCGCCTGTTTTATAAATTCATACAAAGAAACCGTGACCCCAAAGCCACGGTTCATTTTTATAAAGCTTGTTTTTTAGAAGACTACTTCTTATCCTGCGGAACCAGGCGCTCCACAATACGGAACAAGTCGTTATAGATTTCCAGGAAGTCTTCTACCCAGATGGGGTCGCGTTCGCCCACCACATGGAAGGTTTCTTCCAAAGTATGACGGGCATTGTAAGGACCAACCAGGCTGCCCGTAGGAATGGAAACATTCCCCTGATAGGCGGACTTGGCCACGATGCGGGCACGATAGCTTCGGCGCAAACGGGAAATCAGGGCGGCACGGAGGGCCAGCAGTTCATCGTGAGCCAGCAGGAATTCACCAGCCTTGATCCAGGCTTCAACCTGAGTCAGGCGGCGCAAGGTGGCGTCACGTTCCGTTGCGGGAATCAACTGGCGCTTAGAAGAAAGAGTCTGCTTGATTCTTTCGGAAATCTGGGACAGCAGAGATTCATTCCAGATGAGCAAGGGGCTTTCGGCAAATCGGTTGTCGGTCTCCACCTTGGGCGTATGGGTCGCAATCCAGCGGTCCAGCTTTTCGGCCACCATGCCTGCTTCGGGCAGACGGTCAACGGCGATATACTCACCGGCACGATTCAGCAGGTTGTCGGCATAAACCATACGCCAATGCGGCAGCTTTCCGGTCTTGCGGATAGCATCTACACTCTGTCGTAAAGATTCCAAACGGTCCTGCATAAAAATCCTTCAGTATCAAGCCTTACTGCTTCTTATCCATCATCTGGAGCGGGGTCACGCCAATTTCTACGCGGCGGTTCAGTCGGCGATGTTCTTCGGTATCGTTAGGATACTTGGGCTGGTGTTCGCCAAAGCCTGCGGCAAAAAGACGATCCGGGGGGAATCCCTGGGCAATCAAGGTCTTCACCACATTCACTGCACGTTCCGTAGAAAGATTCCAGTTGGTATAAGTATTGGATTTGATGGGAATGTCATCAGTAAAACCGCTAACCATGATTACATCCGTAGAATCCAGTGCGTCAAGAAGGCCCTTGCTGATTCCCTTAATCACGCCCACACCTTCGTTGGTCAGGTCGGCACCGTTCACCGGGAAAAGGAAGGATGCCTGAATCTGGATCTTACCCCCTTCCAGGGCAATAAGGCCAGCCTCGATAGAGGTCTGCAAACTCTTGGAAAGAAGGGCGTTACGTTCAGCGGCAATCTTGCGCATTTCTTCCTGACAGCTCAGCACTTCCTCTTCGGTACGGGTAAGGTCTTCGGCCTTCTGTTCCTTGAGGGTCGCCATGGCCACAAAAGCCAAGATGAACAACGACACCAGGGCAACGCCCAAGTCCGTGTAGGCCATCCAGGGATTGCTGTTTTCGTCTCGCTTGAAACGCATAGATTATTCCTCGACCTTGTTCTCTTCGGAAGAGGCGGATGCAACAGAGTAAGAGCCCGGACGCTGAGTCTGTTCCAGAACTTCCAACAGGATTTCCTGAGTTTTGACCGCATTTTCCATAAGCACTTCGCTGGCACGTTCGTGGAAGGCTTCCAGAGACTGATTCAGATGTTCGATGAAGTTTTCTTCTTCGTCGCGTTCTGCAGTATCGCCGCTGAGCTTTTCAAGAATGGTTTCAAGACCAGCGCGGAGCATTTCAAGGTTGGCGCTCAGTTCAGACTGGTTGACTCGCATGAGTTCTGCCGTTTCTACGATGTTGCCGCCAAGAGCGTCGGTTGCTTCCTTTTCCTTGACAACGCGTTCGTCGATGCTGACGGTAAGAGCCTTCTGGGCTTCGAGCAGAGTTGCAGAAGTTTCGGAAAGTTTCTGGAAGGCGCCCAGGATATCGCTGGAGAGGCCAGCCAGCTTTTCGGAAACAGAAGCGGAAAGTTCTGCAGAACCGGCCTGAGCCTTTTCGGCCACCTGAAGGGCAACGTTCTTGAGAGTTTCAAGACCATCGCGCTGGGCATCCACATTGGCATTGGTACGTTCTTCCAGGCGCTGCATGAATTCATTCCACTGTTCGTTGGACTGCTTGACCTGTTCAGAAATGGAATCTGCAATGCTGTTGGAAGTATCGGCCAGAGAACTCTGGGCAGATTCGCTAACCTTATAAAGGCCATCATAAACGCTGCCAGAAACATCGCTCAGGGCAGACTTCACATCGTCAGCCACACTGTTAAGGCCAGCCTTCACGCCGCTGGCAATATCGCCAAGACCAGAATCCAGTGCAGAAGAAAGGCCGTTCAGCTGATCTTCAAGCTTAGACGGAATAGATTCCACAGAAGCAGACAGAGCCTTCACGCTGTTTTCCATGGGAGCAAATGCAGTAGAAATAGAAGCGCTAACAGAGCTACCCAGATCCTTGACGGATTCGTTCATGCCGCTCATGGCAGAAGCCAGAGATTCATTCAAAGTCTTCACGGAAGCAGACATTTCTGCAGAAACCTTTTCTACAGAGGCATTCACGTTAGCAGAAACCTTGGCCACGGAATCAGAAACATTCTGGTTCATCATGGTGGTGGCGGCGGTCAGTTCCTCGCCCACCTTAGCCACAATACCACCCAGGCCATCCTGCACAGCAGAAGTCACCTTGGCCAGATTCTTTTCCACAGCGTCAAACAGACGTTCCAGTTCATTCTTGTTCTGTTCCAGTTCGTCACCGGTTTCGCCCTGAAGATTCAAAGTCATGGTATCCAGGCGGGCCATAAAGGAATCGCGGGCATTGAGCAACAGGGAGCGGCTAGTATTCAAAATCAAGGCGGCAAACAAACCACAAAGGCTAGTACCGAAAATACCCTTCATACCCTGGAACAAAAGCTGGATAGTATCCAAAGTTCCCTGGGTGGTAGAATTGTCGATGGCACCACCGGCTGTGGCCACGGAATACATCAAACCGAAGAAGGTTCCCATAAGGCCCAGCAGAATAACGGTACCGCCAGCGCTACGGGGAACGTTAATGCCCACATTGCTGTTGAGCACTTCGAAAGCGATGGGAGAATCCAGACGAATCCTTTTTGTCATCAGGCGGTTGGCCAGCTGAATGCGGTTAGCCACAACGCCTTCGCCAGACACACTGTAAGAACCGCGGCTTTCGCATTCGTCTAGCACCAGGTTTTCAGCTTCGATCAAGTTCAACTTCTTAAGAGCCAGAAGCTGTTCCATCACGAACACGACAAAGATTGCGCCCATGATCACCCAGCCAAACAGCGGAGCGCCAAAGTACAATGCGCCTGCCACCAAAACGACAAGGCCCACAATGGTGAGTAATAAGATGGAACTAAATGCACTCTTCATTTTTTACCTGCATTTCATTAAGCCTTAAAAGAGGCCTGGGTTTCAAACAAATTCATCTGACCGCGGTTGAATCCGCGAAGGAACATAGCCCACTTGCTCTGGTACCACTCGATTACCTGAATGGTAAGTCCGCGGGCATAATCACAAAAATCATCGGTAAAGGCCAGGAAGCCATTTTCGTATGCGTAATGGGGATTCCAGTAACGACCTACATTACGGGCACAGGAAGCGGCAGAACTGTAGTAATGAGTATTACCCTTGGTAGCAAAGGCCGCAGCAAAACGCTTCTTGGCCAGGGCGTTCAAGGAACTGCGCAACGAAACCACCATGGAGTTTTCCTTATCGCGCAAGGAAGCTTCTAGACTGGGCAGCAACTTGGACATGGCGTCTACGGCGGATTCGCTATGCCAGTACTTGCACAACTTTTCCTGCAGTTGCATCACGCGGCCATGCATACGCACAAACAGAGGTTCCGCATCGCTCACCAGCAAATGGATGGTTGCCGAATAGAAGGCATTAATATCCTGTTTGCTGTTCTTGACCGTCAGATACCAACCCTTTTCTTCGTCATGATGCAAAAAGTCACCTCCTTCCAAAAGGAGTCGCATCACTTCATCAGTAGAAAAACGCTGCATCCACTTGGTGCGGAATTCATCGTAAAGCTTATTTGCATCAGCGATAATCTGAGGGAAGCTGGCATCGGCCAACTTATAAGCGGTTTCGCTATACGAAATCAATTCCGACGTTCCTACGTTCACAGACGGGTCGTTCAGCATGGCATCAAGATGTTCGTACAGCACGATGGACCAAGTGACCATCATGGACTGCGACAGCGTTGCCACCATGGAGGAACGGTTAGGGCGCACCGTCAGACGGACACTGTTGCCCGTCATCTTTCGAATTGATCTGCGGAAATTTTCCTGCACTACGCCAGATGCTCCCTAGAAAGCCGTTTCGATACGATGCCAAATACTGCGGTTCACGCGCTTGCCCTTGCCAGCCATTTCTTCCACTTCGCTGCGGACATCGGCTTCAAGATTGTTATTGATCAAGCTCTTATCACCGTCAAACTTTCCACCGGCTTCAAGATAGAGGCCGTAAACATTGTTGGAAATCTTGGTTTCGGCAGACATCACCTGACCAGCACGCACAGAAAGGGCAAAACGGTTGCGGGTGAATTCGCAACGGGCCAGGAAAACCTCGGGCACGTCGTCGATCCACAGGCCATAGTAGTTGTTAATGAACTGCACACTTTCGAAAATACCCTTGGAGCGGAACACCGTATTGCGGAAGGCATTCTCCACCACCAGGTTCTTCACTTCGAAAGGACGGCTAGAAGAAACAAAATGTAGACCGTTCCAGCTTTCGCTAGAGTCGGCACTGCGGAACACCACAGGCTTCTCGTCGGTACCGGAAATCTTTACGGAACCGCGAAGCATCAGCTTGGCGTATTCACCCATCAAAACGGTAACACCCGGTTCCACCATCAAGGTATCATTAGCAGAGAACACCACCCCCTGTTCCAGAAGGTAAGGGCTGTCAGCCTCCACAAGAGTAACCTTGCCGTTCTCGATCTGCGGGAAAGGCATCTCACCAGCCACGGCAAGACCGCACACAGAAAGAGCAGTCAGCGCAGCTGCAATAACCCCCGCAACTCGCTTAGGAATCAAAATCAAAATTCACTCCTCAACTTGATCTTCTGGATCACGTGCATTTCGGGAATAACACTTTCGGCCACCAGGTCGCTTACTGCCAGGTCGCCAGTCAGTTCCAGGTTCACAGAAGAAATGGCCCCGTGGGTCATATCAAACAGAATCGTTCCGGAACCCACAATAAAGCCCTTGCTGGACATACGAACGTCGGCAGTAGAGTCGGCCACTTCCTTGTACTTCAGGTTCATGCCGATCTTTGCCATCTGCACGCCGTCGTGAACATACTGGTCCTGCAGGGTAAATGCCTTGTACACCACCGTATTGGCCTTGTTGTTGCCCGGAATATCCATGGGACGTTCCCAGGTTTCGCCAACGGCAACAGGCTTACCCGGCAGCAACGGCTGCACCTTCAGGAACAGGCGGATCAAATCCAGGGCTTCGGTTCCGAGCATCACGGAATCTTCGATGACCGCATTGCTGACAATGCCGTCCTTGGCCATCTTGAACTGGAAATGTTCCGTGGACATATAACGTTCCATGCTGCGGAATTCATCCACAGAACGCTTGTCGGACTTGTAGTCCACAGAATCAATCTTCATCTGGAACTTGGCAGCCCCATCATCATAGGCGGTCACCAAAGTATTGGTAGCCTTGACCACCAGATGTGTATTCATGGCCTCGGGAGTGCCAGTCACCGTATCCATCGGCAAAATGGCATTCAGGGAAGATTCCAGGTAATAAGTCTGGGGCGGAACGTTCTGGGTATTAAAAGCCAAAGTAAATTCGTTACCGTCACAGGAACACAAAAACATGAGCGCAGCAGAGCTGGCGAAAAGCTTAAAGAAATTCATAAGTAAAATTTAATTTTTTTCAAATTACGACACAGGCGGTTTGGCGCCAGAGTCACCCTTTTCAAGGCGCATCCGCTGAAAGAACAGCTTTAACAGCCCCAAACATTCCCCTGCCAAAACCCCGCCCGTCACGGGAACCACCCTTTTCAGGGCATTATTGGCAATCACGTCAATGGTCGTGCCGCAGCCACCGAAACAGGTATCCGGGGAACCATACACAACGCGACCGACACGGCTGTTCAAAATGGCGCCGGCACACATGGGACACGGTTCCAAAGTCACATAGAGAGTGCAACCATCCAAACGCCAGTTATCCAGCGCATTGGCCGCCGTACCGATAGTCAGAATTTCGGCATGGGCCGTGGCATCCTTCAGCATCTCGATCTGATTATGCCCCTTCCCTATGACCACACCGTCCTTTACGATAACGCAGCCAATGGGAATTTCACGTTCATCAAAAGCCTTTTCGGCCTCACGCAAGGCCATACGCATAAAGCGTTCGTCTTCAGCATTCTGGTTTTCTAGGGAATCGGCCATAAACAAACTAAAAAGGAATTATACAAACAAAGAAATAATGGAGATAATCAGGGCAAGAACAGCTAACGATAAAGAGACAATTGAAATCGGAGACTTCGGCTCCTTAGGCAGCTCTGCATCGGGTCGAATATTTTCGGGAAGCAACTTGATCAAGAACCTCACCTGCTTTTCCAGGGCGGCACAACGGGATTCAAGACCCTCGAAACGATTATCGTGTTCTTCGTCCTTGATGGCCTGACGATGGAGTTCCTGATCCTGTGCATCATTCTTGTTGGTAATGGAATCAAGGCGAAAATCATGTTCGCGATCCTTGGCCACCTGAGACTTCAACTTGAATTCCTGACTCTGATTCTGTGAGCTCAGGGAATCAAGGCGAGCATCGTGCTCACGATCCTTTTCACGAAGTTCCGAAATTTCACTTTCTTTTACGTCTGACATAAACACCTCATCTTATACCCAAACGTGATCCCGAATATTTCAGTCTACTTCAAGCCTCTTCCATAGGCGCAGTTGTTATCTTCCTGCATATAGTCGCCATCGTGATAGTAGGCGGCACGGGCGCGACAGCCTCCGCAACGGTCATTGAACTTGCACTTGCCGCAAGCCCCTTCGTAAGCCTTGGTACGCAGTTTCTTGAAAACTTCCGCATTGGCCCAGATTTCGTCAAAGGGCGTATCGTGAACATCGCCTGCGTCTTCAAGCATGTAAGCACAAGGGCGAACGAGGCCCACCGGATTTACAATGCAATAATCCAGCCCGGCAAGGCAACCGCGGGTGTAGCGAGTCTTGATGCCCAACTGGTCAGCAATGCGCAGGAACTGAGGCGCACAAGTAGGCTTTACAGGAATACCCAGAGTGCGGCTCTTTTCCATAATGCTGCGGAGCAACTTTTCGTACTCCGCTACATGAAGTGCATGATCCGCAATTTCCTTGCCACGTCCCACCGGCACTAAAAAGAAAATCTGATGGTTTACAGCACCGATGCTCTTGACCCAATCCATAATTTCCAGGATTTCCCCCTGGTTCCAATCCATAATGGTGGTATGAATCTGGAACGGGAGACCTGCGGCCTTGCAGTTTTCGATACCAGCCATGGTCAGTTCAAAAGCGTTGTCCAAGCCACGGAAATCATTATGACGCTTGGGATCGATACTGTCAATGCTAATGCCCATGGCCATGGCTCCGGCCTTCTTAAGTCCCTGGGCCAATTCGGCGGTAATCATGGTACCGTTAGTACCGAACACCGGACGGAGACCATTCCTGGAAGCATGTTCCACCAGTTCCAAAATGTCCGGGCGGGTCATGGGTTCGCCACCGCTGAAAATCATGATCTTGAAACCGGCCTTGGTGATTTCATCAATGAGCTTGTGGCCTTCGGCCGTTGTCAGTTCTCGATCCCTGGTACCACCAGCGTTCTGGTAGCAATGCTTACAGGTCAAGTTACACTTATTGGTGGTCATCCAAGAAACGATCATGATTATCCTCTTTTTACTTGGCTAAATATAAAAAATGGAAATCCTCAGTTTGGATTTCCATTTCCATATCAGTTAATAACTTGGTTATCAATTACAAACAATGTCTGATTAGAACTTATGGCAGTCCGTCATGCCTTCCCGATAAAAGTAGGTAGCGCCTTCACCCACATCATTCGGGCACTCCATGGTATAACCTTCGGGACAAGCGTCCACCAAAACCGAAGACTTCAAGTCCGAACTGGAGCCACCGCAAAGGAACTCTACAGACTCGTGAGTAAAACAACGGATTTCACCATCATTGAATGTATTGAGGCAAGCCTTGCCGGACTTGCTTCCGCCATTGTTTCCACCATTGTCCCCACCGTTAGATGCAGACGGAGACGAAGAAGAATCATCACCGCAAGCGGAGATAGTGGCGGCAAGACCCAGAGAAGCAAGAATCATAAAGAACTTTTTCATTTATTCTCCTAAAGATTTTGAAATTTTCTTTCCTAAAATATAACAATGAAATATTTTTTCATCATCGATAAAAATATAGAAAAAACTACTTCTTGATTTTTGCAGCAAATGTCAGTGCTGCAGAAATTGCAACCGCAAGCAAAGTGGGACCAACAGCATCAAAGCCAGTATTTACAGCCACCTGGTAAGATGCAAAACCCACCAGCCAGGCAAACAAATTCCAGATCCAGAAACACTTTCTTTCGAGATGTTCCTTCACAAAGAAGAACGAAACCAGAAGAACAGCCGCCATGGGCGCAAATACAGAAGCGATCAGATACAAGAAATGAATGTAGTGGTCCACGATTCCCCAAATAGCAAGAACCGTACTGAGGGCGCAAACCACGACTCCCGTAACCTTGGGATTCAGCCTACCCACAATGGCCTTGGCCGATTCACCTGCAGAGTTGGCGGCCAAAAAGTTGGTCGTCACCGTAGAAAGGGCGACAATCAGAATGCCTGGGATACCGATGCCAGCCAAAAGAATTGCCTGGGCGATGTTGGTCCCTACACCAAGACCAGCAATCTGCAGGCCAATAAAGTACATCCAGAAGCTGGCGGCAGAATAGGCAATGGCAGAAACCGCAGTTGCCGCCCTGGGGCGAGCCACGTCCTTGGTATAGTCAGAAATTACCGGCAGCCAGGAAAGGGGCATGGCAATGGAGATCTCAAAGACCGTCCAGAAATTGAAGGTAGGAAGACTAGAGGCTGCTCCACTGGAAGCTACCGTAGCCGCGGCACCACCCAGGCCAAAGAACTTCGCGGTAAGCACCACCAAAAGAACGGCCAGCAAGCCCATGACCACCGTGGTGATCTTCTGGGTACGGCGAAGCCCCACAAAAACCCAGGCCGCAATAAGCACAGCCAAGATAATGCAAGTCAACGGGAATGAAACCGGCAAGTTCAAACCCGCCAAAGCCATGGCACCCTGGGCATTCAGAACTGCAATCCAGCCAATAAGCTGCAGCAAGTTCAACGAGGCAAAAAACTTGGAACCGTACTTACCAAAAGTGGAAGCCGTAGTCTCCATGGCGTTCAAGCGGACCCTGGCACCGATAAGTCCCACAAAGTACAGCATGATACCGCCCAAGACATGACCAAGAATCAGCGGGAGCCACAAACCATCGGGGGTATTGGAAGCCCCAATCTCGATACCACATTCAATTTCAGAAACGGAGATGGCTACACCAAACCAAATGATTCCGTTGGTAAAAATACTCGTCTTCTTTTCCATATAAGTTCCTAGGAGTTTTTCAAATTTTGGGGAACAAGATAGAAATAAAAGTCTAGTTTTATTACTCTAAAAGCAAAAAAGGCTTCCTGACATCAGGAAACCTTTATATGTGAAACTTGATTTAGAAAGACTAATTATTAGTCTTCACCGCCCAAGAGGTTATCACAACTGGAGTCGGCGGCATCAGCGTCGTAGAAGTACACAGCACCACTTCCGTCAGGAGAATCGCACTTCTTCTTTTCGCCACCGGCGCAGCCAGAACCCTTAGTAGCTGTAATTCCGAAATCCGGTGCACCTACACAGCTTTTTTCCAACTCATCAGCAGCATCAGCATTGGAAGAAATTTCAGCACAGGAATGCGAAGTAAGGGTTTCACCCATAAAAACGCGTTCAGTCTTCATATCGCAAGATATAATCTTACCACCGCTAGAGGAAGAGTCATCACCGCAAGCAGTAAACATGGCTGCCAAACCCATAGCAGCAAGTGCGAGAGCAATCTTTTTCATTTTTAATCTCCTATTAATCATAAAATTATGTTATAAATACAACACATTTAGTTCTTAATAGTTCAAAAAGCAGTCTTTTTTCAAAAAAAGTGATTTAAACCTAAGCTAAAGTGCTTTTAGGACCTTGCGGGCAGCTTCGATAGTCTTTTCGATGTCGGCATCAGTGTGGGCAGAGCTGACGAAAATGGCTTCGAACTGGCTGGGGGCCAAGTAAATGCCTTCATCCAACATTCCCAGGAAATACTTGCGGAAAAGTTCCAAGTCAGACTTCTGAACATCGGCAAAGCAATTTACAGGACCATCAGTGAAGAAGACGCAGCCCATAGAGCCCACCTGGTTTGTGGTCATAGGGAGACCCGCTTCCTGGGCAGCAGCCTTGAGGCCTTTTAACAAGTTCGTCGTGGATCGTTCCGCACGAGTGTAATGTTCCGGATTGCGGCTCAGTTCGCCCATGGTAGCAAGGCCCGCAGCCATGGCCACCGGATTGCCGGACAAGGTGCCAGCCTGATAGATTCCGCCCAAGGGAGCAATCTGCTGCATCACATCCAGGCGGCCGCCATAAGCGCCCACCGGCATGCCACCGCCAATGATCTTACCGAAGGTGGTCAGATCCGGCTTAATGCCGTAAAGGCCCTGGGCGCAATGAACACCCACACGGAAGCCGGTCATCACTTCATCGAAAATCAGGATGGAGCCATGCTTCTTGGTTTCTTCGGAAAGAGCCTGGAGGAATTCCTGAGTCGCAGGAACAACGCCCATGTTGCCAGCCACCGGTTCCACGATAACGCCTGCGATTTCATCACCGATGGCGTTGAAAGTTTCGCGAACCTGAGCCACATCATTGTACTGGAGCGTCAAAGTATACTTGGCAAGGTCTGCGGGAACACCCTTACTGCTGGGCTTGCCCGTAGTCAGCATGCCGGAGCCGGCCTTGATCAGCAGGCTATCGCTGTGACCATGATAGCAACCTTCAAACTTGATAATCTTATCGCGCCCGGTAAAGCCACGGGCAGCACGGATGGCACTCATGGTAGCTTCGGTACCGGAGTTCACCATACGAATCATCTCGATGCTGGGAACCAACTGCATCACCAATTTTGCAAGTTCAGATTCCAGACCGCAGGGTGCGCCAAAACTAAGGCCATTCTGAGCCGTTTCGGCAACAGCCTTGATAACGGCATCGTGAGCGTGGCCCAACATCATGGGGCCCCAGGAACCCACATAGTCCACATAGTCGTTTCCATCGACATCATAGATATGGCTACCCTTGGCACGAGCGATAAAGGGAGGAGTTGCCCCCACGTTTCCAAAGGCTCGAACAGGACTATTGACACCACCCGGCATCAGGGACTTTGCTTCAGCAAACAGTTTTTCACTAATTGAATGATTCATAGGATACAATATAGGAATTATGAACTTTAAGCTTCCCCAAGATTTTACAGTTGTGCATCAAAAAACTTCATGATTTTTCTGCAGCATCTCGCTTGACAGTTTGTTCTAAGTTTCATATATTCCGTCTATCTGCGAGTGCAGATTTTTTCATATATCGTATTCATCTGCGAATGCAGATTTTTTTTACATAGCTTCAACCTTTAACCTGCATTTTCCGCAGTTTGGATTGGCACCTTCTTTACAACAATCTAAACCGAGGTCACCCTTGAATTCAGGAGGTGACCCGAGGGCAGGTTCCCGGCGATTACAGTAACACAGAAAAGACTGGTTATGCGGACTTGGTATTTATCGCCGAAGTTCGTCAGGAATTTCTGACGGGCAAGGCCAAACCGGTTCAGGTCTGCGTCGGCTTCCTGGTGGAGCACAAATCCTCCAGCGACGATGGCGTCATGGATCAGCTCCGCAAGTACCACTACTATCTGATGGAAAACCAGCTGAAGGCCAATGCGGAAAAGGTGATTCCCTCCGTGGCAATCATCCTCTACAATGGCAAGGACAACTGGGACCCGCTTAAAAAGCTGCAGGCGTACCCCAAGGAACTCCAGAGGTATCTGCACCCCTTCAAGTGCATCCTGCTGAACGTGAAGGAGGTTTCTGACGAATCTCTGAACGGATTCGGGGCGCGCCTTGCAGCCTTCATCTGCGCCATGAAGTACATCTGGAATCCAGACAATTCTCGGGAGACATTCTCTAAAGTACTGGACCGAATCCACAAGGAACTGCCCAAATCGGAAGCCCTTGACTTACTGTACCAGATGGATGTATATTTGAAAGGATGGTTAAGAGCCAACTTTATGGAGGCATTCAAGATGGATTTCGTTCGTCCCAATTACAAGACTGTCGGCGACGTTCTCAGGGAAGAAGAAGAGGCTGCCAAGAAAGCCGCCCGCAGGATGCTTAATCAAAACGAGCCTATGGAAAAGATTGTAGCCTATTCCGGTCTGACCGAAGAACAGATCAGGAAGCTTGCAATCCCAAAGCCCTAAGATTCAGATTTCTTTCAGAAAAAAATCTCACCCGCGGTTATATACTGCGGGTGAGTTTTTTTGAAACCAGTAGTAAAAAAAGCCCGCCGGCACTAAAACCAGCGGGCTTTTGAGAATTAAACAGTTATTCTTCTTTATCCTTTACGCAACGGATGGATATTCCAAAATCTGTCTTAGTTTTACCCAAAAACATTTTTTCTGTATCAGGGTCATCATTAGCATAGTCAAAAGACAAGGTGGTATACGTTCTTAATTCCACCGGATCAGCATCAGTCGTCCAGAATGCCGTATACTTGTCAGAATTCCAACAATCGGTCGTTCCACAATTACCTGCGGGAACGACACTGAATCCCAGTTCATCAGTTCCGCCCCATGTCGTGGATCTCAAAACTTCGGACGGATCGCCGGTTCCCCCACATGTGGCACGAGCGATTAGATCCTCAAAATCAGCCTTCGACGGCAAACGCCAACCCTCAGGGCAAACACCAATTACACCGTAATAAAGCAGTTGTCCACCGCTAGTATGTTCTTTTGTCTTGACGTCAGAAGCACCATATTGAATGTTTTCAGCAAACCATGTCCGATCACCGATGGTCACTGTCTTGTACTCATGCTCATCGCGAGTATCGATATAGGTACCCTTAACAGTCTCTTCACAGGAGGGGGCTGCACTGGAGGTTATCGGAGCGGCCGCGCTGGAGCTGTATTCAAATACTTCCGGTACAGCGCTGGAGCTCGGAACAGATGCGCTAGAGCTCGGAGCAGCTTCGCTAGAATAGGATGCGCTGGAGATTATCGGAGCGACCGCGCTGGAGTAGGCAGGTGCAGCGCTGGAGCTCGGAACAGATGCGCTAGAGCTCGGAGCGGCTTCGCTAGAATAGGATGCGCTGGAGATTATCGGAGCGGCCGCGCTGGAGTAGGCTGGTGCAGCGCTGGAGGTTGCTGTGCTGGAGGCAGTATTTTGAAGAAGTTCATCGTCGTCAAGGCAAATCCATTCTTCCGGATCATAGGGAGTGCTTCCGCACAAGGGCTCTTTGAGATTGACGGAATTGTCACCGCAGATAAGTTTCACGACACCATTGCCTTTGTCACTGATGCTGCAGCTGGTACCATCCTTACCGTCATTCACCACATATTCGGCAGATTCGCCTTCGGCGGTTTCGCAAGTGATGGTCGTCGTCTTCGTGCCATCATTATTTTCGATCTGCGATGCAGAGCAGGAAAGGCCATCTTCGCCCTTATCGCCCTTGTCGCCCTTGTCACCCTTATCGCCCTTGTCACCCTTATCACCCTTCAGGCTGGCAAGCCAGTCTTCCAAGGACAATTCGGATTCAGCCAGTTCGAAGGCGCTCTTGCCGTTCCTGAGGGTGTCTAGGACTTCGCCATCGCAGCTAACTTCGATGCCTTCATTAATGATTTCGGCTGTACAGCTGGTGCCGTTGTCGCCATTGTCGCCCTTGTCGCCCTTATCACCCTTGTCACCCTTGTCACCCTTGTCACCTTTCTTGCCGTCTTCGCCGTTCTTGCCGTCTTCGCCGTTCTTGCCGTCTTCGCCGTTCTTGCCATCTTCGCCGTTCTTGCCGTTTTCGCCATTCTTGCCGTCTTCACCATTCTTGATGGTGCCTACGACTTTGCCATCGCAGCTAACTTCGACGCCGTCATCAACGACCTTGGCAGTACAGCTTGCGCCATTCTTGCCATCCTTGCCGTCCTTACCATCCTTGCCGTCTTCGCCATCCTGGCCCTTCAGGGGAACCCATTCCCCATCAGCACAGAAATACAGGGCAGCGGAATCAGTCACATAGGCCATTGCGCCCTGGTTGCTTTCGCTGCATTCACCAAGCTTCTCGTCAAGAATCGAGACGTTAGATCCTCCGTCAGATACGGTAGATTCATCACCGCAAGCAGACAATCCCAAAATAACAGCAGATGCAACTACTGCATATTTACTAAACTGAGCACTCATACTCACTCCTTTTAAAAAAAGACGCGGTAAATGTAAGAAAAAAAAATGATTTTGTCTACAAAAAGTAAGTTTATTTTTTTCAGACAAAAAAAATTTTTTATTTATTATTTCCTGCATAAAAAAGGAACCCACCGGCAAAAAAAGCCGGTGGTTCTTCATAGACGGGCAAAGCCCTATGTTACGGCACGCGCTAACACGCGTACGCAGTCTGCCACCTGCGATGGTCCTTACCCGGCTACCCGTAAACGGGTTATTTCTTTCCGAATAGGACTAACTGTTCTCCGTACTCGGCTTCGATATTTTTTCTGTAATTCAGGATATTTCTCATTGATCATCAAACTGCTTTTGCCCTTCAGGTATCCGATGATTGATGATGGCGAGTATTTCGGGGGAATCGAAAGCAACATGTGTACATGATCAACGCAGACTTCGGCTTCAACAATCTCAATATCCTTCCATTCGCACAATCTTCTCAGAATCTTTCCTATCTCAAGTCTGCGTTCCCCGTAGAAAACCTTCCTTCTAAATTTTGGGGCAAACACAATGTGATATTTGCAATTCCACGTTGTATGTGCAGTTGTATTTCTATTATTCATATTAATCCTTTGGTTTTATTGTGATGCAGTTGGCAGACCGCACCATCAATTTAGCCAAAGGATTTCTTTTTTCATGATCGCCAGAAGGCTTTACTTGAACACCCCAGCATAGCTGGGGGTTTTCATTTTATACAAAAAGGGCGCTAAAGCGCCTACGCTCAGGTTCGGATATATAGGCAAGCAAGCTTGCCTATGCATCACTCACCATCGCTTTAGTCCCGAAGACAGCGAACGGAAAACCCGAAGGTCTTATCGTAGTCGTTATGGTTCACGCTGCCGTAGCCGTAGTAGAAGTACCAATCGTACGCGTAGCTACTATCGTACTCTGTAGAACTCCAGAAGTATGCGAAGTTGCCCCCGTAGCTGAAATTGCCACCGTAGTTGCGGCTGCCCGCCGGCAAAACAGCGAAGCCAAAGGAATCGGAGCCGTTGCCACCACCAGACCAACCGCTAGTAGATTTCAGCTTTAAACCGGCGGTGCTGGTTCCACCGACGGCGGTCCACAAAGTATTCCACTCGTCATCGTTAGGCAGGTGCCAACCTTCGGGGCA